>JAOBWO010000056.1 GCA_025463415.1 Acidimicrobiales bacterium | reverse complement strand
AACTACAGCCGTGCCGAGGTCGAGCAGATCATCCGCAACGTGTGGCCGGACGATCTCGAGGACGAAGCCGTGCGCATCGCGACTCGCGAGAGCAACCTCGTTCCCACCGTGCGCAACTCCTGCTGCTACGGCTTGTTCCAGATCTACTTCACGGCCAACAAGTCGTCGCTGGTCTCGTGGGGCATCACCTCGGACTCGAGGTTGTACGACCCACAGGTGAATGCCTACGCGGCCTACGCGATGTACCTACGCGCTGGCGGCTGGGGCCCCTGGGCCCTGTAGCTCGCTTCAGTGAGGCAGCGCTTGGACGGCGTTGCCGACCGTGCCCGCCACCGACTGCGCCGCGCTGGAGATCGAACCGGCGGCGCGCCCGGCGGCCTTGCGGCCGGACCAGAACACCGACGGTCGGCCACCCGTGTCGAGCGCGCTGGCCAGCAGGCCGCCGAGCATCGACGCGTTCTTGAAGAACTGCATCCGTTGCGCGGCCCGAGCGTCGGCATCCTTCTCCTTCCAGAACGGATGGCCCGCGATGCTGGTCGGCACGAGCGATGCCGCCAACGCGAGCGACGCAGCCCGCGGGAAGAAGCCGAGCGCCAGCAGCGCGCCGGCGCCCACCTGCACGCCCGCATTGATCTTGATCAACTGCTCCGGGTCGGTCGGCAGCCCGACCTTCTCGGCGATCGGCACTCCGACCTCCTCTGCGGCCGGGATGACCGCCTTCGGAGCTCGAAGGGTCTGGATGCCTCCGGCGACGAACGCCGCGGCGAGCAGTGGACGAGAGAGCGTGCGAGGGCCGAACATGCCGGTTGGATACCCGATCAGCCGACATCTCACACCGTCTGTGCCCCGACCGAGATTTGCGTGTGTCGGTTGGCGGAGCCAGCGACTACACTCAACAACCGACATCTGCGCTCGTAGCTCAATGGATAGAGCACTTGACTACGGATCAAGCGGTTAGGGGTTCGAGTCCCTTCGAGCGCGCTGAGTGAATGCAACGAGGACCCGGCCGATGCGGTCGGGTCCTCCGCCGTTCACGCACCCCGTCGCCAACGCGGCGCGCTGAAGCGGACCGTGCGCCGATCGGGGTCGACGGCCTCGACCTCGCGGCCGGCGTTCAGCCACGCGTTCGACTGGACGTGGCGAGTGCCGCCGACTTCGTTGGCCCACCACGCCCGCTGCCGTGTCGCTGAGGCGGGCAGCGGACCCACCAGCCCCTCGATCTCGTCGAAGGACATCGAGATCGCGTCGTTGGATCCGTGACAAAGGTGCTCGAACAGCAGGTCGTACTTCGCCATGACGACAGCATCGCGCGCGTCGACCCGACGTGACCCCCGCCTGCGGGCTCAAGCCCGGGCACATCGGTGCCGATCCACTGATGGATCCTCCAAAGGATGTGGGCGGATGAACGACGACGAGGCACGGATCGGTACGGCGCTCCCGCCACCGTCTGTGCCGGCGCCGGTCGAGCCCAGGTTCGCCCCGCGGCTGCCTCCCGCCGCGCCCGCTGCGATCCCGAGGCCGATGGAGCCCGTGGTGCAACGACCAACCTTCACGGTGACCGTGCCGCGCCCCGTCGCCCCGCAGCGGAAGAGCCGTAGAGGCTGGATCGTCGTCGCGCTCCTCGTCGCGTTGGCTGCGAGCGCGGTCTACGTCGTCGTCAACCGAGCGGACGCGGTGACGTCGTCGAACGATCCGCCGCCGACGAACACCCAGACCATCGGCGGATTGAGCACTGGTCCCTGCGGCATCGAACGGGTGGACCTGCAGACGGTCGTGGAGTCATGGCTCGCGATGCACGGCGGTACGACATCGCCGACCGAGTCGCAACTCGTCGAGGACGGCTTCCTCCGTAACCAATCGGCGGGATACGACATCACCGCAGCCGGCGAGATCGTGCCGGCTCAGGATGGACCGTGCGGCTGAGTCTGCGTGGCTGTGTTCCGCCCGCCGATCCGAGTCGACTACTTTCGGCTGGTCGGGTCCGCTGCATCGTGGGCGGGTCCGAGACGAGAAACGGGTAAAGAGATGGCACTTCCATGTTCGGTGCGTGCGGCTCGGCACGCCCTGAAGTTGACATCGGCGACGATGCTCCTGACAGCGGCGCTCGCGATCCTGCCGACGTCGGTGTCGGCCGCTGGTGCGGCGGACGACGGCGCTGGGCTGTGGTCAGCTGCGCCACGTCCGACGGGTGCGGAGCTGGCCAGGCACGAGGTCGACATCGACGCCGTCACGTCGCGCCCGTTGACGCTGGACGCGGGCGGCATGGCCGGAGTCCTCGCGGGCGCGCCTGCCGAGTTCGCCACGGCGGCACGTTCCGCGGAGTCCGTGGTCGCGCTGCCGTCACCGGCGGGCGGGTTCGAGCACTTCTCCATCCAGGAGACGGCCCTGATGGCGCCAGGCCTCGCCGCCAAGTTCCCCGAGATCACCACGTATGTCGGTCAGGGCATCGACGACCCAACGGCATCCCTCCGCCTCGATCAGGGACCGCTGGGCTTCCATGCCCAGATCTTGACGCCGAAGGGCACCTGGTACATCGACCCGCTGTACCACCTCGACGACAGCGTGTACGTCAGCTACTACCGCGCCGACCTGATCAACACCCATGGCGATTTCACCGACGTCGATCTGCCCGGCGAGGCACGGCCCGCGGATCCGGCGATCGCCGCGACCGCGCGGCGAAGCGCAGGTGGGACGTTGCACACGTACCGGCTCGCGGTGACCACGACCAACGAGTACTCCGCGCACTTCGGCAACACCCCCGCCACCGTGCTCGCAGAGGTCGTCCGAGCGGTCAACCGCGTGACCGGCATCTACCAGATCGAGCTCGACGTCCGGCTGCAGTTGATCGCCGACGATAACAAGCTGATCTTCACGACCACCGACGACGGCATCAACAACAGCGACGTTGGGGTGGCGATCGACCAGAACCAAACGGTCACCGACGGCATCATCGGTGACGCCGGCTACGACGTCGGCCACATCTTCACGACGTCATCGGGCGGCCTCGCCGGGCTCGGGGTGGTCGGCGTGACTGGTCAGAAGGCCCAGGGTGTGACCGGCCTGCCGAACCCGACCGGCGACGCGTATTGGATCGACTACGTCGCCCACGAGATGGGTCACGAGTTCGGCGGCAACCACACGTTCAACGGTTCGCAGGGTTCCTGCAGCGGCAACGCGGAGCCGAGTGCGGCGATGGAACCCGGCAGCGGCTCGACGATCATGGCCTACGCGGGCATCTGCAACTCCGACGACCTGCAGAGCCACTTCCCGTCGAACTCGTCCGACCCGTACTTCCATGCGAAGAGCTTCGACGAGATCGAGGCCGTGATCTCCAACTCGTCTCAGGCGGGCACCTCCTCGGCAAGCGGCAACAGCGTGCCGACGGTGGCCTCGGTGGGTGGGGCCAGCTTCGCGATCCCGCCGCAGACACCGTTCGCCCTGACAGCTCAGGGTGACGACGCCGACGGTGACGCGCTGACCTACGGTTGGGAGCAGTACGACGGTACGCCGACACCGCGACCGCTGGCGGCGCAGCCGAAGCCGAACGGTGCCCTGTTCCGTTCCTTCACACCGACGACGTCTCCGGTCCGTTACTTCCCCAGCCTCGCCACCATCGCAGCGGGCAAGACCAATGCCGCCACGGGCACGTGCCCGGCGCTCCCGACCGGCCTCGCCTGCCTGTCCGAGTACCTGCCGACAACCGCGCGCACGATGCACTTCCGTGGCACCGTGCGTGACAACCGCGTGAGCGCCGGTGGCGTCAACAGCACCGATGTCTCGGTGAACGTGGCCGGCGCGACGCCGTTCACCCTCGCCTCGCCGAACGGTGGCAGCAGCTCGGTCGGTGGAGCGCCAGTGGTGGTCACGTGGAACGTCGCCGGCACGACAGCAGCGCCGTACAGCGCGACCAACGTCGACATCCTGCTCTCCACGGACGGTGGGCTGACCTACCCGGTCACGCTGTCCTCGGGGACCCCGAACGACGGCAGCCAGAGCGTGACGATCGCCAACATCGCGACGACGCAGGCTCGGATCATGGTCCGCGCCAACCCGGGCATCTTCTTCGACACGTCCGATGCGAACTTCACGATCACCGCCGGCACGACGCCGGCGGTTCCCAGCGCGCCCGGCCAGCCGTCGGCTGTCTCGTCCTCGCCGAGGCAGGCAACCGTCACGTGGACCCCACCGGGTTCGGCTGGGGGAGCGGAGATCACCGGCTTCATCGTGACTGCGTCTCCCGGCGGCAAGACCTGCGCGGCCCCGGCTGCAGCACTGACCTGCACCGTGATCGGGCTCTCGGCGGGCACCTACACGTTCACCGTCAAGGCGATCAACGTCGGCGGAGCCGGGCCGGACTCGGCTGCGACGGCGCCCGTGGCGGTGGCGGGTCCCTCGCCGGACGTGACACCCACGTTCATCCCGTTGGTGCCCGCTCGGCTGATGGAGACGCGGCCCGGGCTCTCGACCGCCGACGGGACGTTCAACAACATGGGCCAGCGCACGGTGCGCTCGGTCACCCCGCTGTTGGTCAACGGTCGGAGCGGTGTCGCGTCCGATGCGTCGGCCGTGGTGCTGAACGTCACCGTCACCGAGACCACCGATGCCGGCTTCGTCACCGTGTTCCCGTGCGGCGCCACTCAGCCGAACGCGTCCAGCCTCAACTACGTCTCTGGGCAGACCGTCGCGAACGCTGTCATCACCAAGGTGGGGGCGGGCGGCCAGGTCTGCTTCTTCACCACCGCCGCGCTGCACCTCGTGGTCGACGTCACCGGGCAGTTCACCGCGACATCGTCCTACGTGCCACTCGTGCCCGCACGCTTGCTCGAGTCTCGATCAGGCATGTCGACGGTCGACAACGCGTCCAACTCGATCGGCATCCGTCCGATCGGCTCCACCACCGAGCTCGTCGTCGCCAACCGCGGTGGTGTTGCGGCCGACGCTGCTTCGGTCGTGCTCAACGTGACGGTCACCGGGCCACAGGACGCCGGATTCATCACGGTGTTCCCATGTGACAGCCCCCGTCCGAACGCCTCGAGCGTGAACTTCACGGCCGGACAGACCGTGCCCAATGCCGTGATCTCCAAAGTCGGCCCCGGTGGAAGGGTGTGCCTCTACACGAGCGCAGCGACCGATCTGCTGGCCGATGTCACCGGCTACTTCCCCGCCGCGTCCTCGTTCACGTCGGTGGTGCCGGCGCGCCTGCTCGAGTCTCGCTTGGGCATGTCGACAGTCGATGGCGGGGCCAACGGGATCGGCACCCGACCGACCGCCTCGACCACCGAACTGGTCGTGACCGGCCGGGGCAACGTGCCGAGCTCGGCGACGGCGGTGGTGCTGAACGTGACCGTGACCGGCCCGCAGGACGCCGGGTTCATCACGGTCTTCCCGTGTGGCAGCGATCGTCCGAACGCCTCGAGCGTCAACTACACGGCCGGGCAGACGGTACCGAACGCAGTCATCTCCAAGGTCGGTGCCGACGGGAAGGTGTGTCTGTACACCACCGCCGCCACCGAGCTCTTGGCCGACGTCACCGGCTACTTCGTCGCCGGCTGATCGAACCCCGGACGCGACTGAGGGCGCCTCGTGCGAGGCGCCCTCAGCGGGGGAACGGTGTGCGTGTGGATCAGTGGTGCAGCGGACGCCGACCGTTGACCGCGCGCCAGACGAGCAGTACGACGATCGAGCCGACCACGGACCCGAGGAGTCCGGATGCCTGGAAGGCGCCGTCCTGGCCGTCCTTGTGGAAGAGGGCGTACCCGATGAAGCCGCCGAGGAACGAGCCGACGATGCCGAGCAGGATCGTCTGTCCGACGCTCATCGAATCCCGGCCCGGAACGAGCAGGCGAGCGAGGAAGCCGGCCACCAGTCCGATGACGAGAAGGAAGAGGATGAAACCGATCATGAGGGGAGGTCTCCTTGGCTTGTGTGCCGGCATGTACCGGACACCCAAATTCTTTCCAGTCAGAGCGTTCGGTAAACACGACGCCCCACGAATGCGGCGCCCGCGCCGACGGCCCTGGCTCCGCACGTCGATCGGTCAGCTCGCGGTGCCCGCTCGCCGGCGGAGCAGCCGGAGGGTCTTGCGTTCGGCCACGGTCAGCCCGCTCGGCTTGTTGGCGACGGGGCGGCTCCAGGCCCGGGGCAGCGTCCCGTCGACGTAGGCCTCGATGACCGCCGGGTGCACGTAGCTGTTCCGGCAGACCGCGCGTGTGTTGCCGAGGTGGTCGGCGACGGAATCGATGACGGCGTTCACCGTCGGCACCGTGGGCGACTCCTCGTGCACACCCGTCGCGGCCAAGCCGGCGGCCGCCCGCGTCGTCGCGTTCCACGTGCGGAACGTCTTCGCCGTCACGCCTGCGCCGGCGTGGGCGGTGAGGTAGTCGTTGACGTCCTGGGAGCCGACCCGGCGGATCTCGCCGGACTCGCTGCGGTACTCGAACAGCTGCTGCCCGGGCAGGTGCTGGCAGTGCCGGATGATCTTGGCCAGTCGGGCGTTCTCGACCTGCACGTCGAAGTCGTGCGCCGACTTCCCTCGGAACGAGAGCTGGATGGTCGAACCGCGGACGGCCGCATGTTGGTTGCGCAGTGTGGTGAGACCGAACGACTCGTTCGTGCGGGCGTATTCCATGTTGCCGATCCGGAGGCTGGTGACGTCGAGCAGTCGCACCACCGTGGCGACGACACGGTCATGGTCGACGTCGTCACGGCCCAGATCGCGAGCCACCCGAGCGCGCAGCGAGCCGAGGGCGAAACCGAACGGCACGAGGTCGGCGAACTTGTGCTCGGCGCGGCTCGAGGTGAACACCTCGTGGTAGCGGTACTGCTTCCGTCCCCGCGCGTCGCGGCCCGTGGCCTGCAGGTGGCTGTCCGGATCGACGGCGATCCACACGTCGGTCCACGCCGGCGGGATCACGAGCCTGCGTATCCGTTCGAGGTCGCTCTGCGACGGGCTTCGTCCGGTTGCTTCGTTGATGTAGGTGAACCGCTTGGTGCCGCGGCGGCGGATGCCCGGCTCCTGATCGGTGCCGAATCGCAGCGTCATGTCCGCCCGGTACCCGCCGCCATCGCCGCTGAACCGTGCGAGTCGAGCACGACAGCGGCCCAGGCGCTGCAGCGTGTCAACAATGGGCGGATGAGTGAGATCGTGATCCGTGGTGGCTTGGTCGTTGACGGGACGGGAGCACCGGGGGTGCTGGCCGATGTGGCGATCGATGCCGGTCGGATCACCGCCGTCGGCCCGGGTCTCGACGGCGACCGGATCCTCGATGCAACCGGCTGCGTCGTCGCGCCGGGGTTCATCGACATCCACACCCACTACGACGCGCAGGTCTTCTGGGACCCGGGCCTGACGCCGTCGTGCTTCCACGGTGTCACGACGGTGGTGGCAGGCAACTGCGGGTTCTCGATCGCGCCGACACGGCCCGAGCACCACGACCTCATCGCGCGCACACTCGAACAGGTCGAGGACATGGACGTCGCAGCGTTGACGGCCGGCGTGCCGTGGGATTCCTTCTCGACCTTCCCCGAGTACCTCGCATCGGTCGAGGCGAGTGGCCTCGGGCTCAACTTCGCCGCGTACATCGGTCACACCGCGCTGCGCCTGTTCGCGATGGGCGACGACGCCTACGAGCGCGCCGCGACCGCCGAGGAGGTCGGCGAGATGCAGGAGATCCTGCACGAGGCGCTGGAAGCCGGTGCAGCCGGGTTCGCGACCAGCTTCGCGCCCACTCACCGCGGTGCCGGCGGGAAGCCGGTGCCGAGCCGGCTCGCCGACCGCGCCGAGATCGTCGCGCTGCTGACGACCGTCGGCGAGGTCGGTCGCGGGGTCGCTGCGTTCACGCCCGGGGGCACGCTCGGCATCGACGACCTGTACGAACTGCAGCCGCAGATCGGGGTGCCCTTCACCTACACCGCGATGCTGACGATGCCGACCGGCAGCCACCTTCGGCTGATGGAGATCAACCGCGCCGGATGGGCGGCCGGTGCCGAGGTCTGGCCGCAGGTCTCGCCGCGCCCGCTGCGGTTCTCGATGTCGATGGCCGAGCCGTTCACCCTGAACGTGAACCCGAGCTTCGGCGATCTGATGGCGGGCGACGTCGCTGCCCGGCGTGCGGCCTACGCAGATCCGGTCTGGCGCGATGCAGCGCTCGCGGGTTGGGAGCACGCTGCGTTCGGCGTGCCGCGCTGGGAGACCTACGAGATCGCCGAGTCGGCGAAGCACCCCGAGCTGGTCGGCCGGCGGATCACGGACCTCGCCGCCGAGCGGCAATCGACCCCGCTCGACGTGTTGCTCGACCTCGCGGGGGAGGAGCTGACGATGCGTGTCGCCTGCCTCGTCGCCAACGACGATCCGGACGAGGTGGCCAAGGTGCTGGTCGAGGAGCACTGCACGCTCGGCCTCTCTGACGCCGGTGCTCATGTGGGACAGCTGTGCGATGCACCTCAGGCCACCGACTACCTCGGCAACTGGGTGCGCGACCGCAAGCTCGTCTCGCTCGAAGAAGCGGTGCGCCGGCTCACATCTGTGCAGGCGGACCTGTTCGGCTTCGCCGATCGCGGCCGTCTGCAGGTCGGCGCGTGGGCCGATGTCGTGGTGTTCGACGCAGCAACGGTCGCCCCCGGTCCGCTGCGCCGGATCGCCGACTTTCCCGCAGGCTCGGAGCGGATCACGGCTGACCGGCCAGAAGGCGTTCGCCATGTGCTCGTCAACGGTGTGCCGATCCAGGTGGACGGCGTGCACGACGCCGATGTTCGTTCCGGTCAGCTGGTGAGGCCGGTTCGGCGATCCTGAACGCGCTGGAACGTCGCCAGGATCTGCGCCGCCGCACGGGTCGGTGTGGTCGAGCCCTGGCCGAGCGCGTCGACCAGCTCATCGGCCACGGCGCGGACCTGCGCGTCGGCCTTGAGCCGGCCCAGCAACTGGTCCTCGACCGCGGCCCACATCCACCGCACCTGCTGGGCGGTGCGCTTGCTGGCCAAGGCTCCGGTGCGCTCGAACGTCTCCCGGTGCGAGGTGATCTGGGCCCACACGTCGTCCAGCCCGGTGTCGTCGAGGCCGCTGCACGTCAGCACCGGCGGTGACCAGTCGGCGTTGGCCGGCTGCAACAGGTGCAGCGCATCGGCCAGCTCGCGCGCCGCCAACTTTGCCTCGTGCACGTGCTTGCCGTCGGCCTTGTTGATCGCCACGATGTCGGCGAGCTCCAGCACGCCCTTCTTGATGCCCTG
>JAOBWO010000372.1 GCA_025463415.1 Acidimicrobiales bacterium | reverse complement strand
GCCATCGCCTGCTCCTTTGATACGGAAGTGGTTGAGAGAAACGCTACGGAAGAACTCAGGCAGCCGGTTCGAAAGCGAAGTTGATCGCCTCGGTGCCGGCTTCGTCGATGCCGACCGGCACGGTGGTGAGCCGCACCTTCATGCCGAGGGTGACGTGCTCGGGATCGGCCTGCACGTTGGCGAGGTTGCCGCGAACGCTGGTGCCGTCGCAATCGATGAGGGCGGCGACGAACGGCACGGGCACGCCCGGTGCCGCGAACGCAACGATCGTGAACGCCTTGACGGTTCCTTCGGTGGCGATGTCGACCTTGCGGAACTCGGTGGCGAAGCACGAGGCGCAGGCGTTGCGTCGATCGAAGAACCGGGCGCCGCAGGACGTGCACTCGTTGGCCACGAGATGAGGGTGGTCACCCAGCTGGAGGTACTCGACGAAGGGGATCTGTTCTGGCACGGCTGCAGTCTTCAAGATCAGGGGCCCCCGGTGCAACATGGACCTGACCACGGGCATAGCGTCGCGGTCGAGCGATCGAACCAGGGGGTCCGACATGTTGGATGTGGTCATCACCGGAGGCACGGTCATCGACGGCACAGGGGCGGCCGGCGTTCGGGCCGACGTCGGCATCCGCGACGGCGTGGTCGTCGAGATCGGGGCGGTCGCCGAGCCGGCACACCGCACCATCGACGCCACCGATCAGATCGTCGCGCCCGGCTTCATCGACATCCACACCCACTACGACGCGCAGGCCTTCTGGGACACGACGCTGAGCCCGTCACCGTTGCACGGCGTGACCACGGTGATGGGCGGCAACTGCGGCTTCACCATCGCCCCGCTCACCGGCGAGGACGGCGACTACCTGATGCGGATGCTGGCCCGAGTGGAAGGCATGCCACTCGAATCGCTCCAGCAGGGAGTGCCGTGGGACTGGACCAGCACGGCCGAGTACCTCGACCGCCTCGACGGCACGTTGATGCCGAACGCCGGGTTCCTCGTCGGCCACTCGGCGATCCGCCGGGTCGTGATGAAGGAAGCTGCGACCGAGCGCGAAGCGACGGCCGACGAGCTGGGCCAGATGGTGCAGCTCCTCCGCGACGGTCTGGCCGCCGGTGGGATGGGCTTCTCGTCGACGTGGTCCACCTCGCACAACGATCACACCGGTGTCCCGGTGCCATCGCGACATGCGAGCCGGGCCGAGGTGCTGGCCCTGTGCAGCGTCGTGCGTGAGTTCCCCGGCACGACCCTGGAGTTCATCCCCCAGGTCGGTCCGTTCAGCGATGCCACGTTCGAACTGATGGCCGACATGAGCGTCGCGGCCAACCGTCCACTGAACTGGAACCTGCTCGCCGTCCAGGCCCAGAACTGGGAGCACGTGCAGCACCAGCTGAGCGGTGGCGACATCGCCGAGGCCAAGGGCGGTCGTGTCCTGGCGCTGACGTTGCCCGACACGTTCCGGCTGCGGCTCAACCTGCGCAGCGGATTCGTGCTCGACATCCTCCCCGGCTGGGACAAGTTGATGGCGCTGCCTCCGGCGGAGAAGCTGGCGATGCTGCGCAATCCTGCCGGTAGGAAGCACATGAACGACCTCGCCCAGAGCCCGACCAGCAACCTCAAGTCATTGGCGAACTGGAGCACCTACACGCTGCTCGAGACGTTCAGCTCGCGGTGGAAGCCGTACGAAGGCCAGACCCTCGGCGCGATCGCCACTGCGCTCGGCAAGGAGCCGTGGGACGTGCTGTGCGACATCGCCATCGACGACGACCTCAACACGGTGATCGCCAGCGCCGACACCGGGCAGACCGACGCCAGCTGGGAGAAGCGGGTGGAGGTCTGGCGCGATCCGCGCGCGATCGTCGGTGCGTCCGACGCGGGAGCGCACCTCGACATGATCGACAGCTTCAGCTACGCGACGACGCTCATCGCGCGCACGACCGTCGAGCGCTCCCTGCTGCCGCTGGAGGAGGCCGTGCACTACCTCACCGGAGCGCCGGCAGCGCTCTACGGGCTCAAGGGTCGAGGTGTGCTCGCCCAGGGCAATGCCGCCGACGTGATCGTGTTCGATCCACAGGCCATCGGGCCCGGCGAGGTCTTCACCAAGTTCGATCTTCCCGGTGGCGCAGGCCGTGTCTACGGCGAGGGCGTCGGCATCTCCAACGTGTTCGTCAACGGGATCGAGTGCGTGGCCGACGGTGAGTTGCTCGACGCCCGGCCCGGGACGTTGCTGCGCAGCGGCCGGGACACCAACACCGTCACTGCGAAGGCGTGAACGACGACGCGTCGGCCGCGGTGGTCAACCCCGTGAGCTCGATGCGCACGTCCGGCGTGTCCTGCTCGGCCAGCAGGCCGTTGGCCAGCGAGCAGTACGTCTTGTCGCCATCCGTGAAGTGGACGAGCGCGCACGTCGCGGCCTGATCGGCGATCTCCTTCGTCGAACCGACTGCGGCGCTGACCATCGTGTTGACGTCTTGGCGAAGCCGCAGTGCCGCCGACGACGAGTAGAAGTCGTGGGTGATCTGGGTGTCGCTGACCCGCTCGTCGAGCACGCCCGTCTCGCACGCGCCGGTGGTGAGCTCGCAGGTCTGCGCGCCGGATTGCTGATCCAGGAACCGGACGTGGCCAATCGTGATCGACCGTGTGGTCGCATCCATCTGGGCCACCGACGCGGTCGTGGTGGTGTTGCCGTACTTGGTGAGCACGGTGTAGTTGGCTGTGTACGGGCTGGTGTTCGACGCCGCGAGCTGAGCCAGCACCGCCTGGATCGCGGGGTCGCTGACCGCTGACGTCGGGGCATCCGACTCGTTCGAGAAGTGGGCGCGCTTGCCCGTGAAGCACCCGGTGAGCAGCAGCGATGAGGCGGCGAGGGCGATGACGAAGGCGGTGGGGCGGGGGGAGCGCATACGGCTGCGAGCGTAGGGGCTGCGACCCGCCGAACGGTGGCGTGCTCGGCCCTCGGCCGTATCGTCGTCGTTCGTGATCCGCGTCGATGCCGCCACCGTGCTCTTGCAGTGGGCGGTCGGTGGACTGCTGTTCTTGTGGTTCACCACCCGCCGCCGGCTCGTTGGCATCGGCTACGGCTGGTTGCTCCGCGGCACCTACCTGTTGCTGGCTGCCGGCTCGTTCGTGTGCGGGCTCGCGTTCGGGGTGGAGCCCGTTCGAGAGGTGGCTTCGGTCGGTGTCGTGCTCGCCGCTCTCGTCGCGTTCGTCGTCTCCGTCACCCGCCGCAAGGCCGGTGTGCGGGGCCAGGACGACGAGCACGATCGACGCACCGAGCGGGTGGCGGCGATGACCGGGATCGAACGCGCCGCTCCGCAGCGCGTCGACGGCAGGGTGGAGTTCCCCCCGGTGCTCGATCTCGTCGCGCCGTTGATCGGCGTGGTCGGACTCGTCGCGGCGGGCGTCGGCGCGGGCGGCAACGACCTCGTCGCGGTGGTCCGCACGATCGTCGGCGCTGCGTTCCTCGGCGCGATCACCGATGCGATGCTGCTCGGCCACTGGTACCTCGTCCAGCCCGGTTTGCCGCGTGGCCTGCTCAACGAGCTCGTCAGCGTCACCAAGTACGTCCTGCCCGTGGAGGTCGCGGCGATGTTGCTGCCGACGGGCATGGTCAGCGTGCTGTCCGGGCACGTCTCCGACGGTTGGAACGGCACGCTCGGCTACTTCTGGGTGGCGTGCGCCGTGACCACGTTCATCCTGTGCGTCGTGACCCAGCGTGCGCTGCGCGAGAAGTACTACTCCGCGGTGATGGCGGCTACCGGCTTGCTCTACCTCGCGATCCTCACCGCGTTCGGTACCGACCTGGTGGCCCGCGCCGTCCTGGCTGGTTAGTCGCCACAGCCCCGGTCAGGTCGTGGCGTAGGCCGACGTGGTGTTGGTCCGCACGTGGCGACTGGCGATCAGTCCGGTGCACGCGCACGCGCCCGCCAGCGCGAAGTTGATCCCGAGCGCGCCGCGCAGGCCGAGCGAGGTGTGCTCGGCGAACGCGACGGTGGCGCCTCCGACGATGCTCATGATGCCGAACCCGAGTGAGTCGGCGAGGTGCACCTGGCTGCTGACGACGCCCTCCTGGCCTTCGACGGCGTAGCCCATCGAGGCGACGGTGGTGGGGTTGAAGAGGATGCCGATGCCGAACCCGCCGACGCACCACGACAGGAACGTCAGGGGCAGCGGCCAGCTCGGCGACAGCACCGGAGCGGTCAACGCAGCGCCGATGAGCAGGAACCCGAAGCCGATCGCCGCACCACGTTGGGGGAGCAGGCGTGCGCCGCGCCGAGCCGCGAACGCTTGGCCGGCGCTCCACGTCAGTGCGGAGCCGGCGACGACGAAGCCCTGGACGATCGGGCGGGCGCCGTGGAAGCGGTCGGCCGCAAGAGGGATGAAGCTGTCGACGCCGAGGAAGGTGGCGGTGGCCAGGAAGCGCACCGAGATGATCGCCGGCAGGCCTCGCCGAGCGCGGAACGTGCCGGTCGGCAGCAGCCGTCGCAGCGCGGGTAATGCGACGAGGGCCCCGGTGATGCTGAGCGCGCCGGCGACTACGAGGCGGTGGCTCTGCAGACCGAAAGCGATGAGACCGACGCCGCCGGCCGCCTGCACGGCGCGGGGCAGGCGCGATGGCCTGCGCTCGACCGGCGTCGGCACGGTGATGGTGCCCATCGCCCGGAACGTCAGCAGCGCGACGATGACCGCGAGTGGCGTGATGCTGATGAAGACCCATCGCCAGCCGAGCGTGTCGGTGATGATGCCGGCGACCGCGGGTGCGATCAGGCTCGGCAGCACCCAGCCGGCGCTGATGTACGCGTACATCGTCGCCTGCCGGTCGTCGGGGAAGGCCCGGCGAACGGCGATGTAGCACAGCGGCGCGAACCCGCCGCTGCCGGCACCCTGCAGGAAGCGCCCGATCACCACGACGATCATCGACTGCGCCGTCGCGGCGACGACCAGGCCGGACAGGAAGAAACCGATGCACACCAGGAAGGGCAGGCGCACGCCTCGACGGTCCGCCGTCTCACCCGCCCACACCAGCGCCATCAGGTCGGCGAGCATGTACGCGGCGATCGTCGTGCCGTACAGCGAGAGTCCGTCGAGCTCGTCGGTGATCGTCGGCAATGCGGTGATCACGGCGGTGGACTCGAACGCGACCAGGGTCACGCTGAGCACGAGCCCGACGGCGAGCGCACGTTGACCGGCGTCGAGGCGCGGGCGCGCCGGCGAGGTGTCCGCGTCGACCATCAGGCGAGTCTATTAACGAAAGCGCACGCTTCGCTATTTGTGGGTGGCGCCGAGCGGCGCGACCAGCGGCCACGGCTCATTGCGCTCGAAGACGAGTGCCGCGTCGAGCAGCTGCTGCTCGGCGTAGTGCCGGCCGATGATCTGCATCCCGATCGGCAGCCCGTCGAGGGTTCCCGCCGGCACCGACACAGCGGGGTTGCCGTGCATGTTCGCGGGGAACGTCAGCCGCCCGTTGTTCCCGGCGCCGGCAGTGATCCCACCGAACTCGGACGGCAGCGGTCCCTCGGCGGCGAACGCGACGTCCGGGTTGCTGGCGGTGATGACGAGATCGACCTCGGTGAAGATCGCCGCCATCCGCTCGTTGAGCTCCATCCGCCGCTGCTCGATCTTGACCCGGGCATCGAGGTCGTAGCGCTCCTTCGTCACCCGCACGCTGCCGCGGATCTCGGGGGTCAGCACGTCCTTGCAGTCCGGCCAGAAGGCGGCCAGCTGGCCGTAGCTGCCGATGCCGCCACTGATGCTCCACGCCGCGCCCATGCTCGGCAACGACGAGTCCACTCCGGCGACTCGCACCATCCCGGTCGAGGCGATCAGCCGATCGGCCGCAGCATCGAGCAGCTCCCACATGCCTGGCGCAACGACGGCGCCGCCCCAATCCGGCACGACGGCGACTCGCAGGCCGCGCAGCGACTCGATGTGTTTGCCGAGCTCGCGCTCCCATCCCTCGGTGCGGGGCAGGCTGAACTGATCGCGGGCGTCGTAGCCGTTGGCCACGTCGAACCAGCGCGCCGTGTCGCGCACCGACCGGCTCAGACAACCGACGGTGACCGTGAAGTTGCCGATCGTCGATCGCGGCCCGCGGGGGATGCGGCCGTAGGTGGCCTTGAGGCCGACCAGGCCGGTGAAGCCGGCGGGGATGCGGATCGAGCCGCCACCGTCGCCGCCCGTGCCAAGGGTGACGAGGCCGCCCGACACGGCCGACGCTGTGCCACCGCTCGAGCCGCCGGGTGTCTTGGCCGTGTTCCACGGGTTGCGCGTCACGCCGTGGAGCACCGTGCGTGTCACGTTGACACCGCCGAACTCGCTGGCGGTCGTGAGCCCGGCCAGCACAGCGCCGCCACGGTCGCGGAGGCGTTGCACGTTGATCGATGTCTGCGTGGCGATCCGGTCCTCGAACACGACGCATGCATCGGTGGCCGGCCAACCCTCGACGTCGTCGAGCTCCTTCACCCCGATGGGCACACCCCCGAACGGCAGCGACACGTCGGCACGGCGCGCGGCTGCCAGCGCCTGCTCACGCGCGGTGTACGCGAACGCGTTCAGCGTGCTCACATCGATCGCCGCGTACGTCGCCTCGAGCTCTTCCACGGGCGAGCGTTCGCCCGCACGGAACGCTTCGACGAGTGAGCACGCATCGCCCTGCCACGGAGTGTCGGTCATCGCGCCGACGTTACTGCCTGCTCCACACCCGTCTCGTAGAGTCGACGCAACATGGACTCACGCGCCTTCCTCGATCTCCGTCCGAGCCACAACCCGTACCGGTGGAGCCTGCCCGTGATCCCTTCGCTGACCACGGGTGGCGGGTTCCTGTTCGGTGGGTGCGCGCTGGCGGCGGCGATCTCGGCGTTGGAGCAGACGTCGGGGCGTGAGTGCGTGTGGGCGACAGCGCAGTACCTGTCGTACTCCAAGCCGGAAGAGGTGATGGACATCGATGTCACCATCGCCGTCGACGGTCACCAGATCACCCAGGCCCGCGCCGTCGGTCACGTCGGCAACCGTGAGATCCTCACCGTCAACGCTGCACTCGGCCATCGCGATGTCGCGTTCTCCGGACAGTGGGAGCAGATGCCGGACGTGCCGCCGCCGGACAAGTGCGCGACACGTGAGTGGCGCTTCCCGGCATCGGGCACGATCAACGAGCGGCTCGAGCAGCGGATGGTCAAGGGTCGTCGCCTCGACAGCCTCGACGGCAGTCACGGCGACGGTCGCACCCGGCTGTGGGCTCGCATCCCCGAGGTCCTCGACGGCGTCGATGCCGCCGCGCTGGCGATCCTCGGCGACTTCGTGCCGATGGCAGTCGGCCAGGCGCTGGGCATCCGCGGCGGCGGGAACAGCCTGGACAA
This sequence comes from Acidimicrobiales bacterium, assembly GCA_025463415.1. Lineage (GTDB taxonomy): Bacteria > Actinomycetota > Acidimicrobiia > Acidimicrobiales > Ilumatobacteraceae > WLMZ01. The sequence continues at coordinate 6,135 of JAOBWO010000372.1, read as the reverse complement.
CACGCTGCGGGTGGCCAAGCTGGTGCCGACGGAATGGGTGCTGCTCGACATCCGCGTGCACGCGGTCGAGCGCGGCTTCGGCCACGGCCTGGTGCAGATGTTCGCCCAGGACGGAACACTGCTCGCCACGGCCAGTCAGAGCTGCATCGTTCGGCTCTGGAAGGGTGAGATCCAGGATTGGGAACGCGAGTCCGAGGGGGACCCAGGATGACCACAGCAACACCACTGCCGCGCCGGCCGGGGATGACGGTGCCGCTGCCCGGGCCGCTGCACTCGCATCGGGAGAAGCTGGCCGAGCTGGCCGATCTCGGCTACACCGACATCTGGTCGGCCGAGAGCGACGGCGCCGACGCCTTCACGCCGCTGGCCATGGCGGCCGCGTGGGAGCCGCGCCTGCGCCTCGGCACCGCGATCGTGCCGGCGTACACGCGGTCGCCGGCCTGCTTCGCGCAGAGCGTGGCCAGCATGGCCGACGCCGCGCCGGGCCGGTTCGCGATCGGCATCGGCTCGAGCAGCAACGTGATCGTGGAGCGCTGGAACGGGATCCCCTTCGTGGAGCCGTACAAGAAGGTGCGCGACGTGGTGCGGTTCTTGAAGGATGCGCTGAGCGGCGAGAAGGTGACCAAGCAGTACGACACGTTCGCGGTCAGCGGGTTCCGCCTAGGCGTGCGGCCCGAGCAGCAGCCGCAGATCCTGGTGGCAGCATTGCGGGTCGGCATGCTGCGCCTGGCGGCACGCGAAGCGGATGGCGCGATCATCAACTGGTTGTCGGCCGAGGACGTGCGCAAGGTGGCGGCCGTCGTGGACGACGCCGCAGGCGGGGAGCCGAGAGAGATCGTCGCCCGGATCTTCGTGTGCCCGAGTGAGAACGCGGAGGTGGTGCGCGCCGCTGGACGGTTCGCGATCGCGGCGTACCTCAACGTGCCCGTGTATGCGGCGTTCCACGAGTGGCTGGGACGTGGACCGTTGCTCCAGCCGATGTGGGACGCCTGGAAGGCCGGTGACCGCAAGGCCGCGTTGGCGGCGATTCCGGACGAGGTCGTGGACGACATCATCGTGCACGGCTCGCCGGCCCATTGCCGGGCAAAGATCGACGCGTACTTCGCCAACGGGGTGACGACGACTTCCCTGGCCGTGCTCGGCCTCGATCCGGAGCTGAACCACTGGCAGGCCGTGCGTGACCTGTCGCCGAATCACGCGGCGAGCTGACCCTGCTGGCCGCGGCCACGACCGCGCGCCTTGGAGTTGTGCCGATCAGCGGCCTGGGCGGCCATGACGGCGCGAAGTTCGGCGATGTGCTGGAGCCCGGCCCGGCGAGTGCGCTCGTCGAGGCGGAACTGCAGGGGAACCGATGGAGTGGCGAGCAGAGAGAGCTGCTCTGGGGTGGCGGTGGGGGTGCCGTTCTTGCTCATGTGGACATCATCGCAAAGGGGTGTCGCAGAGTTGTTTCTGGCCCCTGAGCTGGGGCGGAGCAGTTCGAGACGATCGTGGCGACGGCGGGTCGGATCCGCCCGCGAGCCGTGCGCCCGGGCACGATCCAGGACGTCGCGGTGCATGCCTGTGCGAGAGTTGCGCCCGTGATCGTCGTGCGGGTGCTGGTGGCAGTGTTGGGCTTCGGTCTGGTGGTCTGGACGATCGGTTCCGCAGTCAAGACCGTGGTCCTCCCACGTGCCACGTCATCGGTGCTGACCAGGGCGACGTTCATCAACATCCGTCGAGTGTTCGATCTCCTCGCCGGGCCGCGGCAGTCCTTCGAGTTCCGCGACCGCATCCTGGCGATGTACTCGCCGATCGCGCTGCTCGCCCTTCCTGCGCTGTGGGTCCTGCTCGTCGCCACCGGTTTCACGGGCGTGTTCTGGGGGCTCGGCGTGCGACCCTGGTCCGAGGCCGTGATCATCTCCGGTTCGTCGCTGCTCACACTCGGCTTCGACCGACCGTTCGGGCTCTCGCGAACGATCGTGTCGTTCGTCGAGGCGGGCATCGGGCTCGGCCTCGTCTCGCTGATGATCTCCTACCTCCCGAGCATCTACGCCAACTTCAGCCGGCGCGAGGCGCTGGTCGGGATGCTCGAGGTGCGTGCCGGCCTGCCGCCGAGCCCGACCGAGCTGTTGGTGCGCTACGAGCGCATCGGCTGGGGCGACCGGATCCACGATGACCTCTTCACCCGGTGGGAGACGTGGTTCGTCGAGGTCGAGGAGAGCCACACCAGCCAGCCGTCGCTGGTGTTCTTCCGGTCTCCGCATCCACAGCGCAGCTGGATCACGGCTGCCGGCTGTGTGCTCGACACGGCGGCGATCGTCGCTTCCACGCTCGACCGGCCGCACGAGCCGCAGACGGACATCCTGCTGCGCACCGGCTTCCTCTCGCTGCGCCGGATCTGCGACTTCTACGGCATCCGCTACGACCCGAACCCGGCGCCGGCTGACCCGATCTCGATCACCCGCCATGACTTCGACATGCTGTGCATCGAGTTGCACGCTGCCGGGATCGTGCTGAAGGCGGACCGGGATCAGGCGTGGCGCGACTTCGCCGGTTGGAGGGTGAACTACGACACCGTGCTGACGTCGCTGTGCTCGCTGATCGATGCGCCGCCGGCGAAGTGGTCGAGTGACCGCGCCCCGCTGAAGCGGATCAAGCCGAAGGTGTTCCGTCGGACTACGCAGCCAACCCGACGGAGACGATGATGGCCACGATGCCGACGGCGACGGGCGCAGCGTAGGGCACCCACTTCGGCATCGGCTTCCACTTCGGCGCCATCATCGTCGCCCCACAGGCGACGCCGGCCACGATGCCACCGAGGTGGCCACCGATCGAGATCCCGCCGATCACGAAGGTCAGCACGAGGTTGATGGCCAGCGTGCGACCGATCCCGGTCTGCATGATGTTGATGCCCTGACGATGCATCGAGAACGCCGCCGCAGCCATCAGGCCGAAGATCGCGCCCGATGCGCCGCCGCTGATCGCGTTCTGGTTGATGAGGAGCACGCCGGCCGAGCCGCCCAGCAGGCACGCGAAGTAGATGAGCGTGAACTTGGTGCGGCCCAGGTTGCGCTCCAGCAGCTGTCCCAGCAGGTAGAGCAGGTACATGTTCAGGGCGATGTGCAGCACGCCGAAGTGCAGGAAGCCGCTTGTGACGAGGGTGTACCAGTGGTGGGTGACGTGCAGGACCTCGCGGTTGAGGCCGAGGTCGAACTGCTGCTGCGACACGGTGCCCGAGCTGCCGATGCCCCCGCCGAACGTGGACGAGTCCTTGGCGCCGATGTACAGGAAGACCGCGATGTTGATCGCCATCAGGATGTAGGTCACGAGCACCGGTTGCTTCGCGCTCGCGTACTTGACCCGCGTCTTCAGATCCGGCTGGGCCGCCTTGAGGCAGTCGACGCACAGCGAACCGACAGGGGCCTGGGTCAGGCAGTCGGTGCAGGCCGGCTTCTCGCATCGGGTGCAGCGGCGACCGGTCTCGCGCTCGGGATGGCGGTAGCAGTGCGTGATCGTAGGCGGCTGGGGCAACGACATGGTTGCCAGGGTACCGGCGAGTCGCGACGCCGATCCGGCAGCGCCCGTCAGTCCGTCCCCGTCAGTCCGTCGCGGTCATTCCGTGTCCTCGATCGCGTGGTGGAACCCGGTGGTCCACCAGCGACGGAGGTTCGCCCATGCATAGATGCCGGTGTCGTGGCCGTCGCTCCACGTGATCGAGATGCCCCACGCACCGGAGAACGATGCGTCGGTGATCTCGATCGACTCGGACTGCCCGACCCGCGGCCAGGCGACGCCGCCACGCTCGCGAAAGCCGCGGCACGTCGCGCACGGGCACGCTGCACGCAACTCGCCGACGCCGAACCGGCAGACCAGCCCGTCGTCGAAAGTGACGGTCATCGACTCCGTGCGCTCGATCGTCACGTCGGCGACGTCGTTCGAGGCGGTGTCACTCACGGGCGAGCCTCACTGCAGGGCCGTCGCGATCACGACGAGCACGACGACACCGACGATGATGCCGTTGTAGGCGGTGTGGGCGCGGGCCGACTCGAACGTGGCCTCGGTGCTCGACCCCGTGTGCGCATAGGCGCGGAGGTAGCTGGACATGAAGTACGCGCCGCCGACGCTGAGCGCGATCGCGGTGCCGATCGGGATGCCGATCAGTGTGTGCACGAGGCCGAACTGGACCACCTTGACGACGCGCCGACGGCGGCTCCATTGCTCTGCGCCGCGACGGAACATCTGCTCCTCGGCGAAGGCGAACAGCGGCAGCGCCGGGACGAGGAGGACGAGGAACACGGCGGGCACCAACCACTCCCACACCGTCCCGACGGTGGAGTCGTTCGCTCCGAACACCGGGTTGCCCTGACCGCCGAGCGCGGACCACCAACCCCAGTCGAGTCCCGGTACTCGCAGCAACGTGGTCGCCACAGCGATCACGCCGCCGAGCACGAACGGCACCGGCCAGATGTGGCGCCTGCCGATGCCTGAGACGATCTCGCGCACCGTGCTGCGTCCGTCGCCGCTGAACGAACGGCGCAGACCGTTGAACAACCGGGCGCCGACGAATGCCAACACGGCAACCGTCAGCGCGTCCTCGATCACTCGGTGAGTGTAGAGGCGCGTCCCGCGCGGGCGGATTCGGCGAAGATATCCGCGGTGGTCGGCTCGCCGAACAGGAACCCCTGGGCCATGTCGCAGCCGAGCATCTTCAGTCGGTAGAGCTGGTCCGGGCCGGTGACCCATTCGGCCACGACCTCCATGTCCAGTGCGTGGGCGAGCTGGATGATCGAGCGCACGATCGGATCGCTGCCCTCTTCGCCGCCGAGGGTGGAGGCGATCGAGCCGTCGAGCTTCAGCGTGTCGGCGCGGTAGTCGCGCAGCGCGGTGAGCGACGACACGCCCGTGCCGAAGTTGTCGAGGGCGAGGCTGACGCCGAAGCGGCGCAAGGTCTGCAACGCCCGGATGGTGGTGGGCTGATCGGCGTAGAGGGTGGCTTCGTCGAAGTCGAGGGTGAGCTGCTGCGGGAGCAGGTCGAGCTCGCGGACGGTGTGGATGACGCGTTCGACGAACGCGCCCTCGGACATCTGCCGCCCGCTGACGTTGACGTGCACGCTGAACGTGCGCTCGACGAGGCCGGCGTCGATCCACGCCCGGGCGTCCTTGCACGCCTGGCGGATGACCCAGTCGCCCATCGGCACGATCGCTCCGCTCTCCTCGGCGATGGTGACGAAGTCGGACGGCATCAGCAGCCCGCGGTCGGGGTGGTGCCAGCGCAGGAGTGCCTCGGCGCCGACCATCAACCCGGTGTGGGTGGACACGATCGGCTGGTACGCGAGGCGGAGCTGATCGGCAGCGATCGCCTGCTCGAGCGAACCGGACAGCGACTTGCGGTCGCGTGCGGCGCGGCTCATCTCCTCGGTGAACAGCTCGCAGCGCGAGCGGCCACGGCGCTTGGCGCGGTACATCGCGGTGTCGGCATTGCGGACGAGCGCGACGGCTTCATCAGACGGGAGCAGCTCCAGCGGATGCAGCGGATTGGACAGCGCGACGCCGATGCTGACGCTGAGATCGACCTCGACCCCGCTGAGCATGATCCGCCCGGTCAGTGCTTCGCGGACGCGGTCGGCGACCTCGAGCGCGCTCTGCTCGTCGATCGCGCCGTTGCAGAGCACGACGAACTCGTCGCCACCGATGCGCGCGATGACGTCGGCCGGACGGGTGGCGGACGCGAGCCGTCCGGCGATGGTGGCGAGGAGGAGGTCGCCGACGTCGTGGCCGATGTTGTCGTTGACGTCCTTCAACCGGTCCAGGTCGAGGAACAGCACCGCGATCTGTTGGCGTTGGTGTCGCGCCCGCTCCAACGATTCCGCTAGGGTGCGCAGGAGCAGGACCCGGTTGGGCAGCCCGGTGAGCGCATCGTGGGTCGCCTGGTGGGTGAGCTCGTTCTGGAGCTGCTTGGCGGTGGTGACGTCGCGCATCTGCCCCGCCCAGAACTCGATCGCTCCGTCCGGGGCGCGCTGGACGTACACCGTGACGTTCAGTGTGCGGGTCACACCGTTCGGTCCGCGGTAGATCGCCTCGCCCGTCCAATCACCACTGTGCGTGTGATTGATCGCCTCGCGAGGGATCTGGTCGCGCAGCGACTGGAGGAGCGTG
>JAOBWO010000327.1 GCA_025463415.1 Acidimicrobiales bacterium | reverse complement strand
CGTTGTCTTTCCGACGCCGCCCTTTCCGGCCACGATGACCAGCCGGGCCGCGCCGAAGAACTGCATTGAATCCACACGCCCTCCGGAGGCTCTCCTTGCGCAGACTAGCGATCATCCTGTTGGCCTCCGCGGCCGGGATCGGGCTGCTCGCGCCCAGGGCGAACGCCAGCACGCCTCCGACGACGGTTCCCGGCACCACCGACGCTGCGAACCTCGCCCCGGTGAACGTCGTCCAGGTGAGCGGTCTCATCGACGAGATCCTCGTCGACAAGATCGTCACATCGCTTCGGGATGCCACCACCGACGGCTCGCAGGCGGTCATCCTGCAGATCAACTCCTCCGGTGCCGTCGTCAGCCGCGACCGCGTGGCGTACCTCCTCGGCGTGGTGCATGACTCACCGGTCCCCATCGGCATCTGGGTCGGCCCGTCCGGCGCCAGCCTCTACGGCCTCGGTGCGCAGCTGCTCGCCGCTGCCGATGCCACGGGCATGGCTCCCGGGGCGCACATCGGCAAGTACGGAACGCCACTGTCGGTGCCGGGCGTGACCGTCGACTTCGGTGATGTGAACAACGTCGACGACCGCTTGCGCACGCAGGGCATCGGCTTCCAGGATGCACGCACCTCCCAGGCCTTGAAGCTGGACACCACCGACGAGGGCGTGCCCTCGATCAAGAACATGGTGCTCGCGATGGACGGCCTGCACGCACGCGGCAAGGTCCTCGCCACCGTCTCGCGCACGCTCGATGACAACGGCGGAAGCCAGAACAACGCCACGCTCGTGCGGTTCTACAAGCTCGGCCTGCTGAACCAACTGCTCCACACGGTCAGCAGCCCGGCGGTCGCATACCTGCTGTTCATCGTCGGGCTCGCACTGTTGATCTTCGAGTTCTTCACCGCCGGTGTCGGCGTGGCGGGCGTGGTGGGGGCGGCATGCATCGTGCTGTCCTGCTACGGCCTCGCGGCACTGCCGACGCGGGGGTGGGCGGTTGCTGCGATCGTGTTCTCGATGTTCGCGTTCGCGATCGATGTCCAGGTCGGCATCCCTCGGCTCTGGACGGGCGTCGGTGTGGTGTTCTTCGTCATCGGCTCCTGGTTCCTCTACCGCGACGTGCTCGGCGCCGACCTCCGTCCGTCATGGATCACCCTCATCGCCGGCATCGGCGGCATCTTGCTGACGTTCATCGTCGGCATGCCCTCGATGGTGCGAACCCGCTTCGCCACGCCCACCGTCGGACGCGAGTGGATGATCGGCGAGGTGGGCACCGCCATCGCCGACATCGGTCCCGAGGGCATCGCCGACGTCGCCGGCGGCCGCTGGCGGGCGAGGACCAACCGGGCCACCCCGCTGCGGGCGGGTGACCGCCTTCGCGTGGTCGCGATCGACGGCGTCACCCTGGAGGTCGAGCCCGAAGAGGGCGGCGCCAAGGACTACCGCGAGATGCGCAAGCACCGCGGCGCGGACGGCGCTGCCGACGACGACGAGATCACGGGCAGCTCACCCGACGCGACCTCCGACCTCGACGCGACCTCCGACCTCGACGCGACCCCCGACCTCGACGCCACCGCCTGAGTTCGCACAGGGAACGTTGCGATCCGGCGTCCCGTGGTCGCCAGGACAGCCCACCCACAGGCGTCTTCGTGAATCTCCACGTGACGAAACCCGGGCACGAGGGAGCCGAGGTTGCAGGCGGGGCTTCCCTTCGTGAATCTCCACGTGATGAAACCCCGGCACGAGCGAGCCGAGGTTTCGCCGGCTTCGTCCCATCACCGCCACGGCATCCCGCCCCGCCACGTGCCTTCGTGAAATTCCACGTGATCAAACGCGCGGCATGAGGGGGCCGGCTGCGGGCCAGCTTCGTCGGCGGCGCCGTCTTCAGGCGCGACCTCGCGGTGTTCGCCGTCCGACTGGAGGGCTTCCGCTGCAGCCGCTGGCGTCACAGGAACTCCGGCGCACGTTCGGGGGGCATTGTGGACCGCCACGCGTCCAGTTGGCCGCCGGTGCAGGGTTTCATCACGTGGAGATTCACGAAGGGAAGGAAAGTGGCACGACGTCGGGACGGCCACTGCGGCCACTAGCGCCCACGCGAAGTTCCCCACTCAGTCGCCGGCGTTCGCCGCTGCGATTGCGACGATCAGGGCTTGACGGCGCTCACGATCCACACGGCGCCGGGGAAGGTGACCGCGCCGTTGTCGTCGAGGTGCTCGGCCAGTTCGGCTCGAACGGCCTCGACCGCTCGCGCGTAGGTCTCGTCGTCGACCTGCTCGCGCAGGATCTGCGCGGCGCGCGTCCCCATCGACTGCTGCAGGGCCGGCTCGAGCCCGAGTCCGCCTCCCATCTCCAACGTCGCGGTGAAGGGCCTGATCGTGGTCTCGCGCCACGGGGAGGCGGCGAGGATGGACTCGATGCGGTCCGGATCCGCGAAGGCGAACGGTCCGGGTGCGTCGGCGGGAGGCAGCACGGGTTCTGGCGTGAACGATCGCATCACTCGCGCCGGCATCGAGATCCACGGGTTGGCTGCTTCGCTCTGCCAGCAGACGAACGCGAGGCGGCCACCTGGTCTGACAGCGGCAGCGATGTTGGCGAACGCCGCGGACGGATCGGCGAAGAACATCACACCGAACCGCGAGAACACGGCGTCGAAGGAGTGAGCCTGGAGCAGGTCGTCGGTCTGCGCATCGGCGATCGCGAACGACACGTTCGACAGGGCGGAAGTGCGGACCCGTGCGGCATCGATCATCGTCGGCGAGATGTCGCAGCCGACCACCGAGCCGGACGGCCCGACCGCCTGCGAGATCGCGATCGTCGACGTCGCCGTGCCACAGCCGACATCGAGCACGTGCTCGCCCGGCATCGCCGCCAGCGTCCGCCGCGCCTCGGCACCGAAGGCAGCGAGCATGTGGTCGAACTGCTGCTGCTCGGCGACCCAGTGGCGGCCACCGGACGATGTCCAGTAGTCGGCTTGCTGCGCGTTGGCTCGGCTCTCACTGCCCATCGCCCATAGTGTGGCACCACGGCGGCAGTCGGATCGTCCGTACCGGGAATTCGGGCTCGATCCGCAGCGAACACCCTCGTCAGGACGCTTGCAACATGCGCCAATTGTGCAGCGTTGGATCATTTTGTAAGGTGCTGGTTGTCCAGACCGAGGGGCCGATCGCAAGGAAAGTGAATGGTTGCACGGCGAGATGCCGAAGACGACGACCTGAGTTGGCAACACACCGCCGCGTGCCGCGGTGAGACCGCCTCGTCGTTCTACCCCCCGATCCACTTCGAACGCAA
>JAOBWO010000321.1 GCA_025463415.1 Acidimicrobiales bacterium | reverse complement strand
CGGCGATGCCGACGCCGCCGGCGATCGAGGAGTTGTTGACGATGCTGCCGCCGGTGCCCTGGGCGATCATCTGCCGCGCGGCCAGCTGCGAGCAGTTGAAGTAGCCCTTGAGGTTGATGTTGAGCACTTGGTCCCACGCGTCCTCGGTGACGTCCTCGGCCGGCTCGATGATGTCGATCCCCGCGTTGTTGACCATCACGTCGATCTTGCCGAACTTGGCGACGGTGGCATCGATCAACGCCTGGCAGCTCTCCCGGTCCCCGGTGTCGACCCGCACGGCCAGACTCGGGCTGCCGGCCGCAGCGATCTCATCGGCCGTCGCCTCGGCTTCGGCCAGTGTGCGTGCGCAGACCACCACGGACGCGCCGGCGACACCGACGCCGAGCGCGATGGCCTTGCCCAGACCTCGTCCGGATCCCGTGACGACGACGACCTTGCCGGTCAGATCGAAGAGGTTGCTCATGGGTGTGCTCGTTTCGTTCGCGTGAGGCCGGACGGTCATCGCGAATCTAACATGCGAACTTGCATGCAAAGTCCGGCGGGGCTCCGGCGGGCTCCGGCGGTCGAGGGCCCATCGTGGATGGTGAAGACTGACGCGATGGGGTACACCGTCACCGTCGTCGCTTCGTTCCGATCGTCGCCGACCAACCATGTGATCGAAGGGTTGGCCGATCACTTCGGCCACGTCGATCATCCGCAGGGTTCGAAGATCGTGACGTTGACCGAACACGTCGCCGTGTCCGATGAGGCTGACGCAGTCGCGCTCGTGCAGTCGTTGGTGGCGGACGCCCTCCCGGACGGCACGAAGATCGTCGAGCTGACCGTCGCGGCGGACTCAGCGACGTGATCATCGACGTTGCGTGCCGCCGTCGCTGACGTATCGCCCGCCGTTCAGCCCGACGCGATGGCCCGACGCCGTAGTCTGCGGTCGATGCCCTCCTCTGCAGACCACAGCCGGGCGCGGCGATGGGCAGCGCCGGCGGTCCTCGTCGCGCTCGTCATCAACGGCGTGTGTGCTGCGCCGCCGACCTCGGCCGCACCACAACGTCGGGTGGCCGTCGTGGAGGCGCTGCTCGTCGGGGACTCCGTGCTCAACGGCCTCGCTCAGCCGTACAGCAACGCGGGCCGCGCTGCGTTGGCCGCCCGCCACTCGTTCCTCCTCGAATCTGCCGGCTGTCGACGGCTGATCACCACCAGTTGCCGCATCCCACCCTCGCCCACACCCACGAACGCGCTGCAGGTGATCCGCGCCGACGCTGGTCGATACAACAGAGCACTGGTCATCGCCGCCGGGTACGACGATCCCGCTGACGGGCCCTACGGCATCGGAAGTGCGGTCGACGTGCTCGTCGCCGAGGCTCGGGCACAGGGCATCGCCCACGTCATCTGGCTGACCTACCGCGAAGCAGGTCCAGAGGCGTCGCGCTCGCATCGCAGCAACGTCGTGCTCCACGCCAAGGTCGCCCAGTATCCCGAGCTGACTCTGGCCGACTGGGCGGGGCGCAGCTCGGCGATGCCGACGGGCTGGTTCTCCGCCGACGGGATCCACCTCGGCGTGCAGGCTGCCGCCGCGATGGGCGCGCTGATCGGCGACGCGCTCGACGCGCTCCCCACGGTTCCCTCTCGCTGCACGGCCCCCACAGTCGGCACGCCCAGACCGGCAGACGCCCCGAGCACTGGCGCATCTGCGACGGGCGGCATCCATCTCCTGCCCGCGCCGCAACGCCTGGTCGACACTCGTTTGCAAACCGGACCGCTCGGAGCCAACGATGTGCTCGTCGTGCCCGTCATCGGGGTCGCCGGAGTGCCGGGTGATGCGACGGCCGCGTTCGTCTCGGTCGTCGCCGTGCAACCGTGCGCCGACACGTACCTCACGGTGTTCCCGTGTGGCAGCGGCGTGCCGACCACGTCGGTCGTCAATGCGACGGCGCGCGCCGTCGCGGCGAACTCGGCCCTCGTCCGCCTCGGCCAAGGCGCGATCTGCGTGTACTCACCGCAAGCGACCGACGTGGTCGTGGACCTCAGCGGCTGGCTGGCGCCCGGTGGCGATCTCACCACGCCGCTCGACCCCGTGCGTCTCATCGACACGCGTGCTGGCATGGCCGAACGAGCAGCTGTGCCACAGGCTCGGCTCCAGGCCGGCAGCTTCCTCGATGCCGACCTCACCTCCGTGCCCGGCCTCGGCTCGCTCGACCAGACGGATGCGATCACCGTGAACGTCACCGCGACCGGCCCCGGAGCCGACGGGTTCGTCTCCGTCCTTCCCGGTCCGTGCACCGGGCAAGGCACCCCCGCCACGTCGACGGTCAACTTCAGCCGCGGCACCGACGTCGCGACGTCGGCGACGGTCGGCGTGACGGGTGGGCATCTGTGCATCTTCTCGAGCGCGGCGACGGACCTCGTGGTCGATCTCCAAGCGCTGCACGGTGCGGGCGGTGCGACGCTGACTGCGCTCGACCCGCAGCGGCTGCTCGACAGCCGTGCCCAGGTCCGGCTGTCTGCAGGTCAGGTCCTGCCGGTGGGCCTCGGCGCGGCCGCGGGTGTTCCCCTTCCGGTGACGGGCGCGGTCGTCAACGTGACCGCGATCAACCCGGCGGCGCCCGGCTTCATCGCACTGCAGCCTTGCGGCGCGTCGAAGCCCACCGCCTCGAACGTCAACTTTGCGGCGGGCGCGACGGTCGCCAACCGTGCCATCGTCTCGACCGGCGGCACCGACCGGTTCTGCATGACGGCGTCGGTCGACACCGACGTGGTGATCGATCTCGAAGGCGTGACCGGATCGCCGCCCTGAGGCTCGGTCAGCTGTAGTAACCGACGATGTCGATCAGGAAGTCCGTCGTGCCTGCTCCCCCGGCGATCACGGTCACCTGACGTGACGGATCCACGGCGACGACACTTGCACATGCAACGATCTGGCCAGTGGCGTACCAATTGATCGCTGACGACCCCACCGTGGTGTTGCCGCCCGGGTTGACGGTGAGGTAGCCCTGCCCGACAGTGTTCACGATCGTCAGGTTGTACGCGATGCCTGTCGCTCCGAACGGGACCAAGTTCGCAGCGGTCACTGCTCCGCCGCTGATGGCGCGACCGTCGGCGACGCTGATCGTCCGGTTCTGGCCGCTCGTGATCGGACCGGTGGACGGCAGCGCTTCACGGCTGTCGAAGACCCGGGTCGGGGTGACGAAGTGCAGGCTCGGCGTCGATGGCGGGGCCGGCACCGTGGAGATGTCGCGCCAGGTGCCTGGAGTGCCCGCTGCCGTGCAGACGAACACCGTCGCACTGCTGTCGAGGAAGATCTCGCCCTGGGCGTGTGCCTGGGTGGTCGGCGCGCCAGTGGTGGTCGCAGGGATCAGGAGTAACTGGGCGCGTCCGCCGCCGAACTGTCCGGGAATGCCCGTGCCACCCGCAGTGACATCCCCCTGAACACCGACGCCTGTCGTCGTCCGACCCAGAACGCCCTGACCGCTGGACGAGACGCCGACGACGTTCGATGCCCCGGAACCGCCGATCTCCCGCCAGCTCCCGGGAGTGCCCGCGGCGGTGCAGACGAAAACGGTGCCGTTCTTGTCGAGGAAGATCTCGCCCGTCACGTGTGCCTGCGTCGTCGGCGCGCCCGCAGTGCTCGCGGGGGTCAGCAGCAGCTGCGCTCGACCGCCGATGAATTGGCCTCCCACGCCCGTACCGCCCACTTCGACATCCCCCTGAACACCCACACCCATCGTCGTCCGACCCAGCACCCCCTGACCGCCGTAGGTCTC
>JAOBWO010000293.1 GCA_025463415.1 Acidimicrobiales bacterium | reverse complement strand
TGAAGGACGGCGTGGTCGAGTTCGGCCAGCTCCGCGGCCGCCGCGTCATCAGCGTGCTCCCGCAAGACGCCTGACCCACACCGCACGACACGTTCTGTGAAGGACCCGACCCGCAAGGGTCGGGTCCTTCTCGTTGTCCGGGACAGTCAGATGCTGCCGACGCCGCGGGGGAGACGTTCGGGGCCCCAGCCGAGCAGGGCCATGCCCTGGCGGCAGGCGTAGCGGTCCGTCATCCCGCTGACGTAGCGGACCGCCTCGTGCATGGCCTCCGGGCTGCCGGCGATCAGCCCGTCGGTGCGCGGCGTCGGGGTGTATTCGTCCAACGGCGGCACGAGCAGGTTGGGGCGGTCTCCGTAGTGTTCGACCAGGGCTTGCAGCAGGCCAATCACTGCGGCCGCCTGAGTGCGAGAGGCGGGACGCAGGTACACGTGCTCGTAGTTGAACGCGCGGAACGCAGCGAGCGCGCCGGCGTGATCGTCGACCATGCCGATCCGTCCCGTTCGCACCGTGGCCTCGATCATCGCATGCACGAATGCACCGAGCTGCCGTGACCGGCTCGTGCCGCACAGCTCGGCCACGGCTGCCGGCAGCATCGACGCGCTGACGATGCCGGCCGCGACGGCGTCCTCGAAGTCGTGGCACACATAGGCGATGCGATCCGCCCAGGACACGACCTCGCCCTCGGGTGTCATCGGCGCCGGACGCGACCACGAGTGGTTGCGGATGCCGTCCAGCGTCTCCCGGCAGAGGTTGAGGGGAGCCAGCGTGACATCGGCGCCCCAGGTCGCGTGGTCGTAGCCGCCGGGGAGGTACGGCGTGAGGGCGTCCTCGCTGGCGTGCCCGCCCGGACCGTGACCGCAGTCGTGGCCGAGTGCGATCGCCTCGGTGAGCGCGACGTTCAGGCCGAGGGCGCGCGAGATGGAGACCGCCACCTGGGCGACTTCGAGCGCGTGGGTGAGCCGGGTGCGTTGATGGTCGTCGGGGAAGACGAACACCTGGGTCTTGCCGGCCAAGCGCCGGAAGGCCGACGCATGGAGGATGCGGTCGCGATCTCGTTCGAAACACGTGCGGTACGGGTCGGGTGCTTCCTCCACGAGGCGGTCGCCGGCATCGTGCGGGCGGGTGGCCAAGCGAGCCATCGCCACGTCCTGCGCACCTTCGCGCTCGATCCGGTCGACGACGGAGGTGCTGCCGGGGCCGGCCCAGGAGTCGCTGTGGGCCAACTGGATGCCCGCCACTCGTGGCCCGGACATCGTCGCAGCCCAACGACGCGACCGTTCGGCGGTGTCGATCCCGGGCTCGTCCATACTCCGAGGTTACGTGAGGGGTATGACAGATAGCCTCTGGATGCCCTATGAGTGGATTTGTCGACGAAGCCCAACTGAACGTGCGCGGCGGAGACGGCGGGGCCGGCTGCGTCTCGTTCCGCCGTGAAGGTCCTGTCGCGTTCGGCGGGCCCAACGGCGGAGACGGTGGCGCAGGCGGCGATGTCTGGCTCGTGGCGTCGCGCAACGTGGCGTCCCTGCTGGCGTTCCGCGACCACCCGCACCGTCGCGGCAAGGACGGCATCCACGGCAAGGGCAAGGATCAACACGGCAAGCGTGGTGAGAGCCTGGAGGTCATGGTGCCCGAGGGCACCGTCGCCCGCGACCTCTACACCGGCGAGATCCTGGCCGACCTCGTCCATCACGGCGACCGTTGGCTGGCGGCTCCCGGCGGCCGCGGCGGTCGCGGCAACGCCAAGTTCTGGTCGAACAAGCGGCGTGCGCCGATCTTCGCCGAGCAGGGCGAGCACGGCACCGAGCGCTGGCTCAAGCTCGACCTCAAGCTGATGGCCGACGTCGCGCTCGTCGGTTTCCCGAACGCCGGCAAGAGCACGCTCATCAGCACGATCAGCGCGGCCAAGCCGAAGATCGCCGACTACCCGTTCACCACGCTGGAGCCCAACCTCGGCGTCGTCCGCGTGGACAGCAACACCGAGTACATCGTCGCCGACATCCCCGGTCTGATCGAGGGTGCGAGCGAGGGCAAGGGCCTCGGCCACCAGTTCCTGCGGCACATCGAGCGTGCCCGCGCCCTGTGCGTGATGGTCGATCTCGCCGCCACCGACGGCGTCAGCCCGGCCGAACAGGAACGAATCCTGCTGAACGAGCTGCGCAACTACGACCCCGACATGCTCGAACGGCCCCGGGTGGTCGTCGGTACGAAGAACGACATCGGCGCGGACACCGAGTGGGACGGACTGCGGATCAGCGCGTTCACCACCGAGGGCGTGCGCACCCTCGTCACCAAGATGGCGACGCTCGTGCAGGAGGCCCGTCAGGCCCAACCCGATCGAGACGGTCTGGTCATCATCCGGCCCGAAGTCGAAGGCTCCGTCGTCGAGCGCGTCGGCGAGGGACAGTTCCGGGTCCGTGGCCGCAACGTCGAGCGCGTCGTCGCGCTGAACGACGTCACCACTCCGGAGGCGTTGAACTGGATCGACGACCGGTTGAAGAAGCTCGGGGTGGATCGCCTGCTCAGCCGGGCCGGAGCGCAGGAGGGCGACGTCATCTGGATCGGCGCCTTCAGCTTCGAGTACGAGCCCGACCTCTGAGTTCGGGCGACGATGAGGACGAGCGGATGAGGGTGGTCGCCAAGGTCGGCACGTCGTCGCTCACCGACGCGGTCGGCGTGATCCAGACCGATGTGATCCAGGGTCTGTGCGACCAGCTTGCCGCCCTGCGCGCGCAGGGCCACGACGTCATCCTCGTCAGCTCGGCTGCGATCTCCGCCGGCGTCGCGGCATTGGGTCTCGCCGCTCGGCCGACGGATGTGCTGACGCTGCAGGCGCTCGCTGCGGCGGGCCAGCCGCGGCTGATGGAGGAGTACAACCGCGCCCTCGCCCGGCACGGCTTGGTCGGCGCTCAGGTGCTGCTCGTGCCGCACGACTTCGCCAACCGCCAGCAGTACCTCCACGCCCGCAACACCCTCGCTCGGCTGCTGGAGCTCGGGTGCATCCCGATCGTCAACGAAAACGACACCGTTGCCAGCGATGAGATCCGCTATGGCGACAACGATCGCATCGCCGCGCTGGTGGCGCACAACGTCAGCGCGGATCTCCTCGTGCTGCTGACCGACACGCCAGGCCTGTACACGGCCGATCCACGCACCGACCCGACGGCCACGTTGATCAGCGACGTTGCCGCCAACGATCCGTTGCTCGCGGTCACCGCCGGGGCCACGGGCAGCAACCGAGGCAGTGGCGGCATGGCGTCGAAGCTGCAGGCGGCGCGGCTGGCCAGCTGGTCCGGCGTGGGCGCCGTCATCGCGCAGGCGCTGAGGCCGAACGTGATCGTCGACGCCGTTGCCGGCGCCGACGTCGGCACGCGCTTCGCCCCGAACGACCGCCGGTTGTCGGCGCGCAAGCTGTGGATCGGCTTCGCCAGCAACGTGCAGGGCTCGATCACGGTGGACCTCGGGGCGTTCTCGGCGCTGGTCGAGCGCGGCACGTCGTTGCTGCCGGCTGGCGTCGTCGGGGTCGACGGCGACTTCCACGAGGGTGCGACGATCGAGATCCGCACACCCGACGGCGTGGTCTTCGCGCGCGGCATGGCCGTGTCATCGGCCGACGTCGTCGAGCAGATCGCCGGCAAGAGCACCCGCGATCTCCCCGCTCGGGTCGCCCACGAGGTCGTCCACCGCGACGACCTCGTCCTCCTCCCACACTGACCCCCGCCCGCCCGCCCTCCCGACCCGCGCCGACCCCGCGGTTCCGCGCAACTTCAAGCCCCCGAGGGCGCCGATTTTCCTGCTCACAACAGCAAGCGCGCCGCACCAGGCGACGCGCTTGCAGAAGTTTGCAGTACAGATGACGCCCTGGGGGACCGGAAGTTGCGCGGAACCGGGGGTCAGGAGGTGCTGGTGGTGCCCTCGGCGGGGGCGGCTGACGGGATCTCCGCTGCGGCCGGTGCTGGGTTCAGACCGAGCTCCTCGCGGAGCTGGCTGAGCCGGCCCTGCGCCTCGACGTTCGCGGTGGCGAGCTCGACCTCTTGGATGCGGCTGTCGACCGACGTCTCCTGCAACTCCGAGGATGCCTGGGCCTTCGCGTATCGGGCCTCGATCTTGTCGCTGACTTCCTTCAGCGTGGGCACGTCGTCGCCGACGGTCTCGCTGAGCTGCGTCATCGCCGCGTTCATCGACTCCTGCATCTTGGCCTGCTCGAGCTGGGAGAGGAGCTTGTTCTTCTCCGACAGCTTCTGCTGCAACAGGCGGCTGTTCTGCGCGACAGCGGCCTTGGCCTGATCGGCGGCCTGGGTGGAGTTGATGACCATCGCCTTGAGGCCTTCGACGTCCTTCTCGACCTGGATCAACTGGTTGGCGATGGTCTCGGCGGCGCTGTTGTACGACGCGGCCTTGGTAGTGTCGCCGGCCTTGGTGGCGTCAGCGGCCATGATCAGCGCCTGGCGGGCGTTGCCGTTCAGCTTCTCCAGCTCGGCCATCTTCGCGTTGAGACGGATCTCGCTCTGCTTCTGCGTGGCGATGACGTTGACGGCCTGCTCACGCAGCCGGCGGTGCTGATCCTGTGCCTCGGCCAGCGCCTGCTCCAGCTGCACGGCGGGGTCGGCCTTGTCGTCGAAGCTCTTGTTGGTCTTCGCCGTCAGGTACTTCCACCACTTCCGAAAGACTTTGAACATGGGTC
This sequence comes from Acidimicrobiales bacterium, assembly GCA_025463415.1. GTDB lineage: Bacteria > Actinomycetota > Acidimicrobiia > Acidimicrobiales > Ilumatobacteraceae > WLMZ01. The sequence goes on along the minus strand of JAOBWO010000293.1, from coordinate 5,471 downwards.
GGATACTAGACGGCCTAGTTCACGCCTCGGCGCGGCTTGAACCGGTTTCTGAGCAGATCCAACTCCGGCGCTCCGAGCACCAGCAGCAGGGCCACGTACACGGCCGTGCCGGTGATCGTGCCCGCAACCGTTCGTGAGATCGCGCCCGTGCCCGAGTTGGCGCCGACGTTGCGGGCGACGATCCAGACGACCTCGGCCATGACGATCGCAGCGAGGAGCATCCGCCACAGGCTGGTGTACAGCGGCGCGAGTGCGAACCCGGTGACCTTGTAGCTGAGGATCAGGAGGGCGAGCATCGCGCTGACGAGATACGCGATTCCGAACGACAGCGCGAGTCCCAGCACGCCGTAGCGGCCGGTCAGGACGAACGCGAGGACGATGTTGATCGCGTTCTCGAACAGGTTGATGATGAACGGCGTGCGCGCGTCGTGGTGGGCGTAGAACGCGCGCAGCACGAAGAGGTAGATACTGAACCCGACGAGCCCGATCGCGAAGCCGCCGAGCGCACGCGACGTGTTCAGCGCTGCCGTCGATGTGAACCGGCTGTGCTCGAGGATCGCGCCGATGATCGGACGGCGGAGGACGAACAGCCCGAGGCCGGCCGGCATCGTCAGCAGGGCGACCATGCGGATGCCGAGCGATGACTGCTCGATGAACGCGGGCTTGTCCTTGCGCACCACGTTGCGGGCCATCTCGGGTTCGAAGGTGGTGGCGATCGACACCGCGAGGAGCCCATGGGGCAGTACGAAGAACGTGAACGCCTTCGCGTAGGCGTCGACCTGGCCGGCCCCTCGGCTGAGGGCGAGGTTCTGGACGACGATGATCGAGATCTGGTTGGCGATCGCATAGCCGAGCGTCCAGCCCGAGAGCGCCAACAACTGCTTGATCGCCGGGTGGCGCAGGTTGGTGCTGATCTTGAGCGGCACCCCGGCGGCCTTCATCGCTGGGTAGAGCGAGATCGCCATCACCGCGATGCCGACCGTTGCGCCGAGCCCGAGGGTCAGCTTCAGCGAGCTGTTGGTGAGCACGTCGCCGATCTCCGGGACCCTGTGGTGCATCACCTTCGGCACCAGGAGGATGCTGGCGATGATGACGATGTTTGCCAGCACCGGCGACCAGGCGGCGGCGAAGAACCGGCGGCGTGCGTTCAGGAGCGACGTGCCGAGCGCGGTGAGACCGTAGAAGAAGATCTGGACGAGGAAGATGCGCGCCAACGCGGTGCCGACTCGCCGGTACTCGGCGGCGTCGGTCTTCGGGTGCAGCGAGTAGACGCGGAAGATCAGCGGCGCCGCAAGGACCGCGACGATCGTGAGGATGCTGATCGCGACGATCGACACGGTGATCACGGCACGCGTGGCGTCGTCGTCTTTGCGTTCGAACTGCTTGGTGAAGAGCGGTACGAGGCTGGCCGACAGTGCTCCGCCGAGCAGCAGCTCGTAGATCGTGTTCGGGGTGCTGTTGGCCGAGTTGTAGACGTCGGCCAACGATGTCTGCCCGACCACGAAGCCGAGCACCATCACCCGCACCAGCCCGGTGATCCGCGACAGCAAGGTGCCGACGGCGACCACGACGTTCGACCTCAGCAAGCCACTGCTCGGGGTCGATGTCGTCATCCGGTGCTCATTGCGGCGGTTGCGTCTGCGGCCTGGGTCGGGTGTCAGCCTCCGGCGGAGCGCTGGCCGGCGGTGCCACCCCGGAACTGGGGAGTGTCGTGCCGTCTGCGGAGAGGTCGCCCGTCTCGGCGCGCCTGGTGTCGTCGATCGCCAGGCGCAGGCCCTCGAGATCGTTGACGAGATCGTTGACGTCGTTGCCGAGCACGTCACTGTCACCGCTGCCCACGCTGACCTCGACTGCACGTGCGACGAGCTCGTCGAAGCGGGCATCCAGCAGGCGCAGCCGGTTACGGGTCGACATGGACACCTGCTGCATCCTGGTGCCCGAGCTGATCTGTGCCTGCAGTGACTCGATCGTCGAGGCGACATCGGCCGACCCGGCCTGCTGTTGTTGCATTTGCAACTGCTTCAGCTCGGCCTCGGCCTGAGCGGTGTTCAGGTTGGCGAGGGCACCATCGATGTCGTTGCCGCGCGACGCGATCCGCCAGGACTCCTCGATGCCGTCCTGGAGGCGGGATGCCAACTGCTTCAGGTGATCCTTGAGCGGACCACTCGACGTCGTCGCGACGGTGCGATCGAAGCGCAACTTCGCGGTCAGCGCGCTCTGCACGTAGCTGCGCCACGGGTCCTTCAACGCGAACGGGTCGATGCGGTTCGCGTCGGGGTTGCGCGGGATCGCGAACGCGACCTTGCCGACGTACGCGATCACACCGATCCCCACGGCGGCAACGATCGGCAGGCCGACGACGATGCCGATCGCCGTGACCACCCCGAACAGCAGGATGCTGAACGGGGACAGCACGGCGCGCGCCACCTTCGGGGAGTAGAAGCGGTCTCGGAAGCTCAGCGTTGCCATGGGCTCGTGGTCATCGTCGTCGTGTTCGTCATCATCGTCGTCTTGCCCGTCGTCAGAAGTTCGACACCACGTTGGTGAAGACCTGGTCGATGGTCGCGGGGTTGCTGGCGTCGTAGTACGCCGCGTTCGTGGCCTCGGCGATGGCTCTCAACGTCGCGGTGTCGGCGTCGGCGCCATAGCTGATGGTGAACACGCGCACCGCCTTGGTGTTGAGGCCTTCCGAACCCGTCGTCAGCGAGTTGATCATGTCCTTGTACTGCTGCTCGTCGTCGGCGGAGTTGTCGTCGTCGTTCTGGCCGTCGGTGAGGAACACCACGGCGTTGATCTTCGTCGGGTCGAACGCCGTGCGCGCCGCCTCGAACGCGGCCTGGGTGACCGAGAACAGCGGAGTTCCGTTGAGTGGTCGTTGGTCCTGGATCGCCGATCTCAACTTGGCGCGGTTCTCGCTCATCGGCGCTGTCGGGACGAGCTCCAGGTACGTCGCGCCGCTCGCGTCGAGGTCGGTAGTGAAGATCCACAGACCCACCTCGTCGGTGTCCTTGAACTTGGCGAGCGAGTTGACCGCAGCCTGGATCGCGAGATCGAGCTTGGTCTTGCCTTCGCTGCCCACAGCGTCGCCCATGCTGCCGCTGACGTCGAGCACCAGGAGCACCTTGGCGTCCTTGCGCTGCTGCGCCCACGCGTCGAGGACGCCGACGAGCACCTTGCTGTCCGGCAGGGTCAGCTCGGACTGCGGCTGGCTCGGGTCGACCCCGTTGGCGAGCGTGATCGGCGCGCCCACCGGCACGGCCGGGTTGCCCGGGCGGAAGCCGTATTGAAGGACCTTGGTCTGGTTCTCGGGCTGCTGCACGAAGTCCTGGTACAGCAGGGCGGCGGCCTTCTGATCGGCGCTGACCCACGGTTCGTCGAGGATGATGAAGGGGTCGTCGGAGAAGAGCGTGCCCTCCTTCGGATAGATCGCGACGAGAGGATCGCGTGGTGGACGCGGCACCTCACCGGGATCGAGGATGCCGTCCGGGTTGCCGGTGTTGTAGTCGATGACCGACTTCTCCTCCACCGCGACGGCGGAGGTGTAGGTCAGCGCGTTGCCGCGACGGTCGGCGCGGTACCAGTTGTTGAGGAAGGTCAACGTGTTGTCGCCGTAGTGCACGACGCTGTTCTCGACGTTGGTCGCGAACGCCTGCACCTCGGGCCGCTGGAGGTCTTCCACCGTCAGGCCACTCGTCTTGCCGGTGGCCGCGTAGTACTCGGCGATGGTGAAGTTGAGCCCGCTGGTGGAGATGTTCGGGTTGGTCTTGCCGAGCTTGAACTGACCCCACTCGGGATGGCCGTATGCCGCCCACCCCTCGGAGTTCGCGGCCAGGGCGACGATGTCGGAGAAGCCGAGCTGCTTGTCCGGGTAGCCGAGCGCCTGGGCCATCACCTTCGGCATCGCGATCACCAGTGGGGTCAGCATGAACGACTTGCCGATCGGTGCGACCACCTTGCCGACCCGCTCGTTGACGATGCCGGCCCAGTCGTTCGCCGACGGCGACCAGATCACCGGTTGGGGGCCGTTGTTCGCAGGGTCGGGCCAACCGTTCACCAAGAGGTTGGCGGCAGTGCCGCTGGAGACCTTCTTGGGACGGGCGAAGACGCACTTCCCGTCGACCTTGTTGTTCGCCTTGTTGAACGTGTTCGACAGTTCCGTCAACACGGCCAGCTTCTCCGGACTCGTGGCGATGTCGACGGTGATGCAGCTGCCGGCATCGCCGGACAGTCCCGTGCCACTGGTCTGCTTGGAGCTGCTGCTGCATGCCGAGGCGACGAGCGCCGCAACGGTTGCTGTGAGAACGATGTTGCGGAGCCGCATCACTACTTTCCTTCCCAGAGCGAGCGCAGAGCTATGAACGTACCCGCTGGGAGCTGCGGCTTCGGGTCAGATGCAGGTGTCCAGCCGGCGCTCGTCAGCAGTGGCGCGAGCTGTGCCGCGACTGCCGCACCCTTGGGGGTGAAGCTGCCCACGACCGCCACGATCGGCACGGCCGGCGAGGTCGGACTGACAACGAACGAATCCTGTCGAGAGCTCGCCTGCACCTCCACACCCGTCGTCGCGGCGACGTTGACATGCGTGGGTTGCACCAGGAGTGTCGTCAGCGCGGACGCGCCGTCTGCGCTGATCACGTCAGCGCTCTTCAGGTTGCGGAGCCACCCGTTGAGCTCGGCGTTGTCGGACCAGTCCGCTTTGGAGAAGGCTGCGTTGTTGAGGTAGCCGGCCACGGCGTTGGCAAAGGTGATCAGACCCAGTGCTTCGCTGTCCGGGTTCGCGAAACCGGGAAGCAACTTGCCGCCGCCGGCCGCGGGGTCGAGTGCGCTCCACTGCGCCCCTGCGTTCGTGCCGATGCACTTCCACGCGGGCTGACCGTTGCAGCCGAGGGCGAACTCGTCCGAGCGCGTCTTCGCCACCGCGACTTCGGCAACATCAGTTGCAACGGCAACGATCGTTGGAGCGAGCGGGTCCAGTGAGGCGAACTGGCGTTGGACGTCGACCATCCCCGGGAACGGGTCCAGCGTCACCCATGCGTCAGGCGGCTGTGCACCGTCGGCCGTCAGGTGGGTCAGCGTCGTCGAGGCGGGTTGCACGGTGACGCGATAGGAGGTCGGCAACTTCGCGCACACATCGGCGAACTCGGTGCTGCACACGACCGTCAACGTGCCGCCCGAACCCTGGCCGGTGGAGCTGGTGGAGTCGGACGACTTGTCGTCGAGCGCGTTGCGCGCGAACACGGCGCCGACGATCAGCGCGACAGCACCCAGGAACGCGAGGAGACGCTTGACGGTCACAGCGCAACCTTCACAGCGTCGATCCGATGGGGGCGAGGTCGTCGGCGATGAGGGTGGTCAGCTGCTCGTCGGTGGGGTCCTCGAGGGCGGTCAGGCGTTGGGCCTGACGGCCGACTGCGTCCTCGAACACGTTGCGGATGAAGCGGGCGTTGCCGAAGCCGCGGTCGCGTGCCTGCGCG
>JAOBWO010000025.1 GCA_025463415.1 Acidimicrobiales bacterium | reverse complement strand
GACGACGGTTTCGATCGCAAAGCCTCCTTGGTGGGCGAGCTCGCTCACAGTCGGCGCCTTCAGCGACGGCACAAGAGCAACGACCGCCTCGAAGTTCTCGCGCGACACGTTGAGCTTGACGAGGACCATGCCGCGGGCATCGAGCGTGCCCATCAGCAGGGTCATCAGTTGATCCATGGCGTGGCGCTTGACGGGATCGTCGAACGCCTTGCGGTTGACGACGACCTCGGTGTAGCTGACCAGGATCGTGTCGATGATCCGCAGACCGGCGGCGCGCAGCGCCCGTCCGGTCTCGGTGATGTCGACGATGCAATCGGCGATGTCGGGGATCTTGGCTTCGCTCGCCCCGTAGGACAGGCGGATGTCGGCCGCGATGCCGCGCTCGGCGAAGTACCGCTTGGTCAACTCTGGGTACTCCGTGCTGACGCGCACACCGTCACCGAGATCCGCGACGGAGGTCGCGGGCGAGTCGCCGGCGACCGCGACCACGACCTGGATCGGCATCGACGTGGCCTTCGAGTACTTCAGCTCGCCCAGGCTGACCACGTCGCTCGACGTCTCCTCGACCCAGTCGCGACCGGTGATGCCGAAGTCGAACAGGCCCTCGGCCACGTAGCTGGGGATCTCCTGCGGGCGGAGGATGCGCACCTCGCTGATCCGCGGATCGTCGATGGATGCCTTGTAGTCGACCGACGAGTTGCGGCGCACCGAGAGGTCGGCGGACTCGAACAGCTCGAGCGTGGCCTTCTCGAGCGAGCCTTTGGGCAGAACGAGGCGCAGCACGTCGACAGGATACGGCGAGGTGCTCCAACCGGACGCTTCCGCCGCACACGGACGCGCCAGCGTCGCAGCGCGTCCGGTCAATGTGAGGTCGGGGCGTCGGCGAGCAGGCGGATCGCGTGCGGCAGGATGTCGATCACCGCGCCGAGCTGTTCGACGCAGCCCTTCGGCGAGCCGGGCGTGTTGCAGATGACCGCCTGCCCGCGGATCCCGGCCACGCCCCGGCTCAGGCGGCCGAGCGGGCTGATCAGGCGCATGGCCTCGGCGAGTCCAGGTGCCTCGCGCTCGATCACGGCGCGGGTGCCTTCGGGTGTCTGGTCGCGTGGTGCGAAGCCGGTGCCGCCGGTGGAGACGATCAGGCCCGAGAAGCCCGCACACATCTCCGTCAGCGCCGTTGCGACGTTGTCGGCGCCATCGGCCGTGACGCGATGCTCGACGACTGCGTAGCCCGCTGCGGTGAGCTGCTCGACCAGTGCCCGGCCGCTCGCGTCGTGGCGTGTGCCGTGGACGACACCGTCACTGACGGTCAGCACCTTGGCAGCCAGGCTGGGAGGATCGGCGTGCTCGCTCACGAGTGGGCACGGTAGCGAACGATGACCATGCCGTCGGTGTCGGCATCCTGTGGCAGCAGGCGGAACCCGTTGCCGAACGCCGTCCACGGCTCGTCGGGCGCGTCGCTGACGACGTCGAACCCGTCGGGCACCGGGTGATCCACCGACTCAGCTGCGGTGATCGTGCAGACGCTGTAGACGAGCATCCCACCGGGCCGCACCAGCGGTGCAGCGGCCGCGAGGAGGGCCGCCTGGATAGCGACGAGGTCCTGCAGGTCGTCGGCAGAGATCCGCCATCGAGCGTCCGGGCGGCGACGCAGCGAGCCGAGCCCGCTGCACGGTGCGTCGATCAGGACGCGGTCGAAGCTCGCCGGCGCGAACGGTGGCGCAGTCCCATCGGCGACGACGACCGGTACGTGGTAGCCGAGGCGATGCGCGTTCTGGGACACGAGGGACGCGCGATGGACCTGCAGATCTGCTGCGACCACGAACGCGCCGTCCGCCGCCATCGATGTCGCTTTGCCCCCGGGAGCGGCGCAGACATCCAGTACGCACTCCCCCGGTCGAGCACCAACGAGATCGGCCACCCACTGCGAGCCGCGGTCCTGGATGTAGCCGTCGTCGCGAGTGGACACCTGCGGCGCCTCGTTCATGCACTCCAGCGCGGCGTAGCCCTCGAATTCGCCGAGCTCGGCGACGAAGCGGTCGATGATCCACTCCGGGTAGCTCAGCCGATCGGCGTCGTCGCTCCAGATCATCGGCGTGCTCGCCACCTTGCGCAGCACGGCGTTGACGAAACCGCGCACCTTCGGATGGGCCAGCTCGACCGTCTCGCCCACCGCGGCGTGGGGCGGCACCCCGGCGAACACCAGCTGGTAGGCACCGAGGCGGAGCAACGTGCGCACCTCGGGATCGGGTTCGGTGACGACGAACCGCTCGACGAGCGCCTCGCACGCGCGGCGCATGCGCGTGGTGCCGTAGACGAGCTCGGTGACGAAGCGGCGATCCTGCTCGTGGAGCCGGCTCCGGTCGAGCATGGATGGCAGCAGCAGGTTGGCATACGCGCCGTCGTGGTCGATCCGCAGAAGTGCATCGAGCGCGACCTGCCTGGCACTGGGCCGGGGCGTGCGCGGCTCGGGCGTCGGTCGCGGGCGACCGGCGTTGCGCGCGTTCTGACGTTGGTTCACGATGCGTCCGATCCTGCGGTGGGCGCGACGCCGAAGACATCGACCGACGTCGGACGGGCGCCGTTCGCCCACGCGCCCGCCGCCATGGCTGGCTTGCCCTCGGGCTGCACGCGCACCAGCATCAACGTGCTCTGCCAGCACTCCACGCTCGACGGCGCGACGAACGCGCCGCTGGCCGAGCCGCCGTCCGAGTCTGCGGCTTCCGTCTCGATGATCTTCAAACGCTTGCCGCGGAACCACGTCCACGCCACGCCGAGACGGACCAGCCGATCGATCTCGACCGCGGGCCGGGTCCAGTCGATCGCGAACTCTGCCGGATCGAGCTTGGACGCGTAGGTCGGTTCGCCGACTTGAGGTGTGCCGTCGACGAGACCGCGGCGGAGGTTGTCGACGAGTTGCGTGGTGCCCACGTCGACGAGCACGCGGCGCAGTTCGTCGGCCGTCTGGCGGGCGCCGATCGGCACCTCGATCCGGTCGAGGATGGCACCGGTGTCGAGGCCGACCTCGAGCTGCATCAGGCAGACGCCCGTCGTGGTGTCGCCGGCGAGCAGCGCACGCTCGACCGGCGCGGCACCCCGCCACCGCGGGAGCAGGGAGAAGTGGAGGTTGACCATCGGCAACGCGGCCAGCACGCCGGGCTTGATCAACTGCCCGAACGCGACGACCACACCGAGATCGGCGCCCGCGCCGAGGGCGTCGGCGACGACGTGGCTGATCGGGAGGCCGAGGCGCTGCGCAGCAGCCTTCACCGGGCTCGGCGCCAGCTCTGCGCCGCGACCGCGGCGCTTGTCTGCGCGCGTCACGACGAGCGAGATCTCGAAGCCGGCCGCGACGAGCGCCTCGAGCGGTGCGACCGCCATCTGCGGGGTGCCGAAGTACACCAGCCGCCTGGGTGGTGCGACGGGGAGCGGCGCGAGCTCCGTCACTTCAGCCGCAGGCGGCGCGGCTTTGCCTTGGCTTGCTCGTCGAGGATCTTGCGGTACTCGGTGAGCGCCTCCTTGCGCTGCTCGGGCGTCATCCGGTCGAACATCAGCACCCCGTGCAGGTGATCGATCTCGTGCTGGAACAGCCGGCCCATCAGCTCGTTGGCTTCGATCTCGATCTCGTTGCCGTCGAGCGTGCGTCCACGCATGAGGACCTCGTTCGGCCGAAGCATCTCGACGTAGAGCCCCGGAATGCTGAGGCAGCCTTCGTCGTAGAGCCACTCGCCACTGCTCTCGACGATCTCCGGGTTGATGATCACCATCGGCTCGTCGTTGATCTCCCAGACGAAGACCTGCTTCTGCACGCCGACCTGCGGGGCGGCGAGCCCGATGCCGCTGTCGCTGGTGAAGAGCGTCTCGAACATGTCGTCGACGAGACGGGCGACCTTTCCGTCGATGTCGGTGACCGCCTGCGCCGGAGTTTTCAGGACAGGATCACCATAGGTGCGGATTTCGTACGCCACGGTGCCAGGCTACCGACGCCGCCCTGGACCCAGACGCGGGACCCCGACCCAGCCAGGAACGGCGATGAGCAACGAGCAGTACTTCACCCCAGAGCCCGCCACCGCCAGCCAGCCGTTCGAGATCAAGGTCGCCCTGCCCGAGGGCACGATGCGCCTGACGACCGATCGGGGTGTGTTCAGCTACGGCGCGCTGGACACCGGCACCCGCGTGCTCCTGCTGAAAGCGCCACCGTTGGCCACCGACGGGAACGTCCTCGACCTCGGCTGCGGCGTCGGCGCCATCGCGATCAGCATGGCCCGGCGCGCACCGCACGCGACGGTCTGGGCCGTCGACGTCAACAACCGGGCACTCGCCTTGACCCGGCAGAACGCACAGACCAACAAGGTCTTCAACATCGAGACGTGCGCGCCGGACCAGGTCGATCCTGCGATCCGGTTCGACGCGATCTGGAGCAATCCCCCGGTCCACATCGGCAAGCCCGCGATGCACGCGATGCTGCTGCAGTGGCTGCCCCGCCTCACCCCCACCGGAGCTGCGCTCATGGTGGTCCAGAAGCACCTCGGCTCCGACTCCTTGCTCACCTGGCTCAACGACCAGGGGCTGCCCACCGAGCGGATCGGCTCGGCCAAGGGCTACCGATTGCTGCGCACCGTGCTTGCCGCCTGAACGGCGCGCAGTCGCCAGGTCACGAACACGTTCACAACCGTGGAGGGTCGACCTCGATCCTCAGCCGACTGCCCTTCGGGCGCGGGGTCGCGGCGATCGCGTCGCCGAGCACGTCCCAGGTCGGCGAGCGCAGCAACACGCTGCCCTCCAACGTCTGCGCGGATTGCACGCCCTGCAGACGGAGCGAGCCCGCGTACTCGGCCGCCCCGGCTCCGCTGACGACGGCGAGTGCGGCGGCGGGGGGAAACCCCAGCGCACGTCGTCGATCGAGCTCCTTGGCCAGCAGCCGCCCCGGATCGGCGTGCAGCACCGCGTCGAGCACCTCGTGCTTGGGCAGGAACGTCTGGACCAGGATCCGCCCGCCACCCGCGCGGCCGCCGACCAGGCGAGCAGCGCGTGTCAGCAGCGTCATCGCCTGTTCCGTGGCGCGGTACCTGGGTGCGAGCAGCTCCGCGTCGAAGTCGACGAACGCCACCGTGTCGGCCCGGCGGATGCGGTGCAGCACAGCCTCCGTTCCGACGTACACGCCGGCCTCGACCAGCGGATGGGTGTCGCTGTCCTTGCCCGTGACGGACACGACCGGACGCCCGGCCGCTGCCTCGAGCTCGTCACGAAGTCGGCTGACACCGATCCGCAGCGCCGCGAACGCGCTCGCCCCGCATGCCTGGCACACAGGTGGACGTTCGGTGCCACATCGACCGCACTCGAAGTGCTCGTCGTCTCGTTGGAACACGGCGGCCTCGCAGACCTCGCAGCGCTGGATCGCCTTGCAACGGCGGCAGGCCAGCAGCCGTGCCCGACCCGTCGAGTTGATCACGCACACCACGACCCGTTCGTGATCACGCAGCTGTCGGATCAGCGGCGACGTCGCCAGGCTGCGCTGCCACGGTTCGTCGCGGGTGCGGTCGACGATCTCGACGATCGGCCATCCGGCGCGCTCGTCGCTGACCGACGGCTTGGCGACATGATCGATGCCGACGGCGGCGACGGCTGTGGCGCTCGGCGCCGGCGAGACGAGCAGCACGGGCACGTTGGCGCGTCGGCCACGTTCGATCGCGACGTCGCGTGCGTGCCACGTCGGCTGGCGCTCCTCCTGCAGGCCCTCGTCGTGCTCGTCGAGGACGACGATCGCGGCCATGTCACGGCACGGCGCCCACACCGTCGCGCGAGCACCGATGACGACATCCACGCCTCCGGCAGCAGCGGCCCACTCCTGCGGCAAGAGTGCGACGGTGCGACCGGTTCGACGCAGGCGGACGGCCAACAGGCGCGCCTGAGCGACACTCGGCACGACCACCAGAACGGGGCCGAGCCGGCAGGCCGCCAGCAGGATCGGCACGACATCCGCGGCGGGCGGCACGCGGAGCACGCCCGTGTGCGGGCCGCGCTCCAGCAGTGTGCGGGTCCGCGCGTCGGTCGGCTCCGGCACCGGGCCACCGTGTGCCGGGGCCGGCGGCTGCAGCACGGCCCCGGGCGGCGAGGCCGCGACCAGGAACGCGCGCATGCGGCCGGCCCAACGGTGGACCGCCCAGGCGGCGAGGTCGATGACCTCCTGGGTGGGCCCGATCCCGGTCACCTTGTTGATCGGCAGCAGGGTCGCGGGGTCGCGCGCAGGATCCGGAGGACCGAGCGACGTGACCCAACCGCCGACTCGACGACCGTTGAGCGTGATCCGCACCAGTGTCCCGACGTGGACGCGGGTGCGCAGCGGCTCCGGGACGAGGTAGTCGAACTGGCGGTCGAGACCGGTGAGATCAGGCGCCACCCGTGCCACCAGCGCGTCGAGCGCGGCTGGTGGCGTCGGTGGCTCCGGGTTCAACTGGTGCTCAGGCGCCGATCGCCGACTTGAAGTCGGCCAGGCGGCTGACCTGCTCCCACGTGAACTCGGGGAGGTTGCGGCCGAAGTGGCCGTACGCGGCGGTCTTGCGGAAGATCGGACGCTTCAGGTCGAGGTCGCGCACGATGGCGGCCGGACGAAGGTCGAACACGCTGCGCACGGCCTTCTCGATGACGTCCGGATCGACGGTGTTCGTGCCGAACGTCTCGACCAGGATGCTGATCGGCTGGGCCATCCCGATTGCGTATGCGACCTGGACCTCGCAGCGCGAGGCCGCACCGGACGCGACGACGTGCTTGGCGACCCAGCGCGAGGCGTAGGCGGCCGAGCGGTCGACCTTGCTGGGATCCTTGCCGCTGAAGGCTCCGCCGCCGTGACGGCCCATGCCGCCGTACGTGTCGACGATGATCTTGCGCCCGGTGAGGCCGGTGTCGCCGTGGGGGCCGCCGACGACGAACACGCCGGTCGGGTTGACGTAGACGTTGTAGTCCTGGTCGGCGAACTCGGCCGGGATCGTCGGCTGGATGACCTGCTCGATGAGGTCGGGGCGGATGACCGTGTCGCGGTCGATGCCGTCTGCATGCTGGGTGCTGACGAGCACCGAGCGCAGCGCGACGGGCTTGCCGTGCTCGTAGTCGAACGTGACCTGGGTCTTGCCGTCGGGGCGCAGGTACGGCACAGCGCCGGACTTGCGGACCTCGCTGAGACGCTCGGCCAGGCGATGAGCCAGCCAGATCGGCAGCGGCATGAGATCGGGCGTCTCGTCGCAGGCGTAGCCGAACATCATCCCCTGGTCGCCGGCGCCCTGCGCGTTGATCCTGTCCTCGCCGGCCTTGCCGCCGCGCAGTTCTTCGCTCTTGTCGACGCCCTGGGCGATGTCGGCGGACTGCTCGTCGATGCTGACGATCACGCCGCAGGTGTTGCCGTCGAACCCGTACAGCGCGTTGTCGTAGCCGATGTCCTTGATGACCTCACGGGCGATCTTGGGGATGTCGACGTAGGCCTTCGTGGTGATCTCGCCGGCGACCACGCAGAGGCCGGTGGTGAGCAGGGTCTCGCAGGCAACTCGGCCGTTGGGATCCTCGGTGAGGATCGCGTCGAGGACTGCGTCGCTGACCTGGTCGGCCATCTTGTCCGGGTGACCCTCGGTCACGCTCTCGCTGGTAAAGGTCCACTTGCTCACTGGAAGGTGCTCCGTTGCTGTTTGGTTGGGAGTTGGTACGGGTTCGTCGGTTGCGGCGCTTCAGCGACGCCCCGAACGGATCTCGACAA
>JAOBWO010000258.1 GCA_025463415.1 Acidimicrobiales bacterium | reverse complement strand
ACGGCCGTGCGGAGCCTGCTGCTCGGTCGAAGTATTCGCCGGTCAACCCATCGGCGATGTCGGCACCGGGGTCGCTGCCCATCCGCGACCTCAGGTATTGGCGGGTCCACTTCGCCAGGCCCTCGCGTCCGAGGCCATCGGCGCGTGGGTCCGGGAACAGCCGCATCTCGTCGGAGGTGAAGCCGATCAGCAGATCGAGGTCGTCCACCGCGCCCGCCGCGACGGCGGCCGTGGGCGTGGTGGTGACGAACACGCCATCGACCACCGGATGGAACGGCATCGTGCCGATCGAGAACAGCAACCGGTTGGCCACGTTCGTCTGCGCGTCCAGCAGTTGCTCGGCCGTGAGCGCACGCAGCTCGTCGACGGTGCTGGCGCCTGTCTCCTGCAACAGCGCCTCGGTGACGCGAGTGCTCGTGTCGGTGCGCTGCGTGAAGTCGACGCCCGGGCTCTGCACGATCGCGCGGCGCACGACGGAGGTCAGGCCTGGGGTGGTGAGCAGGTTCATGATCGATCCCGCGCCACCGCTCTCACCGAACACCGTGATCCGGGCGGGATCCCCGCCGAGCTCGGCGATGTGGTCCCGCACCCACTGCAGGCCGAGTCGCTGGTCGTGGCTCCCGCAGTTGGGATCCGCCGTCTCGCCACCGGGAACCGTGCGCAGGTCGAGGAACCCGAACGAGCCGACGCGGTAGTTGATCGAGACGACGACGACGTGTTGCTCGGCCGCGAACGCGGCCCCGTGGTAGGTCGGCGACGCGGAGCCGCCGACGATGAACGCGCCGCCGTACAACCAGACCATCACCGGCAACCGTTCGCCGTCGGCTGCGGGCGTCCAGACGTTGAGGCTGAGGCAGTCCTCGCTGACCGGGCCGGGGTCCATGCCCGGCACCGCGGTCGCGAGCATGCCTGTCCGCGACTGCATCGGCGCGGGCCCGAACGAGTCGTACGGTCTCGACCAATCCGGTGCCGGCGCAGCCTCTGCCTGGCGGAACCTCCGCTCACCGACGGGAGCGACGCCGTAGGGGATGCCCAGCAACTCGCGCACGCCCACCGTCGACTCAGTAGGCATTGGGGTCGGCCTGGATCGCGGCAGGCACGGGATGGCTGTAGAGGTCGCTGGCGTTGGCCCACGTGATCTTGCGGATGTCCTCGGCCGGGAGGTCGCCGATCTCCTCGCGGATCACCTGCTGGGTGCGCGGCCAGGTGGAGTCGCAATGCGGGTAGTCCGATTCCAACAGGATGTTCTCGACGCCGATCCGCTCGCGCTGCACGAACGACGACTGGTCCTCCACGGCACAGAACCAGAAGTTGCGCTTCAGCACCTCTGCCGGGGTGAGATCGCCCTTCCACGTGCCATACATCGAGTTGTAGCTCTGCATGTGATCGAGCCGGTCGAGCAGACCCGCCACCCAGCCGATGCCGCCCTCGGACATGCAGATCTTGAGGTCCGGGAAGCGCACCGGCATCATCGAGAACAGCCAGTCGACCGCGGCGAACATCGCGTAGCCGAAGAACAGCACACCGACGACGTCCGGTGGTGCGTCGTCGGTGGTCGACGGCGACGCGCCCGAGGAACCGATGTGCAGGTTGACGACGGTGCCGGTCTCGGCGCAGGCGCGCATGATCGGGTCCCAGTGGCCGGAGTGCAACGTCGGCAGACCCAGCGCGTGCGGGCTCTCGGTGAAGGTGACGGCGTGATAGCCGCGCGCCGCGTTCTCGCGGATCATCTTGGCGCCCAGTTCGGGATCGAGCAACCACGGCAGCTGGCACGGGATGATCCGACCCGGATGCGTGCCCGCCCACTCCTCCAGATGCCAGTCGTTCCAGGCGCGCACGCACGCCATGGCGAGGTCCTTGTCGGGCGTCGTCATCTGCAGCCGCTGGCCGGCGAAGCCGGGGAGGAACGACGGGAAGTTCAACGACGCATACACCCCGTTGAGATCCATGTCGGCGACGCGGGCGTCGATGTCCCAGGCACCACGGCGCATCTCCTCGAAGCGCACGGGCTCGAAGCCCCACTCCGAGACCGGCCTGCCGACGACGGCGTTGAACCCGACGTTGGGGAGATCGAAGCCGTCGTACACCCACGTCTGCTTGCCGTCGGCGGTCTCGACGACCTTCGGCGCGCGGTCGGCCATCGCCCTGGGGACGCGACCCTCGAACGTGTGCGGCGGCTCGACGATGTGGTCGTCGACCGAGATCACCGTGTACTCGCGCTCGGCGCGTGGTGGGTCGGGCAAAAAGGTGACCGACCGATCCGCACCGACCGCTGCTTGGGTGAAGCTGAGATCGCCGGCCAGGTCATCGAGGCTGCGCATGAGAGTTCTCCGTGTCCGTTCGGTTCGGGTTCAGTTCAGGACGTCGGGTTCGTCGCGCAGCAGAGCGCGCACCGCCCCGGCGAAGTAGACCGGCGCACCGCGTTCGAGCAGCGACGCCTTCATCCCGACCATCTGCCCGCGTGCCATCGCCAGCGGTTCACGGCCGGTGACCATCACGTCGTAGGCGAGCCGGCAGGCGCGGTCCAGCGATGCGGCGCGGTAGACGGCTTCCTCGATCGTGGCGCCGGTGACGATGATGCCGTGCGAGCCCAGGAACACGACCGGCGCATCACCGATCTCGGCGGCGAGGTCCGCGCCGAGGTCAGGCGTGTCGACCTCGCCCGTGTACTCCTGCACGAAGCAGATGTCGTCGAGGAACATCGAGCCCGTCTGGTGGACGAGGTCGGGCAGGACTCCCAGCGCCGTCATCAACGTGACGTAGTAGGGATGGTTGTGGATCACCACTCGCGCATCAGCGCGTCGGCGGTGGAGCTCGGTGTGGATGTGGATCGCGGGCGTGACATCCCACCGGCCGGCGACGACGGTGCCCGCGTCGTCGACCTCGCAGATGTCCGACGCGCTGATCTCGCGCCACCACAGACCCCACGGGTTGACGAGCATGGTGTCCTGGCCCGGCCGTTGCCAGGTGATGTGTCCGGCGATGTTCTCGGAGAAGCCCTCACGAGCCAGCACCCGGAAGGCGCATGCCAGCTTCTGCGCGTCGTCGAGATCCACCCCGATCGGCGGCGTGATCCTCGGAGCCCAGACTCCGAGGCCACCCTTGCGATCGGCGCTCGCCGCGGGAAGCGTGTCGGTCATCGCGTCATCTTTGCACGGGCTCTTCGCCGCTGACGATGGGGAGAGAACCGTCTCCTACGCTCGCCGCATGCGTGTTGTTGTGCTCGACGACTATCAGGACCTCGCCACGACCTACGTCGATTGGGGCGACCTCCAGCAGGAGTCGATCACCGAGCACATCTGTGACGAAGCGGCGTTGGCCGAGGCGCTGCAGGGTGCCGAGGTCGTCGTCGCGATGCGCGAGCGGACGGCGTTCCCGGCCAGCCTGTTCGACCGTCTCCCCGCACTGCGCCTGCTGGTCACCACCGGCAACCGCAACGCCGTGATCGACCTCGACGCCGCGGCGGCGCACGGCGTCACCGTGTGCGGCACGATGGGCATCGTCACGTCCACCTCGGAGCTGACGTGGGCGCTGATCCACGCAGTGGGTCGTCACGTCGCAGCCGACGACGCGACGATGCGCTCCGGCGGTTGGCAGACCCGGCTGGGCACCGGCCTCGCCGGCCAACGGCTGGGTCTGATCGGCCTCGGCAACATCGGCGGTCTCGTCGCCAAGGTCGGTCTCGCGTTCGGCATGGACGTGGTCGCGTGGAGCCAGAACCTCACCGAGGAGCGCGCTGCGAAGGTGGGGGTGCCGATCGTCAGCAAGGACGAACTGCTCACGACATCGGACGTGATCTCCCTGCATCTGCAACTGAGCGACCGCACGCGACACCTGATCGGTGGGACCGAGCTGGCGTCGATGAAGGCTTCGGCCATCCTCGTCAACACCTCGCGAGGGCCGCTCATCGATCAGACCGCGCTCGTCGCCGCACTCCGCGACGACGTGATCGCCGGCGCAGGCTTGGACGTCTACGAGGTCGAGCCACTGCCTGTCGCCGATCCCCTGCGCGCGCTGCGCAACACGGTGCTGACGCCGCACACCGGATATGTGGTGTCGCAGTGCTACGACATCTTCTACACCGAGGTTGTGGAGGACATCGTCGCCTGGCGTGCCGGAACGCCGCTGAGGCTGCTGACCCCGAGGTGACGAAGCTGCGGTGCGTCCGCGTTTGGCCCCGCAGGCGCGTAGGGTACATCTCACTGTGACCGCTCAACACGAATCCGTCTGTGCTACCGAGTACACGCGACGCAACATCCGAGCGGCATGGGCTGTCCACGCGCTGACCGCGAGCGGAGTGATCGTCGGGTACCTGGGGCTGATCTCGCTCATCGAGGGACACGCCCGCGCCGGCATCATCTGGCTGATCGTGGCGCTGATCCTCGACGGCGTCGACGGCCCGATCGCGCGCAAGCTCGACGTCGCCGGGCGCATCCCGACCTTGAACGGCAACTCGCTCGACCTGATCGTCGACAACTTCACCTGCGCGATCGTGCCGGTCGCGTTCCTCTACAAGTTCGACATCGTGCCCGAGCACACCAGCGGTCCGGTCGGCTTCACGATCCTGTTCGTCAGCGCGTTGTGGATGGCCCGCACCGACCAGGAGGACGAGGAGCGTTGGTTCAACGGCTTCCCCGCCGAGTGGAACATGATCATCCCGTCGCTGTTCCTGCTGCAGTACAACCCGTGGGCCAACCTGATCATCTGCGCCGTGTTCTCCCTGCTGACGCTGTCCCGGGTGCAGTTCGCCCACCCCGTCTCGGTGCGTGAGCGCCGGGGCATCTCGCTCGCGTTCATGACCGCGTGGCTCGGTTCGATGCTCTGGCTCGGCATCGCCCAGCACAAGATCCCCATCGTGCACGCCGTGCTGATCGTCGCTCCGCTGTGGACGATCGCCCAGACCGCGCACCGCGCGTTCGTCAAGTCTCCGCTCCGCACTCGCCGACGCCATCTCGGCGGAGCCGCGAGCTGAGCGTCCTCAACGTCCACACCTTCGGCGATCCCGCAGGTGAGCCGGTGCTGGCGATCCATGGGATCACCGGCCATGGCAGACGTTTCCGACGTCTCGCCGAGGAGGCCTGGCCCCAGCGGCGGACGTTCGCGGTCGATCTGCGCGGCCACGGCCGCTCGTTGTCCGACGGGCCGTGGTCGGCGGCACAACACGTCGGCGACGTGCTCGACACGCTCGATGCACTCGGCCTCGACACGGTCGATCTCGTCGGCCACTCCTACGGCGGGATGATCGGGTTCCACCTCCTGTCACGCTCGCCGCAGCGGGTCCGACGGCTCGTCATGCTCGACCCGGCGTTCGCCCGCGATGCGGAATCGATGAACACGATGGCCGCGATGGAGATCGCCAAGACCGGCTTCGCCACGTATGAGGAAGCACTCGCGGCCGAATGGGCGGGCTATCCCGAGTACGTGCTGCCGGCGGCGATCGAGAACCTCGCGGAGCACCTCGTGCTCGGCAACGACGGTCGCTACCGCGCCCGCTACCACCGGCCCGCCGTGATCGCCGGTTGGGGCGAGCTGTGCGCGCCGGTGCCAACACTGACCGAGCCCCGACCGACGTTGACGATCGTGGCCGACAAGGCCGGCTTGGTCACCCCCGCGATCCTCGACTCGCTGACAGCGCAGCTCGGCGACGACCTCGCAGTGGTCCACCTCGACAGCGGCCACACGCTGGACTGGGAGCGCTTCGACGAGGCCGCTGCGGCGATCGATCAGTTCTGGGCATCAACAGGTTCTTGAATAGAGCCGATCGGAATTGACGCTGGTCACAGCGCCGAACCGGTCACGTCCAGCTGCGAGGATGTCCCGGTGACGCTGCAGGACGACGACGAGATCGAGACGGTCGTCGCGGTCGCGGGCGAAGGTGGGATCGCGATCACCCACGCCCGGCCGGGCGCGCGCATCGCGCCGCTGTCGATCATCCAACTCGCGGCCTCAGCGTTGATCTTCAGCACCGGCAGCCTCTTCGTCCGCAACCTGCACGACACGGAGCCGTGGACCACCGTGTTCTGGCGGTGCTCCTCGGCGTGCGCCAGCCTGCTGATCCTGATCGCCTGGCGGGAACGCACGAACACGTGGCGCGCCATCAGCGGGATGGGCACACCGGGCCTGGGAGTGGCGCTCGCCTTCGCGGCATCGTCGATCAGCATGGTGGTCGCGCTCTCGAAGACCACGGTCGCGATCGTGCTCGTGATCTTCGCGCTCAGCCCGCTCGCTGCCGCCGTCCTTGCATGGATCATCCTCGGCGAGCGGGTGCGCCGCTACACGTGGTGCGCGGTGGGCGTCACCGTCGTGGGCGTCGGCTACATGGTCAGCGGTCCGGGCGCACACGGTTCGGCGGGCGGCGCGCTGATCGCGCTGATCATCCCGCTCGCATTCGGCATCGGCACCGTGCTGATCCGCCGCCACGCGCACATCCAGATGGCGCCGGCGATGCTGCTCTCGATGGTCATCGGGGCGGTCGCATCGATCCCGTTCGCCCATCCGTTCGCGATCGACCGCCACGACCTGATCATCCTCCTCGCCTACGGGTTCGCCCAGCTGGGGGTGGGGCTGGCCATCTTCAGTGTCGGCGCGGCGCGGGCACCGGCCACCGATGTCGCCCTGCTGTCGATGCTGGAGCCGATCATGGGACCGATCTGGGTGTGGGTCTTCCTGGCCGAGTACCCCGGCGTGCCCGCGCTGATCGGCGGCACGATCGTGTTCGTGGCCCTGGCCGTGCACACCGTGTACGCGTCGTCGCGCACGACCGTGAAGGACGCCACGCTCAACTGATCCCACCGACCACGTCGACGAAGAAGCGGCGGGTGACGAACCGCCAGGCACCGCCGACGTGTTCGAACCCGTCTTCGTAGCGGCCGCACATCGCGACCTCCGGCGACGCGCCGTCATGGGACTCGACGACCGTGAACCGCGATCGCGCTCTCGCGTGGACGTCGTCGTCGAACTCGATGATCGCGTTGTCGCAGAGATGTGCGGAGGTCACGCCGGCGCGCGGCTGCACCGCCGAACGGAACACGACGAGCTCCGGGACGCCGGCAGCGCGCTGCTCGACTGATCGCCCACGCCACTCTCCGGCCTGCACGGCGGAGTCGAGCACCGCGTGCTCGAACAGGTCGTGCAGTCCCGGTACGTCCATGGCATCGATCAGCTCGGCGTAGCGGTGGAGCAGGTTGCGGATCTCGTCGGCGGCGCTGAGGTTCATCCGCTCCAGCCTCGACGCTCACGGTCCGATGGGTCGAACCGCACGCATGCGTTGCGATGAGTTCACGATCGCGCGATCGTCCTACACGTATGACAAATGATCAGGCTCTCACCGCGTCGGCCGACCTGGCCGAGACGAACACCGTCCACTTCCCCAACGAGTCGGCCGAGTACCGGGCCGCGCGCCAGGCGCTGCTCGTCGAGGAGATCGATCTGCGTCGGCAGATGGAGCGAGTTGCCGCGAAGCGTCGCGCCCTGCCACCGGGCGGCGAGGTACCCGAGGACTACCACTTCACGGCCGAGGACGGCACGGACGTGAGCTTCGCCGATCTCTTCGGAGGCCACGACGCCCTCATCGTCTACAGCTACATGTTCGGCCCGCAGCGATCGGCGCCGTGCCCGATGTGCACGTCGATGATGGGCGCGATCGACCACAAGATCCGCAACCTGCGCCGACGCGTCAGCATCGCGTTCATCGCCCGTTCGCCGATCGATCGGCTGATGGCCGCCAAGCAGGCCCAGGGCTGGATCGACATGCCGTTGTTCAGCGATGGCTCCGGAGACTTCACCCGGACCTACGTCTCGGCCACGGACGAGGACATGCCGGCGATGAACGTGTTCACTCGCCGCGACGGCACGATCCGCCACTTCTGGAGCGAGGAGATCGGCTTCGACATGGCCGACCCGGGCCAAGACCCGCGCAGCGCCATCGAGCTCGACCCGCTGTGGCTGCTGCTCGACATGACTCCCGAAGGTCGTGGCGAGGACTGGCGTCCCCAGCTGAGGTCCTGACGCTCGCGCACGCGATGCTGTCGGAGTGGACCTCCAGGAAATCTCCGACCGACTCGAGATCGCCGAACTGCTGGCGCGCTACGCGCGTGGCCTCGACACCAAGGACTGGGACGTGTGGCGTTCGGTGTTCACCGAGGACGCGTACATCGACTACCGATCCGCAGGGGGCGTCGACGGACATCGCAACGATGTCGCCGCGTGGTTGGAGCAGACCTTCACGATGTTCCCGATGGCCCAGCACTCGATCACGAACATCGAGCCGGCGATCGACGGCGACACCGCCACGGTTCGAGCGATCTTCCACAACCCGATGCAGTTCCCCGGCTTCACCGGCCCGACGTTCTACGGCGGCGTGTACCACCACAAGCTGTCCCGCACCCCCGACGGCTGGCGCAGCATCGAGCTGATCGAAGAGACCGCCTGGTCCAGCAACGTCCCGGGCGCCTGACCGGACCCACGCGCCGCGCAGTCGACCGGTGCGTCGTCAGTCGAGGTAGACGGCCTTGCGGCCTTCCTTGCGGGCCTTGGTGCCTTCCTCGAAGTTGCGGGTCATCATCCGCACGAACAGCTGGCCGATGCCCTCCAGCTGGATGTGCTGTTGCAGGCTGGCCGCGTCGAGGCTGGACCACAGGCTGCGCTTGGTGAGCTCGATGCCGGGCCGGCTCCAGCCGACGATCTTCTCGGCGATGTCGTAGCACGTGTCGAGCAGCTGCTCGCGCGGCACGACGTTCGACACGAGGCCGATGTTGGACGCCTCGACGGCGTCGACGTCGCGACCGGTCAACATGATCTCGGCAGCACGCGCCTGCCCGACCGTGCGCGGCAGGAGGTAGCTGAGGCCGAGCTCGCTCGCGGTCAGCCCGTTGTTGATGCCGGCCGCCCGGAAGTACGCGCCCTCGGCGGCGACCCGGATGTCGCAGGCGAGCGAGAGGCAGAACCCGCCGCCGATCGCCGCGCCGTTGATCGCCCCGATCACCGGCTGGTGCATGTCACGCAGCCCGAGCACGACCTTGTCGAGCACCTCCAGCGCGCGCAGTGCGATCGACACGGGCGTGAGCCCGGCGATGTGTGGTGGCGCGCCGGCATCTGCTTGATCGGCGCCGCTGCAGAACCCGTCGCCAGCACCGGTGATCACGACGACACGGACGTCGTTGTCGACGCTCAGCTCGTCGATCGCGTTGCGCAACGGCAGCATGACGTCGAACGCCATCGCGTTCATCCGCTCCGGTCGGTTCAACGTGATCTGTGCGACGTGGGGGCGGGGACGATCGATGACGATGAACGACATCGGCCCACTCTGACCGGTGGGTTCCGGCGATCCGCAGTTCAGCGCGCGGCGAGGAAGGCCAGCACGCGCTCGGTCAGGAGCTCTGCCGCATCGGAGTCGTAGGACGTCAGGCTCGAGTCGGCGAAGAGGTGCTGATCACCGGAGTAGACGAACAGCTCAGCGACGTCGGTCGACTCGACGAGCGCCCGTGCAGCGTCGATGTCGCCCTCACCGGCGAAGTACGGATCGGCATCCATCCCGTGGACCTGCACCGGCACGTCTGCCGGCCACGCCGCGCCGAACTCGCTGACGGGCAGGCACGAGCACAGCAGCAGTGCGCCCTTCGCGCCGGGACGGGTCTGGGCCAGCTTCTGCGCCGGCATCACGCCGAGCGAGAACCCTGCGTACACGAGGCCCGTCGGCAGACCGTCCGCGGCGCGGACACCAATCTCGAGCAGCTCGCCGAAGCCGACCTCGTCCGCGTAGGCGACGCCGTCGTCCAGGTCGTCGAACGTGCGCCCGGCGTAGAGATCGGGCGTGTGCACGACGTGCCCCGCGGCGCGGAGCCCATCGGCGAACGAGAGGAACCCAGGCGTCTGACCCTGAGCGTGATGGAACAGCAAGACCTCGGCCATGTCTCCATTGTGCCCAGTCGCCCGAAGTCCGAATCACGCAGCTGCGTCCGGGTCTCACGGTCCGCCAGGACGGGTAGCGAACCGTCGATGAGCGGCTGGTTCAGCGCCGACGATCAGTTCCTCGCCCGATTGGTGATCTGGCGAGGCATCGGACTGGTCTACGTGATCGCCTTCGTGGTCGCGCTCGATCAGTTCCGGCCGTTGCTCGGCGAGCGCGGGCTCCAGCCGGTGCGCAGCTTCGTGGCCGCGGTCCCGTTCCGGCGCGCACCCAGCCTCTTCCACTGGCGCTACAGCGACCGGATGTTGACCGGAGTCGGGGGCGTCGGGCTCGTGCTCAGCGGTTGCGTCACCGTGGGCCTGGTCGAGCGCCTGCCGCTCGCGCTCTCGATGTCGGTCTGGCTGATCCTGTGGGCGCTGTACCTGTCGATCGTCAACGTCGGTCAGACGTTCTACGGCTTCGGGTGGGAGACGCTGCTGCTCGAGGCCGGCTTCTTGGCGATCCTGCTCGGCAACGGCTCGACCGCGCCGCCCGTCGTGGTGCTCTGGCTGTTCCGCTGGCTCGCATTTCGCGTCGAGTTCGGCGCCGGGTTGATCAAGATGCGCGGCGACCCGTGCTGGCGCGACCTCACCTGCCTGTACTACCACCACGAGACCCAGCCCCTGCCGAACCCGCTCAGCTGGCGCTTCCATCACCTGCCGAAGCGGATGCACCGGGCCGAGGTGCTCGGCAACCACGTCGCCCAGCTGGTGCTGCCGTTCGCGCTCTTCCTGCCGCAACCGGTGTCCGGCATCGCTGCCGCGCTGATCATCGTGACGCAGCTGTGGCTGATGCTCTCCGGGAACTTCGCATGGCTCAACCTGCTGACCATCGTCATCGTCGGGTCGGCACTTCCCGATTCGATGCTCCGCCACCTCCTGCCGGCGCCGCACCATGGGCGCGGCGCATCGACCTGGTTCGGCGTGGTGGTGCTCGCGATTGCGCTCGGCCTCGTGATCCTCAGCTACCGTCCGGCGCGCAACCTCGTCTCGAAGCGCCAGGCGATGAACGCCAGCTTCGACGCGCTTCGTCTCGTCAACGCCTACGGCGCGTTCGGTCACATCACGAAGGAGCGCAACGAGCTGATCATCGAGGGCACCAGCGACGAGCGAATCGGCGACGACACGGTGTGGCGGGCCTATGAGCTCCGCGCCAAGCCCGGCGACCCGCGTCGGCGGCCACGCCAGATCGCGCCCTACCACCTTCGCCTGGATTGGCTGATGTGGTTCGCGGCGATGGGCTCGCCGCACGCGTCGCGCTGGCTGCGACCATTGCTGCTGCGCCTGCTGGAGGACGACCGCGCGACGTTCCGCTTGTTCCGGACCAATCCGTTCGCCGATGCGCCGCCGACGTACGTGCGCGTCGAGGCGTATCGCTACCGGTTCAGTGACCGGGCCACCCGACGGAGGACGGGTGAGTGGTGGACGCGAACGCACCTGGGCACCTACCTCGCGCCGGTTCGGCTCCGCCAAACGACGCCGTGATCACGAGCGCGGCGCGTACTCCTTCTCCAGCTCGTGCTTGAGCACCTTGCCGCTCTGCGTGTAGGGCAGTTCCGCGCGGAAGATCACGTGGGCGGGCACCTTGTACGCGCCGAGCGTGGCCGCGGCGAACTGCTTGACCTCGTCCGCGGTGACCTCGCTGCCGGCTCGCCGGACGACGACGGCCATGACCTCCTGCCCGAGGATCTGGTGCGGTGCACCGATGACGGCGACGTCATCGATGTCGGGGTGCTCGATCAACCGGTTCTCGATCTCCAGCGGATAGATGTTCTCGCCGGCGCGGATGATCAGGTCGCGCATCCGGCTCTCGAGGTAGAGCATCCCGCCCTCGATCCGTCCGAAGTCGCCGGTGCGGTACCAGCGCCCCTCGACCAACGCCTCGGCCGTGGCCTTCTCGTTGTTCCAGTAGCCGAGGAAGATGGCCGCGGTGCGCATGTAGATCTCGCCGACCTCGCCCTCCTCGACGAGCTTGCCCTCCTCGACGTCGCGGATCTCGATCTCCGTGGCCGGGTTGGCCGTGCCGACCGCGTCGGGATTGGCGAGGAACATCGGGCCGACGGTCACCGTGCCCATGCCGGCGCTCTCGCTCATCCCGTAGCCGTTGCGCAGGCTGATCCCGGGCATCTTCTCCTGGAACAGCCGGACGAGATCGGGCGGGAAGTTGGCCCCGCCGCCGCCCGCGGCGAAGACCGTGGACAGGTCGTACTTGTCGAAGTCGGGGTGCTGCAGGAGGCGCCAGAACTGGGTCGGCACGCCGCTCCACATCTGCAGGCCGTGCTGCTGGGTGAGCTCGAAGTGGGTGATCTCACTCCAGCGGCCGGCCGGCGGCAGCACCTGCTTGGAGCCGTTGTCCATCGTGAACACCAGTGGAACGATGCCCGAGACGTGGAACAGCGGCCCCACCATCAGCGAAGCGATCTGCTTCGCGTCCGGGTCCGGCTTGACGCCGGTCAGGACCGCGCCGATCGCGCCGGACAGCAGTCCGGACTGGGAGAAGTGCAGGAAGTTGCGATGCGACAGCACCGCACCCTTGGGCCGGCCGGTGGTGCCGCTGGTGAAGAGGATCAGGAACGGATCGTCCTCAGCCAGCGGTGTGGTCGGCAGCTCGCTGGGGCCGTCGGGGATGTGGGCGAGCAACGTCTCCGTCGCCAGCAGCGGCGTCGGGCCGAGCTCGACCTCGGCAAGACGCGCCGTTCGCGGACCGTCGGCGATGACGAGCTTCGGTTCGGTGAGGTCGATGCCGTATTGCAGCTCGGCGCTGGTCCACCAGCCGTTGAGGCCGACGATGATCCCGCCGAGCACGATCGTGGCCCACGCGCCCATCGCGTACTCGGCCGAGTTGGCCGCCGCGAACGCGACGCGGTCTCCCGGTCCGATGCCGTACTCGTTGGCGAATCGCTCCGCCAGGTGTCCGACGACGCGCGCCGTCTCGGCGAAGGTGAAGTCGCCGTCAGGAGTCGACAGGTAGGTGCGGTCCGCGTAGTTGACGCGTGCCGCGAGCATCGACTCGCGCAGCGAGCGATGGCGCTGTGCGAAGACCTCCGTCGGCACCCCGAGCACGTCTTCGACGACGATCGCGAAGCGCGCCCCCGGGCCCATGAGCGCCGCGCGGGCGTCCTCGGGCAGGTTCGCGCCACCCACCCAGGTCAGGCGAGCCGGCTTGCCAGGGAGCTTCTCGACCATCAGAGCTTCAGCACCTTCGCGGCGTTGTCGCGCAGGAACTTCGGCCAGACATCAGCCTTGAACGGGACGCTCTCCATCTCGGTCATGATGCGCGAGATGGCCAGGCCCATCGGGAAGTACCCGGCGTAGATGATCTTGTCGGCGCCGCGCGAGTTCGCGTAGTCGATGATCGCCTTCGGGTAGTGCTTCGGCGCGAACGCGCTGGTCGAGTAGTAGAGGTTCGGCCACTTCAGCATCAGCTTCACGATCAGGTCCTGCCACGGCTCACAGCCGTGGCGGGTGACGAAGGTGAGGTCGGGGAAGTCGTACATCACCTCGTCGATCAGTTCGACGCGCTGAGGTGCCATGCGCAGGCGGGGCCCGGGCACGCCGGCACAACAGAACACGGCGATGCCCAGCTCGGCGCACTTGGCGTAGATCGGGTACATCAGCTTGTCGTTGATGGCCACCTGCGGGAAGGTGCCCGACGGGAAGAGGCCGACCGAACGGATGCCGAACTTCTCGTAGTTCTTGACGATGTCGCGGATGCCGTCCATGCCCTTGTTCGGGTCGCCGCTCATGCCCGGGATGAACCGGTCCGGGTGCAGCTTGAGCGCCTGCTCGCCGAGGCCGGCCTCGTCGCCGACGCCGATCATGCCCTTGGCGATCCCCCACATGTCCATCTCGCGCAGCGTGACCCCGATGGGATCGTCGGTGCCCTTGTACTGCTTGTCGGGAACGTCCTTGAACATGTACTCGGCGGGGAACTCGAACTCTTCCTTGCTCTGGGTGTCCTTGACCTGATCGGTGATGAACTTGTAGGTCGCCTTCATGTCGTGCGGGAAGCCGATCATCGTGTCGATCGCTCCGATGTCGCTGATGAAACTCATGCTGTTGCTCCGCTCGTCAAGGTTGTGGATGCTGGCTGGTCGAGCTTGAAGACGCGGATCGCGTTCTCGCGAAGGAACTTCGGCCATACGCCGGGGTTGAACGCGACGTTCGGCATGTCGCGGAACTGACGCTCGAGGGACAGCCCGGCGGGGAAGTAGCCGCAGTACATGATCTTCTCCGAGCCGCGGCTGTTGGCGTAGTTGATGATGTCCTTCGGGTAGTGCTTCGGCGCGAACGCGCTCGTCATGTAGTGCAGGCCGGGCCACTTCAGCATCAGCTTGACGGCCAACGCGGTCCACGGCTCGCCGCCGTGCATCATCACCATCGTCAGCTCGGGGAAGTCGTAGAGCACCTCGTCGAAGTGCTCGACGAGCTGCGGCCAGCTGGGCATGCGCGGGCCGACGATGCCGCCGTTGATGCAGATCGGGATGCCCAGCTCCACGCATTTCATGTAGATCGGGTACATCTTCTTGTCGTTGACGGCGACCTGCGGAAAGGTGCCCGACGGGAACGTCATCGCCGCCTTGATGTCGTGCTCGGCCTTGGCCTTGTCGAGCGCCCGCAGCGTCTCCAGACCGTCGTTGGGGTCGGCGCGGCACATCAGGTGGAACCGACCCGGGTGCTCGCGCTTGGCGCGGATGCCGGCTTCGGACATGCCCGTCATCGCCTGCTGGATGTGGAACTCGTCCATCTTCGCGACGACCCATTCGACGACGTCGACGTCGGGCGACACGACATCAGGCACGTCCTTGAACATGTACTCAGCGGGGAACTCGAACTCCTCGCGGCTCTGCTTGTCCTTCAGCAGTGGGCGGAAGAAGTCGTAGGTGGCCTTCTTCTCCTCGATCGATTGGTGTGGGAAGCCGATGCCGAGGTCGACGATGCCCTCTTCGGGGATGATCATGCTGAAGCTCCGATGTTCGATGCGCGGCGTGCGCGTGGGGGAGGCGAGAAGACGAGGTCGACGGTGCCGAGCACGACCTCGTAGACGCGCTCGACGGTGACCCGGTCGAGCGCATAGGAATGCAACATCTTGGTCAGGACGCACTGGATCACGATCTCGATCTGTGCCGCCTGCTCGTCGGGCAGCCGACCGAGCGCTCCGTGATAGGCGGCGGCGTACTGGCCGGCGAACTCACTGATCAGCTCGCGGGCGTGGACATCGTTCGAGCCCTCCATCACGATCTCGACGCGGAGGAACTGCGGCTTGGCAACGAACGCGGCGATGGATCTGCGCAGCAGCTCCTTCAACGCGTCGCCGGGATCCTCCGGCAGGGTGCTGCGTTGGAGGCCGCGGTTGAACGAGTCCACCCACCACAGCATGACGGCCGCGTAGAGGTGCTCCTTGGACGCGAAGTAGCGGTACAGCGTGCCAAGCGCGACGCCGGCGCGCTTGGCGACGTCGCGCACCTGGATCTGCTCGTACTCACCGTCCTCGAGCATCTCGAGGGCGGCGCGCACGATCCGATCCCATCGGCGTCGCTGTGCGGGTGGCAGCGAGGCCAACGCCGGCGGCGCGGCCCGCTGCACCACGACACTCATCGAATTCGCACGCTCATCGAGGCACGGTCACGGGATCAGCACGATCCTCGTCAGTTGCCGAATGGATCGAGGGAGCCGGAGACAGCCCACATCGCGAAGTACTGCGCTGACGCGCCGTACGCCTGGGCGATGGCCACGTTGGCGCCGTCGACCTGGTGCTCGCCCGCCATGCCACGGACCTGGTTGGCCGCTTCGGCGAAGCGCAGCAGGCCCGACGCACCGATCGGGTTCGACGACAGCACGCCACCACTCATGTTGACGGGGAAGGCACCGTCGAGTGCGGTCTCGCCGCTCTCCACCATCTTCCAACCCTCGCCCGGTTCGGCGATGAGGTGCGCCTCGAGCCACATCGGCTCGTACCAGCTGAACGGCACGTACAACTCGGCGCAGTCGATCTGCTGGCGCGGGTTGGTGATCCCGGCCTGCTTGTAGACGTCGTTGGCACAGTCGGCGGCGCCGACCGGACGCACCGGATCGCGGCCCGGGAACGACGACGGCTCGGACCGAACGGCGCTGCCGAGGATCCACGCCGGCTTGCGCCCTGCCGCAGCCGCAGCCTTGCCGCCTTCTTCGTCGGTGAAGATCACCGCGCATGCGCCGTCGGACGACGGGCACGATTCGAGGAACCGCACCGGGTCCCACATCATCGGCGAGGCCTTCACCTTCTCGAGCGAGATGTCCTCGATCTTCAGGTGGGCGTAGGGGTTCTTCAGCGCGTTCTTGCGGTCCTTGACCGCCACCATCGGGCCGATGTCGAGCGGTGCACCGGAGCGGGCGATGTACGAGCGCATGTACGGAGCGAACGCACCGCCCGCGCCGATCGACGCGCCCTTGCCGGAGCCGAGTGCGAACTGGGCGTTGCCCTCGGACTGCTTCTGGTACCCGACCGCGAGGACCCGCTTGTGACGGCCGGTCTCCACGTGGTGAGCCGCGACGATGCCCGTCGTGCCGCCAACCGAGCCGGCGGTGTGCACGCGGAACATCGGCTTGCCCGTCGCGCCGAGCGCGTCGCTGAGGTACAGCTCCGGCTTCATCACGCCTTCGAACAGGTCCGGCGCCTTGCCGACGACGACGGCGTCGATGTCCGACCACGTCATCTCGGCGTCGTCGAGCGCGCGCTGCGCGGCCTCTCGGACGAGGCCGCCGAGCGACACGTCCCAGCGGCGGGTCTTGTGCTGCGTCTGGCCGACGCCGACGATCGCGCATGGTTGGTGACTCATCACTTACCCCCTTCGAGGATGCAGACCAGGTTCTGTTGGAGGCACGGTCCGGAGGTCGAGTGGCCGAGCGTGCGGTGCTTGCCCTTGCTGCGGATCTGGTCGGCGGCCTCGGCGATGCGCACGAGTCCGGTGGCCATCA
>JAOBWO010000256.1 GCA_025463415.1 Acidimicrobiales bacterium | reverse complement strand
TTCCTATCTTGCTGGTCGCTCGGCGACCCGCACCCCTGCTGTCCTATCCGTCTCATCTCAGAGGTCTCATGCGATATTTCCTGCAACGGCTCCTGCAGTTCGCCATCGTCTTCTTCCTGGTGACGTTCGGGGTCCTCGTCTTCATGCGCATCGGGCTGAACGCCCCGGGTGACCCGGCCCGCACGATGCTCGGAGGGGTCGCCAGCGAGTCCCAGATCCAGTACGTCACCAAGCGGTACCACCTCGACGCGAACTACCTCGTCCAGTACTGGTACTGGTTGAAGGGGATGTTCACCCTCGACTTCGGCACGTCCACGAAGAACCTGGCCGTTACGACCTTCATCCGACCACGCATCCTGCCGACGGTCTTCCTCGGGCTGTACGCCACGTTCTTCGCGTTGGTCATCGCGGTGCCCATGGCCGTGTCGCAGGCCTACCGTCGCGACAGCGTCGGCGACAAGGTCGGCAGCTTCTTCTCGTTCGCCTTCGTGTCGATCCCCGCCCTGGTGCTGGCACCACTGCTCAAGTACCTGTTCATCGATTCGCTCGCCTGGTTCCCTCGGCTCGCCTCACCGATCTACCCGTGGGATTCGCTGAGCGGGCACTTCAAGAACTTCTTCGTCCCCGTCTTGGCCCTCACGCTGCCGCTCTCCGCGATCTTCGTGCGCCTGCTCCGTGCCGACATGGTGTCCACGTTGCAGGCCGACTTCGTCACACTGGCCAGCGCGAAGGGTGTCTCGCCGCGCCGAGTGCTCTGGGGACATGCGCTGCGCAACTCGTTGTTCACACTGCTCACGAACGTCGGCGTTCAGGTCGGCGGCCTCGTGGGTGGAGCCCTCGTCGTCGAGTCGTACTTCAACGTCAAGGGCATGGGGTCGCTGCTGGTCAACGCCATCCTGGGCAGTGACCTGTTCACCGTGCAGTCCGTGTCCGCGATCCTGGTCGCCACCGTCGTGGTCGTGAACCTCCTCGTCGACATGAGCTACGCGTTGATCGACCCACGCATCCGCCACGCCAGAGCCTTGAGCTGAGGGAACGACCATGACGATCACCGCCGATCCAGTGCTCGGTGCTCCCGCTCCCGCACCTGCCGCCACACCGGCCCCACGTCCCGCGCGCCGCAGCTTCAAGTTCGGGATGTGGGTGGGAGTCGCATGGCTGGCTGCCCTTGCGTTCTGCACCCTCTTCGCCGGCCAGCTCTCCTTCGTCCGCGCGTACGACACCAAGCTGAAGGTCGGCGGCAAGACCGGCCGGTACAACCTCGGTCCGGGCAGTCGGGCGTGGATGGGTACGGACTCGAGCTCGCACGACGTGTTCGCGCGGTGCATCTACGCGGCGCGGATCACGCTGACGATCGGCGTGCTCGCCACCGTGATCGGTCTCCTGCTCGGTGGCGTGCTCGGCATCGTCTGCGGCTACTACCGGGGTTGGGCCGACCGGCTCGGTTCGATCATCACGGATTCGCTCCTCGCGTTGCCGCCCCTGCTGCTCGCGTTGTTGCTCGTCTACCGGATGGACGACCTCAACAAGCAGTACTCGTGGCTGCACTGGCTGACCCGCGAGTGGGAGATCACCTTGACACTGGGCATCCTCGCCATCGCGCCCTTCGCCCGCATCGCCCGTGCCCAGACGATCGCCCTGCGCGATCGTGAGTTCGTGCTCGCGGCCCGCAGCCTGGGCGCCAAGAGCAGTCGGGTGATCGCTCGCGAGATCGTGCCGAACCTGATCCCGGCGATGTTGACCGTCGCCGTCACCGGCCTCGGCATCCTCGTCGCCGCGGAGGGAGCACTCGCCTTCCTCGGGCTCGGTGTCCAGCGCCCGCTCACCTGGGGCAAGATGATCAGCGACGGCCAACGCGACCTCGGGCGGGCCTGGTGGGCCACGATCTTCCCGTGCATGTTCCTCTTCCTGACGGTCATCTCCTTCAACCTCATCGGTGACCGCCTCGCACGTCGCTTCGACATCCGCGAGGCTGCGATATGAGCCTGAACCAGAACCTCAGCCAGGCCGCTCCACGCGACGTGGACGATCCCCTGCTCGTGCTCGACAATGTCAAGACCCACTTCCGCACACCGCGTGGCATCGTCCGCGCCGTCGACGGGGTGAGCTTCACACTCGATCGCGGCAAGGCTCTGGGCATCGTCGGCGAGAGCGGCTCGGGCAAGACGATCCTGTCCCGCTCGATCATGGGCCTGCTCACGCCGAAGGGCGCGATCCGCTCCGGCAGCATCAAGTTCGAGGGCCGCGAGATCGGCAACCTCGGCCGCAAGCAGATGCGCGACGTGTGGGGCAAGGAGATGGCGATGATCTTCCAGGACCCGATGACATCGCTCAATCCGCTGATGAAGATCGGCAAGCAGATCGCCGAGCCGCTGAAGATCCACCTCGGCATGGACAAGACCTCGGCGATGGCCACCGCTGAGCGCCTGCTCCAGGACGTGCGCATCCCCGAGGCCCACCGCCGGCTCGAGCAGTACCCGCACGAGCTGTCCGGCGGCATGCGCCAGCGCGTGATGATCGCGATCGCACTCGCGTGTGGCCCCACCGCGCTGTTCGCCGACGAGCCCACCACGGCTCTCGACGTCACCGTTCAGGCGCAGATCCTCGACCTGCTCGAAGAGCAGCGCAAGGACCGCAACATGTCGCTGATCCTCGTCACGCACGACCTCGGCGTGGTGGCCGGTCACACCGACGAGATCGCGGTGATGTACGGCGGTCAGCTGGTCGAGATGGCGCCCA
>JAOBWO010000253.1 GCA_025463415.1 Acidimicrobiales bacterium | reverse complement strand
GGAAGGGGTTCGGGTTGGGGACCACGGGTACGAGCATCGTGTTCTTGTCGTTGATCTTGGCGGTGGTGATCATCATGACCGTGCAGCAGCGCCGCAGGCCCGTGCTGGTCGACGAGGCAGCACCCGTTGGCCGGCTCGACTGACTCGATCCGGGCACTGGAACGCCCGACACATGCGCCGCTGCGGGTCCCGCAGATCACCGCGTTCTTCTGGATCATCAAGGGTCTCTCGACGGCGATGGGTGAGGCGACGTCGGACTACCTCGTGCGGCTCCTGCATCCGGTTCCAGCGGTGCTGATCGGCTTCGTCGCGTTCTTGGCGGCCTTGCTCCTGCAGTTGTCGCAGCACCGCTACCGCCCCACGACGTACTGGTCGGCGGTCGTCATGGTCGGCGTGTTCGGAACGATGGGTGCCGACGTCATGCACGTCGGGCTCGGCGTGCCCTACCTCGCGTCGACGGTGCTCTGTGGGGTCGTGCTCGCCGCCGTCTTCGTGCTGTGGTACCGCGTCGAGGGGACCCTCTCGATCCACAGCATCGATACTCGGCGCAAGGAGCTGTTCTACTGGGCCGCAGTCATCGCCACGTTCGCATTCGGCACCGCCGCAGGGGACTTGCTGGCGGTCAGGTTGCACCTCGGCTACTCGCTGTCGATCCTCATCTTCGGGGTGATGATCCTCGCGCCCGTCATCGGGTTCTGGCTGTTCCGCCTCAACCCGATCGTCGCGTTCTGGTCCGCGTACGTGCTCACTCGCCCGATCGGTGCGACCGTCGCCGACTGGAGCATCAAGTCCAAGATCGCCGGTGGTCTCGCCTGGCCGGAAGGACCGTTGTGCCTGGCGCTCACCCTGACCATCGCTGCATTCGTCGCCTACTTGGAGATCAGCCGCAAGGATCAGCAATCCGGCCCCGCCGCACCTGGGGCGAGCTGATCAGCTGTCGAGGACGCTGCCGGCGGGTACGAGCGTCGCATCGAAGAAGGCGAAGAACTCCTTCGTGGAACCGTTGAGGTACCGGTTCGGATCGCCGCCCATCCGCTGATCGAGGAAGTGGCTCGTGATGGCGCCGTCGGCTCCCAGACCGAACGTGAAGAAGACCGGCCACGTGCCGTTGATGTCCATCTGCATCGCCTTGACACACCCGATGTTGATCAGCGACTCGGCCAGCTGGGTCGCGTCGACCCTGCCGACCAGCGCGTAGGCGATGCGTCCATCCGGCAGCTCGCAGACCGCAGATCGGGGCACGTAGACCCTGTTGCCGTAGTCGGCTCCCCACCACACGCCATCCGCGATTCCGTGCTGCACCTGGGATTGGCCGTTGTCGACGATCAGCTCGAGGTTCTGGCGCAGGCTGATCCACGATCCGTCGTCGAACAGGTCCCGACCGAGCTGACCGATGACGACGTGCCCGTCTTTGCCGATCGCGAGCGTTGCGTCGCCATCGCGAAGCGGCTTCACCGTCACGCCTTCGGTCACGTAGCCGCCCTTGATGTGCTCGAACCGAAAGCCGCCGTTCATCGCCGCGACCAGTGCCGGCTGGAGCTCGGCGGGTACTCGGTTGCCACGCTTCCAGTTGCCGCCGGGCTCCTCGGCACCGTTGAACAGACCGGCGCGCAGATGCGTCTGGTCGATGACCACCATCGAGGCGACCACGCCGCCGGCAGCGGGGAAGGGCCGGATGCTCGTCGCCCACATCGCGTCCTGCCCGGCGGCCTGCGCGATCGGCGTCCACTGTCCCTCGCCGGCGAGGGCCGGCTGGAAGAGCGGCTGCAGCGGTGCAGGAGGAAGGGGAGCCGGGACGTCAGGAAGGGTCGTAGCGGCTGCGGGTGTCGCTGGTGGGCCGGCAGCGCCGCCCGCGGGATCGGCGCCGGCGGTCGCTGCCGTTGTGGTCGTCGTCGGGTCAGGCACGGCGGGTGCCGCGACGGTCGTCGGTCCGCCAAAGGTCGGCGCGGTGATCGAGGGCGCGAGTGCGAGTTGCTTCGCCGGCTGCTTCGACGGCGGCGTGCTGTACATCCGGGTCTCGAGGAAGTCGATCACGCCGCCGAGGTTGTTGTCGCGTCCCCACGTGGCGATCCGCTCCGAGAGCGTGTCGCCATTGTCCCGGCCGACGTAGCTGACGAAGGAGACGAGGTTCCAGATCAAGACCACCGCGATGATGCTTCTTGCCACCCGCCACAGATCGTGTCGCTGCTGTTGGCGGAACGTACGTGCCTTGGCGCTCTTGTTCCGACGGCGCAGCGTGGGGCGCCGGCGACGCGGCGCAGGAGCGCCACCACGACGCCAGATGAAGAAGGTGACGGTGCCCGAAGCGATCACCACGACGGAGACCAACTTCCATCCACCGCCCATGGCCAGCACCGCGAAGACTCCTGCCAACGCGAGGGCTCCGTCGAGCAGCGGCGCGACCTTCTTCACAGGGATGATCCGTGCTTCCGCGCGGTGACCATGAGGAAGTCCCGGATGTCCGAGCTCAAGTAGCGATCGCCCGGTTTGGCCATGCCCGCCAACAGCTTCGATCCGACGACGTGGTCGGCATCGACGTGGTGGTAGGCGTTGAAGCTGACCCAGGCGTGGTTGATGTCCAGCTCCATGGCGCGCACCGCGCCGGCGCGCTGCAGCAGTGCCGCCAGGGTGCGCACGCTGAGACCCGCGGAGGCGACGTACAGCACCCGTCCGGCGGCATCGACGCCGACCCCCGAGCGCCACACGAACAGCTTGTTGCCGACGGTCTCACCCCAACGGTTCCCGGTGTTGTCGTCGAGGCCGGGGACGAGCTGGCCGTTGTCGACGATGAGATCCAGGTTCTGCCGTACGGCGACCGGTGCTCCGGCGGCACCGCTCGGTGGCCACGAGACGACATCGAGCGCACCCGTCGCGCTGATGACGAGTGATGCGGCACCGGTTCGCAACTGCCCGACGATCCGCCCGTCCTCCGCGAAGGCCCCCCGAGAGTCGGGGATCCGGAATCCCGAGTTGAACGCGGCCAGCAGCGTCGGGACCCGTGCCGCGGGAACGGCGTCGCCGTTGGTCCACGGACCGTGACCCGGCTCCTGGTTGCCCGGCATCAGCGTGAAGGCAGCTGCCGACTGGTCGATCCTGACCACGGCCGCGAGGACCGTGCCATGCACGTCGTCCGGGCGCAGATACGCCACCTGCATCGCCGTCGAGCCGCCGACGGGATCGCCGTACGGCTTCCAGTCGCCTTCGCCGGGCAGCGGTTGTGGAGCGAGCGGCACGATCCGGTCCACGGCTGTGGTGGGTGTCGTCGATCCGGCTGTCGGGGGAGCGACGGGCGTCGTGCTCGCCGGGTACGGAAGCCCGCCGGCGAGTGTTCCGCCCTTCGGAGGTTGGTGGTGCGAGTAGTAGGCGTTCTCGATCCACGACACGGCGTTGCCGAGGTGATGGCCGCGAAGCCATTCGACGGTCTGCTCTGCTGCAGTCGTGTTCGCCGAGTTGGTCATCGCGGACAGGAAGGACCAGCTGCAGGCGAGCGTCGCAGGAAGGCAGAGCATCGCGAACCACCGGACGAACAACCGCGGTGGGCGCACGCTCTTCGTTGATCTCATTGCGTTCGCAACAGCTCGAGGCGAAGTCCGCGCGCGCTGCGAAGCGTTGCTGCTCCGGCGACCGCCGTCGCGAGGACGCAGATGGACAGGACGGTCGCGAGGTAGGCCCACGGCACGGTCAGCGCCTCAGGTGCTGGATCGAAGACGCCGGTCAACACGCGAACGAGCATGGTGGCGAGCGCCCATGCGCCGACCGATCCGGTGATCACCCCGCCGAGCGTCGTGACGGCAGCCTCGGCCCAGACGAACCCGCCCAGCTGTCGTCGGTTCGCGCCGAGGGCGGCGGCGATCGTGAACGTTCGGCGGCGCTCGGCGAGGCCCATCCACAGTGTCAGCCCGGTCGCCGCTGCCGCGAGCGCCAGGGCAAAGGCGAGCTCCACCTTGGTCAGCCCGGACAGGTCCACCGCGGTGAGACTGGAGCCGACGATCCGCCGTGTCGAGACGAGGTCGGTCACCGCCGCGGAGGTGCCGACGACGTCCTGCAAACGGTGCGCCACGCCGACGACGTCTGCACCGCCTGTGTCGACGAGGAAGGCGCCGACGGTGTCGCTGCCGGTCATCGTGGCGATGTAGCCGGCATTGGCGATCAGGAAGCTGTCGTGCGGTGCCGTCGGAAACTCCTTCGTCACGCCGACGTAGTGGAACGGCACATCCTTGTATCGCTTCGTGCGACCGTCCTGGAGTCGCAGGGTGATGCTGTCTCCTGGGTGCAGCTGGAAGTCGTGCACGGTTTCAGCGGAGACGAGCAGGCTGTCCGGCTGGGCTCCGAGGGTTGCGATGAGGTCCTTCGCTGTGCCGCCGGCGAAGTACGCGTTCTGCAGCTTGCCGGCGGCGACGATCGTCGCCGCGTTCACTCCGTACAGGTCCTGCAGGTCGGCACCCACGTACGCGAAGCGATGTTGGATGGCCTCCACGTGATGCACGCCTGCAGTCGCGGCGATGGCCGAGGCTGTCGCCGACGTCGGAGAGACGATCGCCCCGGGCGATGTCGTCACCGTGACGTCGGCACCGTTGCTGAGGATGGCGTCGATCCGGGCCTGATGCTCGTAGGTGGAGTTGAACACCGCCGTCGACGCGGCGAACCCGACCGTCAGCGCGACGAGGGTGGCGCCGCGTGCGAGGACGCGTCGCTGTCGGGCCATGCTGGCGGCCACGGTGTCGGACAGGTCTCCGACGACCGGTTTGATCCCGGCGGCGACGACGACCTTGCCGCGGGTCAGGAGCAGGGTGACGGCCCGGTAGATGAGCAGCCCGCCGCCCGACCACAGCAGCGCCGGGCCGGCGAACGCCCAGTAGCTGACCGAGATCGTGGCGACCCCCTCCACCGCGAGCACGAGCGTGTATCCGTTGCGCGAGGTCAACCAGAACACGAGCGCGGATGCGGACAGCAGGATGAAGTCGAGCCCATAAGACATCCACCGCGGGTTCTGCCGGCGACTGATCGCCCGGCGGGATTCAGCGACGGTCGTGCGGCGCGCATCTCGTCCGGCAGGGAGCGCGATCGTGATCACGGCAATCGCGAACCCGATGACGATCGCACCGACGGTCCACGTCACCGCCGAGGTCTCGGTCGACCCGAACGTCGCGGAGTGGAACGCGAGCTGACCGATGAGACGAGCGAGAGCGAGTCCTGCGATCGCGCCGATGGCCCCGACGGTGACCGCCTCGGCGACGCCGAGCCCGACGAGCTGTCGCGATGTGGCGCCGCGGGTCCTGAGCAGCGCCTGCTCGCGTCGACGTCGATCCGCGGCCGACGATGCGACGGCGGCGGTGAGCAGAGCAGCCAGCGCGGCGCCCGGAGTGCCGAGGAACAGGAAGAGGATCTGCGCGTAGAGCGCGTCGCCCCTGGCGCCTGACAGTGCAGCCGCAACGTTGTCACCGACCAAGCCTGCTCCGCCGAGCTTCGCTTCCAGGTTGCGTGCCTGCCCCGTGATGGAGCTGTAGGCAGCAGCAGGATCACTCGGGAGGTCTCGGTCGAGACGCACATGGACCTGCGTGTGCGTCAGATCCGGGCGGCCGACGGACAGTTCGTCGAACAGCTTGTGCCAGGTCGAGATCGGGACGATCAAGACGTTGTCGGGTGGCGCTTGCGGCTGGGCGCCGGTCGGTGCGCCGACCGCCTGGAACAACGAGTCGGCTGCGGGCAGGTCGACGATGCCCGCAACCGTGAGCACGACGGGCTGCAGACCGGCGCGTCCTACCGAGACGTTCGTCCCCGGCGAGGCGCCGAGGTTGGCAGCTGTCTGCTGGTAGAGGAGGACCCCGGTGTCGCTGCCGAGGAGCGTGCGGATCTCGGCAGGGAACGTCGCGCGGTAGCTGTCGCTGACGCCGATGACCTGACCCATTCCTGTCGTCTGGGTCGTGCTGCCCGACGTGGCGTCGAACCCACTGGTCGTCCCGAACTCGACGACCTCTGAGGCAGCGACGTGAGCGGTCGCTGCGACGTCGGTTGCCACCTGTGCAGGATCCGAGGAGGGCTGGGCCTCGACCTGCCAGTCCACTGCGACCGAGTCGATTGCCCGACGGGTCATCGTCGCCTTGGACGAAGCCAGGAACGAGCCGAGGCTGGCGAGAAGCGCCACCGCCAGCGCGACCCCGAGCGCCGTTGCGACCAGCGATGCGGTTCGCCGACGCAGCGTGGCGATGACCCAGGTCCGGTACAGCCCGTTCGAGCGCGTT
The DNA here is from genome assembly GCA_025463415.1 of Acidimicrobiales bacterium. GTDB lineage: Bacteria > Actinomycetota > Acidimicrobiia > Acidimicrobiales > Ilumatobacteraceae > WLMZ01. Next base: position 25,409 of record JAOBWO010000253.1, on the reverse strand, counting down.
CGAGGTGCGCTCATCGGCGCGCCGGCTCACGCTGGAGCAGCCGACCGGATGACATCGACCAGATCTGATCGAGGTGTGCGGCCACGTCTGGATCGTGAGTGTTCACGACGAGGGCTGCGTTCGATCGGTCTGCAGCACGGATCAGTGCCTCGACGACGAGCAGCCCATTGACACGGTCGAGCTGGCCCGTCGGTTCGTCGGCCAGGATCAGTCGTGGTCGACCCGCCATCACGCGCGCCGCGGCGACTCGTTGTGACTGTCCGCCGGACAACTCCTCGGGAAGGCTGTGCATGAGGTCGATCAGGCTGAGGCGGGTCAGCGCGTCCATCGCAGCGACGCGAGCTGCCGTGCGGTCGACGCCCTGCAGGAGAAGCGGGAGCGCGACGTTCTCGATGACGTTCAACGAGGGAATGAGACTGGGTGCCTGGAACACGACTGCCACGGCTCCCGGTCGGAGGTCTGTGCGGCCACCGATCGCAGGCCAATCGACCGAGCCGGTCGTCGGCACGTCGAGACCGGCGAGCAGGTGGAGCAACGTGGTCTTGCCAGAACCCGATGGCCCGGTCAGCGCGATCCGCGCGCCGGCCTCGATGTCGCAGCTGACACCATGGACCGCAACCACGGCTGATGCGCCTCGACCGAAGGTTCGAGAGGCGTCGCGAGCACGTACGGTCGGTTGGTCGCTCATCAGACGATGCGTCCGTGTTCGAGGGTGATCTCACGGTCTGCTTCGGCAGCGACATGGGGGTTGTGCGTGACGATGAGAACCGAAGCTCCGGCTGCGGCTCGGGCGCGCAGGAGCGTGATGATCCGATGCGAGGTGATGTCGTCCAGCTCGCCCGTGGGTTCGTCCGCCAGGATCAGGTCCGGCTCGTTGGCCAACGAAACAGCGAGGCCGGCCCGAGCGGCTTCGCCACCGGACAGCGTCGCAGCTGCCGAGTCGGCACGATCCCCGAGACCGACCTCCTCGAGCAGTCGATCGACCCGGATCCGATCGACGTCTCCGGCGAGGCGTTGTGCAAACGCGATGTTCTGCCGGACGGTCAGATGATCGATCAGGTTGCCGTGTTGGAAGAGCATGCCGACGGAGCGGGCGCGCAAGGCCGCGCGCTCGGTTTCCGGTCGCCTCGACATCGTCTGACCGACGATCCGCACGGAGCCGCCGTCGGGCTCGTCGAGCCCCGCAAGACAGGCGAGCAGGGTCGACTTCCCGGAGCCCGAGGGACCGGTCACCGCCACGATCTCGCCGCGATAGAGCTTCATCGACACGCCACGCAGGGCAAGGGTCTCCTCGTCGCCGACGTGGTAGAACCGGTAGAGATCGACGGCCTCGAGCACCGGCGTCGTCCGGTCGATCGACCGGAGCGGCTCGGCGGTCATCACGTCCACGTCAACGAGTCGCTGACGGTCTTCCATGGGTCCACGTTGTCGGCGCCCTTGGCGCCGGCGAGCGTGAGGACGGCACGCGTGCCGTCGAGGTAGTAGACGTAGCGCTCGACGGCGAGCAGCGCCTTCTTCCCGGTGACCGGGTTCGGCGAGCTGCCGATCTCGTACCGCGCTCGCACCACGGACCCCGATCGAGTGGAGGCGGTGGCGACGTCCACCAACGTGAACGTCGGATCCGACTTCACGTCGTCGAGACCAGAGGCCGTGACGTTGCTGACGGTCGGAGGGGTGGACCCCAACTGGGCCGCGATGGTGACCGAGTTGTACTTGTCCGTGAACGTGACGGCACCTGCGGACTCCGTTCGAGCCCACCCCTCGGGCACTTCCACCGAGAACAGAGCGCCGGGGAACGCGAACTTGACGAACACCTGGTTGTCGGGAATGTCGCCGGGCTCGACGACTTCGGGCGCGTTGGGATCGACCCCGCCGCTGGTCGTGACGGACACAGCCGATGGCCCGGGCGAGATGGCCCCTTCGTTGCCGCAGGCGACAGCCGTGAGGGTCAGGCACACGGCGACGAAGCCGATCGCTCCTCGATGATGCATCGTGACTCCTTGGGCTCCCTGGTGAACACGTTCGACGGTAGAGACGTGCTCAACAGCGACCGACCAGCCGGCGTCCATCTCTGCGCTAGAACTCCTGCAGAACGCGAATGCGCACGTGAGCGGCATCTACGGTGACCGTGTGGGAGAGGAACGGATCCTTCTGGTCGAGGACGATGCACGGATCGGCGCGAACCTCGTTCGCGCGCTCGAGCACACCGGCTACGCCGTGAGTTGGACCCAGACCGGAGCCGAAGGGATCGCCAGCGCCGCGACGACCAGACCGGATCTCGTGCTGCTCGATCTCGGTCTGCCGGACATGGACGGCCTGGACGTCTGCCGGGCGATCAGCCATTGGAACCCGGACGCCGTCATCATCATGCTGACCGCGCGCGACGAAGAGCTCGACGTCGTCGTCGGTCTCGACGCCGGCGCTGTCGACTATGTCACCAAGCCGTTCAAGCTCGCCGAGCTGCTGGCTCGGGTGAGGGCGCAGCTCCGCCGCATCCCGCTGTCCGGTGAGTCACGCTCCGAGGGCGATCTGGTCGTGGACACCGCCGCCCGGCGAGCGTCGTTGAAGGGCTCCGCGCTCGACCTCAGGAACAAGGAGTTCGACCTGCTGGCCCGGCTCGTCGTCGACATCGGCAGAGTCGTGTCGCGTGAGACGTTGATGGCCGACGTGTGGGACGAGCACTGGTTCGGGTCGACGAAGACGCTGGACTTCCACATCGCCGCCTTGCGCCGCAAGATCGACGTCGACGGCGCACCTAGCCGGATCACGACACTTCGCGGCGTCGGCTTCCGGTTCGAGGAGTCGTGAGGCGGCGCATCCTCGTCGCGATCCTGTCGATCGCCGGCATCGCCGTGGTGTTGTTCGGCGTGCCGCTCTCGATCGTCGTCGATCGACTCGTCGAGGAGGACGCCACCCTCCGCATCGAACGTCAGGCGGTGCTGGCGGCTCGCGAGGTGCCCGGCGACTACCGGTCGTCGAGCGATCCCGTCGAACTGCCGAAGGCGACGGACGAGGTGACACTCGGCCTGTACAACGACGACGGCGTGCTGGTTGCTGGTGACGGCCCAGCACAGGCCGACGGGACAGTCACCAGAGCGCTCGACAACCAGCTCGCCACCGGCGAGACGTCGAACGCACTCGTCGTCGCGATTCCGGTCACTGCGAACGAGCTCGTGATCGGTGCCATCCGCGGGGAACAACCGACGTCGCGCAGCAATGGACGAACGGTGCGCATCGTGGCGCTCGTCGCCGGACTCGCGCTCGCTGTGATCGGAGTCGGTGCGGCCATCGGATACGCGGTGGCCGGGCGCCTGGCACGACCCGTTCGTCGACTCCGTGACGCAGCCGTGCAGCTCGGCAACGGTGACTTCACGATCGCGCTGTCGCCGAGCGGCGTTCCGGAACTGGACGACGCCGCCGACGCTCTCTCGCTGACGGCCCAGCGGTTGGACGACCTCGTCAGTCGCGAGCGATCGTTCAGCGCGGATGCATCGCACCAGTTGCGCACCCCGCTGGCGGGGTTGAGATCCGGCATCGAGACCGAGCTTGCCTTTCCACGCGCCGACAACACGCAGATCCTTCATGAATCCCTCGACGACATCGGCCGTCTCGAGCGCACCATCTCCGAGCTCCTCACCCTTGCGCGGACGTCGGTCTACGCCGCCGCAACCTGCTCGCTCGCGGACGTGCACGCCGAGGTGCGGGGTAGCTGGCACGGACGGTTCGCGAGCGCTGGTCGTCGGCTGAGCATTGCTGACGCCGAGGATGTGCCGCCGATCGTCGGCAGTGGCACGATGCTGCGCCACGCGCTCGACGTCCTGCTCGACAACGCTCTCGTCCACGGCGGTGGCGAGGTTCGGCTCTCCGTGAGTGTGGGCACCGATTCGGTGACGGTCTCGGTCTCCGACGAGGGGCCTGGGTTCGCGAGCGGCCGAGCTGCGAACGATCCGACGAGTGCGCACGGATTGGGCTTGCCGCTGGCCCGACGGCTGATCCACGCGATGCCCGGACGAATGTCGGTCGTCGACGCGGGCCGCAACCCGCGCATCGAGATCGTGCTCAGCCTGGCGAAGCATCCGGCGCCCGAAAGCGACGCGTAAACCGCCGGTAAACCGCGCTGCTGCTGAACCTCACGGCGTGAGCGATGCCATTACGTTGCGATGAACGTCAGGAGACACACGGTGATCGAAGCAACAGGGTTGATCAAGCGCTACGGCGAGAAGGTCGCGGTCGATGACCTGTCGTTCTCCGTTCGGCCCGGGATCGTCACCGGGTTCCTCGGACCGAACGGCGCGGGCAAGTCGACGACGATGCGGATGATCATCGGCCTCGACTCGCCGAGTGCCGGCAAGGTGACCGTCAACGGACGCCTCTACGCGCAACACCGAGCGCCGCTGCACGAAGTCGGCGCGCTCCTCGAAGCGAAAGCAGTGCACAACGGTCGCAGCGCACGGAACCACCTGCTGGTGCTCGCCGCGACCTGTGGGATCTCCGCACGGCGTGTCGACGAGCTCCTGGATCTCGTCGGCCTCAGCGCAGTCGGGTCGAAGCGCATCGGTGGGTTCTCGTTGGGCATGGGCCAACGGCTCGGCATCGCCGCAGCTCTGCTCGGCGACCCGGCGACGTTGATCCTGGACGAGCCTGTCAACGGTCTCGATCCGGACGGCATCCTCTGGATCCGCAACCTGCTCAGGACGTTGGCCAACGAAGGGCGAACCGTGCTGGTCTCGTCGCACCTGATGGCGGAGATGGCGCTGACCGCTGATCATCTCCTCGTGATCGGTCGAGGCCGGCTCATCGCCGACGTATCGGTCGCGGACTTCATCCGCGAAGCATCGTCGGGCTTGGTCGACGTGCGCACCCCCGATGGCGATCGACTCCGCGAGGTACTCGTCGGTCCCACCGTCCACGTGACATCGACCGCGCCCGGACGACTCCAGGTGTCGGGATTGACCAGTGATCAGATCGGCGATCTCGCCGCAGCTGAAGGCATCCGGCTCCACGAGTTGATCCCGCAGCAAGCCTCACTCGAGGAAGCCTTCATGGATCTCACCCACGACTCGCTCGAGTATCAGCGTTCGGACGAGGTGGCCTGATGACCGTCACCGAGATCGTCCGTCCGATGAGCATCCCGAGGATGTCCGACGCCGAAGTGGCCGCCGTCCACGTCTCGGCCCCGCGCGTGATCCGTTCGGAGTGGCTCAAGATGCGGACCCTGCGTTCGTCCTGGCTGACGATGGCGCTGGCCATCGCTTCGGTTCCTGGCATCGGGATTGCGATCGCGTGGTCGACCGAGCGCGACTGGGCCAACATGCGGGTTCGCGAGAAGGGCCACTTCGACCCGCTCGGCGACCCGTTGTCGGGGTTCAACCTCGCCCAGTTGGCCATCGGGGTGCTCGCGATCCTCATCGTCGCCGGGGAGTACTCGGGTGGCATGATCCGCGCAACGCTCGCCGCAGTCCCGAAGCGGGTGCCCGTGCTGGCGGCAAAGGTGTTCGTCTTCACCACGCTGACGCTCGTGACGATGCTTCCCACAGCGATCCTCACCTTCTTCGTCAGTGAGCACATCCTCTCGGCGGTCCACATCCAGACATCGTGGTCGACTCCGAACGTCTCGCGCATCGTCATCGGCGTCGCGCTGTACCTCACCGTCGTCGCCGCGCTGGCAATGGGTATCGGTGCGATCGTCCGCAACGTCGCCGGCGGCATCGGAGCCTTCGTCGGCATCCTCCTCGTCCTTCCCGTGATCGCCGAAGCGTTGCCGCAGACCTGGGGGGACCGGATCAACAAGTGGCTCCCGAGCAACGCCGGCCAAGCGCTGATGTCGGTCGCGTCCGACAACACCACGCTCTCGCCGTGGCGTGGCTTCATCGTGTTCAGCGCATACGCCGTGGGGACGTTGATCGTCGCCGCGGTGCTCCTCCGGCGCCGCGACGCCTGACACGTCACGCATGTGTCACCTCCGACGTCTCGCGCGCCTCGAGGGCTCCGGTGAACACCTCGAGGGCACACGAGGCGTTGCGCAGTCGTGGCGCTGGTTTCAGCGCGCGGAACGTCGGGTAGCCGCGCTCCGCTCAGTGACACCTTCGCTGCCATGCCTCTGAGAGAACCTCGACCAATCCACGGGAGGATCCGAATGGACAGCCGCAGTGCCCGCTGGGTTCCGGCGGTCGTCGTCTCGAGCGCATGCTTCCTCGCGGCGTGCGCGAGCACCGCGAGCGGAGCGACAGTCATCGAGGCGCGCACATCGAGTGCGAGCGCGACGTCGTCCACCACCGAGACGAGCGCGTCTGTGGCGCCGACCGCACCCGACTCCACGCCGCCGACGGCGCCGCCGATTTCAGCCGCTTCGGTACCTGACACGGTTGTGTCGCCCACGGCCGCGCCGTCGTCAGCGCCTGCTGAGACGGTACCGACCACGAACCTGACCGCGACGATCTCGTTCAACGCGGGCAGCGGCAAGGCGAGTCGTCCCTACGACGACATCGTTCGTGCCGAGCTCGACGACATCGTCAGCTTCTGGGCGAACGAGTTCCCCGTCGTGTCCGGGTCCGCGTACAGGGTGCCGGCCAACGGTGTCTTCCCCGGCTATCCCGGCCGCTCCGACATCCCGAACTGCGGCCCGAGCCCGGTCGACTACGCCACCATGCTGAAAGGCAACGCCTTCTACTGCCCGCAAGGCGATTACCTCGCCTATGACGACGATCAGCTGTTTCCGGCGGTCTTCGACAAGCTCGGTGCTGTCGGACTTGGCATCATCCTGGCGCACGAGCTCGGCCACTCGGTGCAGACAGACGCGGGCGTTCCGTCCGACACACCGACGATCATCCTCGAGCAACAGGCCGACTGCTACGCCGGCACATGGGCTGCACACCTCCAGCAAGAGCAGAACCCGACCGTTCCGTTCGGGGAAGGCGACATCAAGAACGCCCTGCTCGCGCTGCTGTCGTTCAAGGATCCCATCGGCGCCACCGCATCGGCACCGGGAGCGCACGGCTCGGGCTTCGACCGCGTCGGCGCGTTCGAGGACGGGTTCTCCAACGGAGCGAAGAAGTGCTTCATCTACGTCAGGAACATGCCGTCCGTGCTCGAGCTGCCGGTCGACCGGAGCTTCTTCCTCAACAACGGCAACGCCCCGCTGGACGACGCGAACAACCCCGCGCTGCCCGACCCCAACAACACGCAAGCCCCGAGCGGCATCTACGGGCTGCTGATCACGGATCTCCCGCGGTTCTGGCAACAGCAGCTCTCCACCGAACAGGTCACGTTCGACGCACCCAAGCTCGTCGGCTACGACGCTGCCGGGCCGTTTCCCTCCTGCTCCGTGACGGTCGACTTCGCCAAGAGTGCGTCGGTGTATTGCCCGTCGAGCAACACCATCGCCGTGAACAGCACGATCGCGACGCGGTTCTACAACGAGTTCGGCGACTTCTCCATCGGCTACATCGTCGGCGACGCCTACAGCGAGGCGGTCCAGCGCGCACTCGGCTCGCAACTCACCGGCGCGAAGCGTGCCCTCCTCGACGACTGCCTGACCGGCGTGTACACACGCGACACGATCCCCGGCGCCTCGAACGCCCCCAACCAGGTCACGATCCAAGCAGGCGACCTCGACGAGGCCGTCGAAGCCGCCGTCGAGCTCGGCGACGCCACCACAGCGCAGAACGAGCTCGGAACCGGCTTCGAGAAGGTCGGCGCGTTCCGCACCGGTGTGCTCACAGGCATGTCCGCTTGCAAGGTGATCGGGTGAGGCGTTGCGCGGGATGCGCGCTGCGCTCGGCCGCAACGCGATGCATGGTGCGTCGCACGCCGAGAGGCCGCAGCCGTTCCAGACGAAACCTCCTCCTCGCATCGTTGACCGCGATGTCGTTGACGTTCGTTGGGTGTTCGAGCGAGCCGATCACTGCTGCCGGTGCGGGCTCTGCAACCACCCTTGGCGACGTCGCGTCGCTCGAGGTGCCGCCGCGAACCGTTGCTGATCCCCCGACGAGCACGGCAACGGGAACCGCGTCGAGCGGCCCCGACATCGTCTCGACTGCGGTCCCTACGGTGGACCCTCCAACCTCAGAGGCTCCGACCACGACCCTTCCGGTCAACGTCTACGCGGGGGCCGGCGCAGGCGAGTTCAGCGCGGCAGTCTTCGGCGACAAGCAGTACGTGTACGTGCCGAGCAACGACGCCGGGACGGTGACGGTGATCGACCAGGCATCGATGAAGGTGATCGACAAGTTCGCCGTCGGCAAACTGCCGCAACACGTGGTCCCTTCGTGGGACCTGCGCACGCTGTACGCCACGGCCAGTGACTCGAATCGGCTCGTGCCGATCGACCCGCTCACCGGCAAGCCGGGCAAGCCGATCAGTGTTGCCGCGCCGTACAACCTGTACTTCACCCCGGACGGCACCACGGCCGTCGTGATGTCCGAGCGGCTCGACACGATCAACTACTACGACCCGGTGACCTGGACACCCATCCGATCAGTGGCGACCGGGGGCTGCCACGGGGTCAACCACGCCGACTGGTCAGCGGACGGATCGTTCTTCATGGCGACGTGTGAGTTCTCGGGCGACTTGATCAAGGTCGACACGGCCAGCGGGCAGATTGTTGGCACGATCACGATGGTGAACGGCGCGATGCCGCAGGATCTGCGTCTGGCCCCGGACGGCACCAAGTTCTACGTGGCCGACATGATGAACGGAGGCACCTGGATCGTGAACGCCGACGGCACCCAGGTCACCGGCTTCGTCGCCACGGGCGTCGGAGCACACGGCATCTACCCGAGCCGCGACGGGAAGTTGCTGTACGTCACCAATCGTGGCCGGCTGATGCACGACGTGCGCCGCAGATCGCACGACGGTGAGGGCTCGATCTCCGTGCTCGACCCCAGCACGGACACCATCGTTGCCACGTGGGCGATTCCCGGTGGAGGCTCGCCGGACATGGGGGGCGTCTCGGCCGACGGCACCAGGCTGTGGGTGTCGGGTCGATACGACGCTGTGGTCTACGTGTTCGACACGACGAGCGGATCGCTGCTGGCAAAGATCCCCGTGCCCGGCGGTCCCCATGGCCTGTGCGTGTTCCCGCAGCCGGGGCAGTACTCGCTCGGTCACACGGGGAACTACCGATGATCGGCCGCCGCCAGTTCCTGGCGTGCGCCGCGTCGGCGGCTCCGATCCTGTTGGCGGCTTGCAGTCGTTCGGGCAGGAGCAACCAGGCCTCCTCGACATCGGCGAGCGTCCCACCGACGAGGCCGCCGACCGTCCTCGAGCAAACGACCACACTGCCGACCACGACAGCGCTCAGCGATCCGTCGACCACCGGGCCGGCGGAGCCGACGTCCACGTCGGCCGTCGTCGCGACCGCGCCAACATCCGTCGAGATCGCGCCGACCACCACGACGCCGGGAGGCCCGGCGGTCTTCATCGATCACGGCGATCCAGGGCTCGACATGGTGGCGTTGACCTTTCACCTCAGCGGGGCTCCGGCGACGGTTGCGGCGCTGCTGGATCTCCTGCACGAACGCTCGGTCACCGTCACGGCGTTCGCTGTCGGCACCTGGATCACCGCCCACCCGGACATCACCAAACGTCTCGTCGCGGACGGCCACGAGCTCGCCAACCACACCGAACACCACCTCGAGATGAGCACACTGACACCCGAGCAGATCAACGCCGAGATCGTCGAGTGTGGTCAGGCGATCACACCCTTCATCGGCTCGATCGGTCGCTGGTTCCGGCCGTCCGCGACAGTCATACCTGCCCAGGTCATCCTCGACGAAGCAGGGAAAGCCGGGTACCGCGTGTCAGTCGGCTACGACATCGACTCCGTCGACAACAAAGATCCCGGCGCGGCCGCGATCGTCGCCAACGTGGAGCCCCACCTGCACGGCGGTGCCATCGTGAGCCTGCACTTCGGCCATCCCGGCACGATCGAGGCTCTTCCACAGATCCTCGACGCGCTGGCGGCCCGAGGACTTCGTCCGGTCACCGTCGGGGTGCTCTTGGCATGAGGTCGGTCGAGCGAGCCGAGCGTGCTGGCCTGCCCGCCGGCAATGTCGCCGAGGAATGGTTCCTGGTCGCCGGCGAACGTGGCAATCCGGACACACGGATCGATGGTGAGCGCCGTCGTCCCTGGTCCGAAGGGAACGCGTGCACGGTGCTCGTCCACGGTCGAACGTACTTCGACCGGCTTGCAGCCGAGCTGGCGCAGATGTCGGCGGGGGACCAGGCATGGTTCACGGATTGGCGCGGTGACGCCGACGAGCGTGTCTCGGCTCAGGGGCTGACGATTGCCGACGAGTTGGTCGGCGCGCTGCGACGTGGCGCGTCAGTGCACGGGTTGCTGTGGCGCTCGCATCCCGCGCAGCTTCGCTTCAGCGAGCGTCAGAACATGGAGTTGGTGCACGCGATCAACATCGCCGGCGGCAGTGCGCTCGTGGATGAGCGTGTTCGGCGGGGCGGTAGCCACCATCAGAAGTTGGTCGTCCTTCGCCGGCCGGCCGCGAGTCGTCACCTCGCGTTCGTCGGGGGGATCGATCTGGCTCACGGTCGCCGTGACGACGAGCAGCATCGTGGAGATCCGCAGGGTGTGGACATCGACCGCCGCTACGGGCCGCAGCCCGCTTGGCACGATCTCCAGATCGAGATCGAGGGTCCTGCGGTGGGCGATCTCGAGTTCAGCTTCCGGGAACGGTGGAACGATCCGGAACCGCTGACGCGAACTCCGTGGGGCAGGTACCTCTCCGCCCGAGCGGACCAGCCGAGGCGAACGTCACCGCTACCGGACCAGCTCGAGGATCCGCCGCCCGCGGGCCAGCAACATGTGCAGGTCCTGCGCACGTATCCGTCCAGGCACCCGCGGTACGCGTTCGCTCGTCGCGGTGAACGGAGCGTTGCGCGTGCGTACCTGAAAGCCTTCCGGCGTGCGCGCAAGCTGATCTACATCGAGGATCAGTACTTGTGGTCGCTCGACGCGGCGGAGGCGTTGGCCGACGCGCTCCGCAGCACGCCGACGTTGCACGTCGTCGTCATCGTCCCAGCCTTTCCTGATCAAGACGGACGCGTGAGCGGGGCCGCGAATCGGGTGAACCAGCTGAGGGTCCTCAGCCGACTGGCTGATGCCGGTGGCGACCGGTTCGCAGCGTTCAACATCGAACGCGACGACGGGGTTCCGATCTACGTGCATGCGAAGGTGTGCATCATCGACGACGTCTGGATGATGGCCGGCTCCGACAACTTCAACCGGCGATCGTGGACGCACGACTCTGAGCTGTCGGTGGCGATCCTCGATCAACGCCGTGACGGTCGCGCGCCCACCGATCCGGGTGGGCTCGGCGACCATGCTCGCGTGCTGCCGCGATCCACCAGACTCGAACTCTGGAGCGAACACCTCCAGCGGTCCGACGTCGCTGTGGATCCGCATGAGGGAAAGCAGCAACTCGCCGATGCCGCCGATGCATTGGACGCTTGGTACGTCGCAGGGCGAGCCGGACCGCGCCCCGACGGTCGCCTGCGGCGCCACCGACCGGACCGAGTCGCACCGTGGGCGCGACCGTTCGCAGAGGCGTTCTATCGGCTCATGAGCGACCCGGACGGTCGCCCGCTCAGCGACCGCCGGCACGGTCGCTACTGACGCGAGCTCCGAGGGAAAGGCTCCCTCGTTGTCAGAGCATGTCGATGAAGCGTTGTGCGTCGACGACGCGTGGCAGGTTGTTGAACAGCACGTACGGGTCGGGCCGGTCGTCGATCAGATCCCGCACCCTTCTCAGCTCGTCATCGTGGTGCACGTGGCGCATCCCGGACGTTCCGTGCAACCGGAAGTAGGTCTGGTCGGGGGTCACGGTGTCGTGCTGCATCGGATCGACGACGTGCGCGAGGTCGAGGTCTCGACACAGCGTGGCGATGAGCATCGTCGGCCACTCGCCACGTGGTTCCCAGAGAAGGCGCGCCGAAGGCCGCTCGACGTGCTCCAGAAAGGCTCGCATCCGGTTCACGTTCTCGACGGTGGGCCGGAAGCTCTTCGGACATTGCAGGAGGATTGCTGTCGCGTCCAGGATCCGCGCACATTCCAGCGTGCGCTTCCATGCCGCGATGACCGGCGGAGTCGACCGGAACGCGCCCACTTGGCCGCGATGTTCGTCGGGCAGCGGATGCTTCAGCCTCCGGTACGTGGGGCTACCAGATTCGTGCGTGACGACCTGCCACGCCTTGATCGTGAACTCGAAGTCGGCCGGAACTTCGGCGCGCCACTGGTGGAGGAGAGCGTCGGCGGGGGGTTCGTAGAACGTGTGCTGCACTTCGACGAGTGGGAAGTGTCGTACGTATGCCGACATGGACATGGTCCATCCGCACAGCCCGACGCGAACATGTCCGTTCATCAGCAGCCCTGCTGCGCGACGCACACCTCGACGGCATGCGTCGCGCAGCGAGACACTTCGGTCAGCTCTGTTCGGCCAGAGCCTTGACTCGATTGCGGGTCGCGGACACCTCAGAGAACTGGCGGGTGAGGATCGCGCGCAGCTCGTCCGAGATCTCTGCCTTCATCGCATCCTCGTACTCGGACACGGCGTGGTCCTCGCCGGTGACGGCGGCCTTCAGCACCGCGTCAGGAGACGACCCGCTGAGGGCGTCCTTCACTGCGATCCAGCCGCGATGCACTGCTCCGGGGATCGTGGAGCGCTCCGGCACATCGTCGCCGTAGGCGTGTGCAACCTTGGCCAACTCTGCGGAGAACCGCGCCCGCTGCTGGCTGTAGGTCATGAACTCTGCGCTCAGGTCCTTCCGGGGGGTGTCGGACAGCTTCTCGGCGGCCTTCTGGAATCCCTCCTCGCCGTTCTTCAGCGTCTCGATGAGGTCGGAGGTGGTCTTCTCGTCGGTTGACATAGCGCTTCCTTTCGTGGGTGGCCAAAAGGTGTACCCCCCACGCGTCGAGCGCAGACGTCCGCGCCATCGTCTTTCGTCCTTCGGCCGAACCGAGGGTCAGGGGCGCCCGTCAGTCGTCGCGGTGGCTCACGATGTTGATGACGTTTCCATCGGGATCGCGGACGAAGAACCGGCGCACGCCCCACGCCTCGTGCGTCAGCGGGTGGACGATCTCGTAGCCGCGCCGCTGGGCCTCTGCGTACGCCTCGTCGATGTCGTCACCCACAGCAACGGACGCCACGGCATCCACCGGACTGGTGGCATCGCGAGTGACGAGCTGGATGTTCGCTCGACCGTCCGGCGTCTCGAACCGAGCCACCCAGCCGAGGTTGAAGGCCTCGACGCTCAATCCGAGGAAGTCAGCGTAGAAGGCGCGTGCGGCCTCGATGTCGGCAACCTTCAGGTCAGCGATGACCCTCGTCGTTCGCATCCGCACTCCCTCTTCGCTCGGTCAACCAATGCTCGCGCGTGTTGGCCGGCGGGCCGGCGCATGGGATGTGCGGACTCACTCAGTCGACTCGCTGCTGGCAGCGAGCGCCCGCTTCCATAGTGCGCACATCGCGCGGGCGGTGCGCATGTTCCTGATATCTGCGACCGCCGCATAGATCGACCCAGGGCGCGCGAATCGGCCGCCGAGGCCGTTCGTGCGCAACTTGTTGAACGAGACGTGGCGCTTGCGACCCTCCGCCTTGAACGCAAACCCGGTTCCCATCATGTACCACGATGTCGTGAGCGGCCACGCGTCCGCAGCCGCAACGTCGAACACCGGCTCGCCGCGCAAGGTCGTGAACCGAAGTCGCCCGCTGTCGAGCACCAGCACGCCTTCGCGCGGCAGCATCACGCCGCGGCGCGTGACTCTGGCGTTCGTGTGGAAATCATGGGTCGCATCCATGCCTCTGCCTTTCCGTGATCGTTGTCCGGAGTGACTCCTGGGGCGCTGTGTAGCGGATGTGCGTTCCGGGTGCACCGGTCGCGTTCGCCGTGTCGCCGCCGACGCTACTTCGCGAGGATCTGTGGTCAGGCCCGCGAGTGACCGGCGAGCGGTCTGCTCGGTGAGCTGCGGTCGAACGCAACCTGAGAAGTACCTGAACTCTGCTCCCACCCTGGATCGATCCGACGGAGCGTGCGACACTGAGACATCGGCCCATCTCTCGGATTCACACGCGTTGGCTCCATGGACCCGTCAGCCTTGCCGTCGGACACAGCGATGCGGCCGTACCGGCGAACGTCCGTGACCGTTGTCCGCCTCGTTGTCTGCCTGGTCGTGCTGGCGCTCTTGTATGCGGTGCTCGCGGCGACGACTGCCGGCGAGTTCTCCACGAACTTCGCGAGCCTCTTGGCGTCAGCACCACGATGGATGGTGTCTGCCGTCGTCAGCGCGTGCCAACTCGGGTTGCTCATCCCAGCAGTGCTCGGGCTCTTCAGCCAGGTGGTGCTTCGCCACTTCGCTCGCGTGGGGCGCATGCTGCTGGCCGCCGTCGTCTGCGTCGCCGGCCTGGTCCTGCTGTCGAAGCTGGTCGGAGCCGCCACCCTTCCGCTCACACCCCGACACCACCGAGGTCTGACCTCGGCTGATCTGCAATCCGTCGCACGGAACCGGTACGGCATCGGAGCGGCGTTCCCGACGACGATCGATCTCGGCGTGATCGCGGCGTGGATGTTCGTCGACCGGGCTCACTGGTCGGGGCGGTGGCGGCGGATCGGCCTCGTGGTGTTGGCGTTCGGTGTCGTCGCGCGGTTGGGCGTCGGACTCGCAGACCCGACGACGATCGTCACGGCGATCGCAATGGCGGCGGCAGCGTCGCTGCTGGTGCAGGTGGCGTTCGGCGCGCGAGACATGAGACCGGGGCCGGGCAGCGTTGCCAGAGCTCTGCGCGGCCTCGGATACGAGGTGGCCTCGATCGAGGAGTTCGGCGGCTTCCGAGGCTTCGCCGGCTTCCGCGCCCAACTCGAAGATGGATCCGCCTTCTTCGTCAAGATCGTCAGCCGCGATTCGTGGACGAGCCTGCTGCCAGTGCGGATCTATCATGCCGCCCGCTTTCGCGACGTGGGTCAAGACCGTCCCTTCCGCTCGCTTCGCTCCGCTGTCGAACACGAAGCACTCTGCGCGCTGAAAGCTCACGCCGACGGGATCCCGACCGTGCGACTGGTCGCCCTTGCCGAACTGCAGCCGGACGCGATGTTGATGGCCTTCGAAGCCCGATCACGTCGGCCGCTCAGCGCCCTCGACCCGAGCGAACGGCCGGCCGAGCTGTTGCGCCCGATCTGGGACATCGTCGCCGCGCTCCAGCGAACCCACACGGTGCACCGGCGACTCAACGCTGACTGCCTCTGGATCGACGGCGAGGGTCGAGTCGTGCTCGTCGAGTTCGCCACCGCCTCGCTCGGCGTCGTCGGAGCGGAGTTGGCCACCGATGTCGCCGAAGTCCTTGCGGCGACCGCTGCAGTCACCGGAGCAGCGCGTGCTGTCGAAGCCGCGGTCACGGCCGTGGGCCCGGCCGTCGTCGCCGCGACCATGCCGCGCCTGCAGCCGCTGGCGCTCACACCGCGCACTCGCGCCGCGATCAAAGCCGCTGGTGGCCTGGACCTGCTGCGCGAGGAGGTCGAACGGGTGACAGGCGCCGACCGGGTGCCGATCGCCGAGCTCGAACGGATCAAACCACGGACGGTCCTGACGATCGTGATGGCCTCGCTCGCGTTGTGGACACTCGTTCCGCAACTCGTCGGCATCGGTTCGGTCTGGAGCCAACTGGCCCATGCCAACTGGTGGTGGGCGGTCGCCGCACTCGCACTGTCGGCAACCACCTATGTCGGAGCCGCGGTGGCGCTCGACGGAGCGCTCTCCCAGCGACTGCCTTTGGGGCCGAACATCGGCGTGCAGATGGCGACATCGTTCGTCGGTGTCGCTGCGCCCGGGGGAGGGCTGGCGCTGACCGCCCGCTTCCTCCAGAAGCGCGGGGTCGACACACCGACGGCCGTGTCCGCCGTGGGCGTGGACTCGGTGGCCGGCTTCGTCGTCCATGTGACGCTGACCGTGCTGTTCGTGTCACTGGCCGGTACATCGGGCCTGCGAACCTTCGATCTGCCCTCGCTCGCCACGACCGGTCTCATCGCCGCCGGCGTGTTGCTGGTCGCGGCCGCGAGCCTCGTCATCCCGTGGAGTCGCTCACTCCTCACGACGCGCGTCCTGCCGGCGACCAAACGCTCGCTCGCCAACGTCGGCGACATCGCCCGCCAACCGAGCAAGATGCTCGAGCTGTTCGGCGGCTCGGTCGCGATCACGATCGGCTACATCCTCGCGTTGGAAGTCGCCGTGTCAGCCTTCGGTGCCGGCCCGGCGTTCACCTCGGTCGCCCTCGTCTACCTCGTCGGTTCGGCGGTGTCCTCCGTTGCTCCCACACCGGGCGGCATCGGTGCCGTCGAGGCTGCGCTGATCGCAGGCCTGACATCGGCCGGCATGCCCAGCACGACCGCTGTCGCTGCCGTCATCCTGTTCCGACTCGCCACCTTCTGGATCCCGTTGCTGCCCGGTTGGGGCGCGTTCGTCGTGCTCCAACGTTCCGGCGACCTCTGATCTCGGCGGTCTTTCAGACGCCGTTCAGGTGACGTTCAGACGATCGTGGCCAAGGTGGGCGCATGGATCTCGAACCCCCACCGACGTTTCCTCCGCCCTCGTCCATCGATCCGTTGCTGCGGCGGTCGATCCCTTCCTCCACACCGGCGCAGCCCAGGCGGCACGGCAGTCGACCGATGCGTCGTCCCGCTCCGGTGCCCTCGGGCCGAAGGAGCGGTCGACGCCTGAACGCCGCGGTGTTCGCCCTTGCGTCGGTCTGCGGGCTGTGGCTCGGGTTCGGGGCATCGTCGGTATCGCCAGTGACACCTCGGCCGCCCGCGGCAAGCGCGACCTCATCGACCGTCGCAACTCTGCCGGCGGCCACCTCCGCCCTCAGCGTGCAGCGATGATGTCGACACGCGCCCCCGAACGACCGATCGACATCCCACGAGCGGCGAGTGGACACGGCACCGGCATCGTCGATCGCTCCGCGCCGATCGGCCGCTCGCCGAGTGGTGTGCGCTACGCGGTGCTGACTGCGATCTGGGTCGGCGCGATGGCCGTCGCATGGTGGCCGATCGTGGTTGCGCTGAACGGACCGTCGCCGCTCCGGTGGGCACCTGTCGTGGCGCACGTCTGCGGGATGCTGGCCGGGTACGCCGTCCTCGCCCTGATCGCGCTGATGTCACGCGCGCCGGCGCTGGAGCGCAACATCGGCGCCGATGTCCTCGCTCGATGGCACAGCCGAGGCGGCCGGCTCGTGGTCACCCTGATCCTGATCCACGCATATGCGGCCGTCGTGGGTTGGGCTCAATCCCGACGCGAGGGGATGCTGGTTGCGTTCTGGCAGGTTGCAAACCTCCCGTGGTTGATGGCAGCAACCATCGGCACGATCATGCTGGTCGTCGTCGGCGTTGCCTCCGCACGGGCGGCACGCTCGCGCATGTCGTACGAGAAGTGGCACGCCATCCACCTCCTGACCTACGTCGCCATCGCACTGTCCTTCGTCCACCAACTCGCAGGACCCGACCTCGCGGGCCGTCGCCTCCTGCAGGTGGTGTGGGCATTGCTGTACACCCATGTGTTCGCAATGCTCATCCGACATCGAGTGCTCACACCGATCCGCCAAGCCGCACGCCACCGGATGCGCGTCGCCGACATCATCCCCGAGGGCCCAGGCGTGGTCAGCATCGTCGTCGAAGGCGAGCACCTCACCGAACTCCAGGCCGAGTCCGGCCAGTTCTTCCGCTGGCGGTTCCTGACTCCGGATCTCTGGCTCACCGCTCATCCGTTCTCGCTGTCGGCGGCACCCACCGCAGATCGTCTCCGACTCACCGTCAAGGCACTCGGTCAAGGAAGCCAACGGCTACAAGACATTGCCATTGGAACCTGGGTGGTGACCGAAGGTCCCTACGGTGCGATGACCAGTGTCCGGCGCAGCAGAGACGACATCCTGCTGATCGCCGGCGGGGTCGGCATCACCCCGATGCGCGCCCTGTTCGAAACCATCCCACTCGTGCCCGGTCAGGACCTGACGTTGCTGTACCGTGCGCGCAACGCCGGACAGGTGCTGTTCGGGCAAGAGCTCGACGAGATCGCCCGCCGACGCGGGGCACGAGTGCACTACCTCGTCGGCGACAACAGCGACTGCCTGTCCGCGACGTCCATCCTGGCGCTCGTCCCGAACGTCGCCAGACGCGACGTCTACATGTGCGGCCCACCCGGGATGACCGAAGCCGTGCGAGCGTCTCTGCACGGAGCTGGGCTGTCGGACGACTACATCCATGAGGAGCGATTCGCGTTCTGATCAGTCGCCTCAACCGGGTCGGCCGAAGTTCAGGTTCTTCTCAGAGTCCGTTGCGGTTGACTTCACCTCCGTGTCGTTCACTGATCTTCGACAACGCACACCCGGTGCGATCGACAAGAACAGGACCTCCCCAATGAATCCCAGCAAGCGCAAGATGTACGCCGTCCTCGCCGGCGTCGGAATCAGCCTCGGCGCCGCAGGCATCGCCAGTGCCGCCTCTACCCCATCCAGCGCCCCTTCAGTCGCAGCGGTCACTGCGGCAACCACCGTCGACACCACCCCGGCGACCCCGGCTACCACCGCTACTTCAGCGGCAACCGCCGACACGGGCACGGGCACGGATCAGACCGCTCCGTCCTACACCTCCTCGGTGACGATCCCGGTCGCTGCCGATGGTTCCAAGCCGACCGATGCCGAACTGCACGCGGTGGCCACCGTGTCGTCCGACGCCGCGACGGCAGCTGCTCTCGCAAGCACTCCCGGCACGGCCGGCACCGCTGAGCTCAAGAGCGTTGGCGGCAACGTCGTGTGGGAGGTCGATGTGACCGCGACCGCGGGCGGCGACTTCGACGTGATCGTCGACGCCGGCAACGCAACCGTGCTCGCCACCCACGCCGAAGGCGGCCACGGCGGCGGACACGGCGACGCCACCCCGTCGTACACATCGTCGGTGACGGTCGCGGTGCCCACCGACGGCTCGAAGGCCACCGATGCCGAGCTGCAAGCGGTCGCCACCGTCAGCAGCGATCAGGCGATCGCCGCGGCTCTGGCGAACACGCCTGGTACGGCCGGAACGGCTGCGCTGAAGAGCGTCGCCGGCAACGTCGTCTGGGACGTCGATGTCACGGCCACAGCCGGCGGCAGCTACGACGTGATCGTCGACGCCGGCAACTCCACCATCCTCGCGAGTCACGTCGAGGGCGGCCATGGCGGCGGTCATCACGGCCACCACAACGACGACGCGACAGACGCGACGGACACGCCGGCCTCAGCCACCACGACCGGCTGACACTTCCATCCCCGCATGAGCCCGCTCGCGAGAGCGGGCTCATTCGCGTTTGTCTAGGGTGCGGGCGGGCCACAGTGACAGGACCTGATGAACAGCTGGTTGTGGTATTTGACGAGGGCAACGGGCATCGTGGCGACGGTTCTGATGCTCGCGTCCCTGGCGTGGGGATTCCTCTTCTCGGCGCGAGAGACCGGCACCCGCTTGCGGCCGGCGTGGTGGTTGGATCTGCACAAAGGCCTCGGCGGACTCGCCCTGGTCTTCACCGCCATCCACCTCGTCACGGCGTTCGCGGACTCGGATCTCGGCGTCAGCCTCGCGACCGTGTTCGTGCCGGGCTCGGCTGACTCGACGACCGCTGCGTTCACATGGGGAGTCCTCGCCTTCTACGGACTGGCCATTGCCGTGTTCACCTCGTGGCCGAAGATGCTGTTCCGCCGCCGGACCTGGCGCATGGTCCACCTGCTCTCGGTGCCAGCGACGGCGCTCGCGTGCATCCACGCCTACCAACTCGGCTCTGACGCTCACAGCGTCGCGTTCCGCGTGCTGGTGCCCGTCGCCGTCGGATGTGCCGTCTACCCGCTCGGCGTGCGCGTCTGGGGACTGGCCCTGTCGAAGTCTCAGCAAACTCCCAAAGCCAGTTAAGGCGCCGCTTATCCACCCAGAGCTGAATGGGTGCATGGACATCGAACCCCCCACCACGTTCCCGCCGCCCGTCTCGCCGCAGGCCGTGGAGATCGACGCAGCGACGCAGCAGCGCCTCGCCCGGCTGGCGGCCAGCAGAGTCGCACGGACTCAGCCGGCGGCCTCTGGCCAGACCACCCCCACGGCGCGTCAGCGCAAGCGGCACGCCGCGAAGGGCAGCCGCACTGCAGCCGTGCTGATGAGCATCACCACGACCGCTGGGCTGACCGCCTACTTCCAGCATGCCAACACCGCCGCCGCGTCGAACAACGCGAACACGCTCACTGGTGTCGCGGTCGCATCCGGAGCGGCGTCGGCCACCACAGCTGCTGCCACCACCGCCACCACGGCGACCGCAGCGACGTCAGCGACGACTGCAGCCACCACCGCCACCACGGCGACCGCAGCCACGACGGCCGCAACGACTGCGGCGGCGTCAGCGGCCGCTGGGTCGACGCTCGCAGACGGCACGTACACCGGTGCGACAGCCACGAACAAGTGGGGCCCGGTGCAGGTCGAGATCACCGTCACCAACGGGCAGATCACCGAAGTCGTCGCTGTCCAGACCCCGACGGACGATCGCAAGAGCATCTCGATCAACGCCAGCGCCACCCCGACCCTTGCGAGCGAAGTGCTGACGGCGCAGAGCGCGAACATCGACACCGTCTCCGGCGCCACCTACACCAGTGACAGCTACAAGGCGTCGCTCCAGTCAGCCATCGATCTCGCCCAGGCGACCGCGGCGCAAGCGAGCGTGACATCGTGACCGCAACCCTTCACCTCCACCAGCACGAGCTGCCGGCTGTGCGCGCCCGGGGCGGCCGAACTCACGTCGAGCTCGTGATGGGAATGGCCGTGTCGATCGATCTCCGGGACGAAGTGTCCGAGGACGCCGTCGACGAGGTCGTCCGCTGGCTCCATCACGTCGACGACACGTTCAGCACCTACAAGCCGGAGAGTCCCATCAGCCGTTTCGGCACCGGGGACGCAACGCTGGAGGAGCTGAGCGATGAGGTCATCAACGTGCTCGCTTTGTGCGAGGAGCTCTACGAAGACACCGACGGAGCGTTCGACGCCTTCGTCGTACCCGCCCCCAACGGCAGCAGCTTCGACCCATCCGGCGTCGTCAAAGGGTGGTCCATCGAACGTGCCGCAGAGATCCTGGAGCGCCACGGTGCGGTCAACTTCTGCATCAACGCGGGAGGCGACATCACCGTCCGCGGCCACGCCCACCCTGGAGAGCCATGGCGGATCGGCATTCGCCACCCCGATCAACCTGGCAAGAGCGCTGCAGTCATCGCCGGAGCCCACCGGCTGGCCATCGCGACTTCGGCCACCTACGAGCGGGGCGCACACATCATCGACCCCACCACCGGCGAGCCGACAGCGGACCTCGCCAGCGTCACCATCGTCGGCCCCGATCTCACGTATACCGACGCCTACGCGACCGCCGTGTTCGTGATGGGTGTCGACGGTCTCAACTGGCTCGCCCAGCGCCACCCCGACTACGCCGCGTTCATCGTCACCCGAGACGACTCCGCACTCTCCACGTCGAACCTCGCCGACCACCGTGTCGGCTGATCCGCAGCCGGGGCAGCGATCGGCACCTCGTCGACAGCCGTCCCCTGGGGCGCCGTGTCAATGCGGGCCGTCGTCCTTCGTGAATCTCCACGTGACGAAGCTCAGCGCCGCCAGCGGGACTGTGGGCAGTTGTCGACATCGTGTGTGGCGAACTGCCCACGGCTGCGCCGTTGCAGCGGAGTTTCATCACGTGGAGATTCACAAAGAGCCGGTCGCAGCCGAAGCACCCCTCGGTATTGCTCGGTTGACACCGGTCGCCTGAGCCGCCGGCGGGAACCGTGGGCAGTTGCCGACATCGGGTGTGGCGAACCGCCCACGGCTGCGCCTCGACTGAGACCGGTCGAGCCGGGGACGACCCGGCTACAGTTCGAGAGCGGTCAAGCAGCCGGTCGCGTCATGCCCATGGAGTTGATCGTGGATGTACCTGACGCAGTTCGCTTGACCGGCGTGCTCACGGACCTTGCTCTCGCCCTGTTGACCGACAAGTCCCTGAAGGCCGATCTCGAGCGGTTGTCACGTGTCGGCTGGTGAAGGACTGCTCGGGTGCGAGCGTGTCGATGATCGTCGATGGGGCGCCGTCGACCGACGCCGTGACCGACCGGGTCGCATTGCAGATGGATCTCGTCCAGTACGACAACAACGAAGGCCCCTGCGTCACGGCGTTGACGGGGGAGACGATTCGGATCGGCTTCGCGCCGACGGATCAGCGGTTTCCGCACTTCGCTGTCGGTGCGGCCGATCGGCGGGTGCTCAGCGTGCTCTCGACGCCCGCGATCGATCACGGCTCCGTGGTCGGCTCGCTCAACATCTACTCCCAACGGCAGAACGCGTTCGATCGACGAGACCTCGACACGGCAACGATCATCGCTGCCGAGATCGCCACCGCGTTGATGAAGTCGTCCGTGCTGTCCACCGCGCGCGCCATCCGCGACCAGCTGCAGGAGGAGCACGACGAGTTCGCGCTCGTCTCACAGGCCCAGGGTGTGCTGATGGCCATCCAGGACTGCAGTAGCGCTCAGGCCGCCAATCTGATCCGCAACGCCGCCACGGACTACAACGACCGATGATCAGCACTGCCGAACGAATCCTGGCCAGCGTGCGGAACGACCGCGACGACGTCGAATCCCTACCGGGCACCTCAGAACCCTGACCTCGGCGTCCCGCTGCACCACGTGAGGGGCAGTCGGGAGTCGGAGGCTGCGCCGGAGCCGAGAATCCTGATTCACATCTTCACCTGGGCTCGCCGCTTGGGAGCGAAAGGGAATGGTCACCCTCAAGTGCTACGCAGAGAAGTCCTTCCCCGGCAGGCCCGTGGATGTCGACAACGACGCGCCCTTCGACGAGCACACCACCTCGGACAGATGACATCCGACGAGCAGCTCAAGATGTTCCGCCTGACACTTGTCGACAGCCTGCCGGCACGTCAGGTCGCCGTTGCCACCGTCAGCGCGACCACACCGACCGTCCTACCTCACGGCCATGAGGATCGGCAGGGAGTCGTCGACCTGCCGAAGCGGCGGGTCTTGCGACGGCCGTGGTGGCAGGAGGGGCCGCCGGGATCATCGCCGGTGTCGTCTGCGGGTTCGTCATCTCCCTTGCTGCCGGTGTGATCCTCGGTTGCTTCGTGGCACTCATGGTCGGGCTGTGGTCGTGGCGGCGCCCGCTTCGCCGGCGAGCGCGCCTGGGAGCAACCGAACAAGCCCACGACCGATCTGTACCTGATCGCCGCGTTCACCCGCGACGAGCACGAAGCCACCATCGCTGCTCAGGTGATGGAGCAAGCAGGGATCACCGACGTGCGCATCGTCGATGGCGAGGGTGCCTGGCACAGCCCCAACACCTGACGCGACCGTCTCGGGCAGGCGACTCGCCGGCAAATTCGTCAGTGCCCACCCGGCAGATCGATCGGGTGACCGGACCCGGCCGCGATGTCCTCGAGGGTCGCGACGTTCTGCTCCGCAGACTCGCCGGCGGTGAGGTCGTTCGGCGTTCCTCGCGAGCCGGCTGAGTGCCCCGGTTCGATGTCGTCGGCGTCGGTGACTCGCATCGGCGCGCGGTCGAGGGGCCCGGCCTGGGCGTCGATGGGTTCGCCGATGAGGCAGACGTGGTCACTTCCGTCGTCCCAGACCGTGGTGCGTCGCAAGACGATCCGATTCGGACAGGCGTCGATCAGCGGGACGCCTCCGGGGCCGGCGGACCAGGCGACGGAGGCGAACTTGTCGACCTCATCTGCAGACAGACCACCGAACAGCGCAGCGAGGTCGTGATCGCCCTTGTCGAGGAAGTGGAGCGCGACGTGCGTCGAGAACAAGGCGACGCGCTGCGTGTGGTTCGCTTTGGACAGCCACACGGCGTAGCGGACCGGC
Source organism: Acidimicrobiales bacterium (assembly GCA_025463415.1). Taxonomy (GTDB): domain Bacteria; phylum Actinomycetota; class Acidimicrobiia; order Acidimicrobiales; family Ilumatobacteraceae; genus WLMZ01. The sequence continues at coordinate 1,494 of JAOBWO010000253.1, read as the reverse complement.
TCGATGCTGCACTGGGTGTGGAAGCCGGCGACACATCCGGCGAGCTGACCGTGCGACGCCGTGGTGGCGATGATCAGTGGTGAGTCGATCCAGCGAAAGATCTGCGCCGATGGGTCCGTCATGTCTCGCTCCTTCGGGTGTAGCGCATGAACAACGTGCCGTCGTCCTCGAGGACCTGTTGCAGGTGAAATCGTCGCAACTCGGCGTTCGTGCGGTTGCGGATGATCGGGATGTCGTCCCCGCCAACGATCGGCGTGATGGTCAACAGGTACTCGTCGAGGAGGTCGCGTCCGATCAGGTCGCCCAGCAGTGTGGGCCCGCCTTCGCAGAGGACGGTCTGCATCGATCGATCGGCGAGGATGTCGATCACTGCGGCGAGGTCGACGTCGACGTCGCCGGCGATGACGATCTCGGCTGGGATGCCGTCCAACCGGGAGGTGTCACTCGTCCGACACGTGAACACGATCGGCGGGTGTTCGACATCGAAGACGGGCAGATCTGCAGCGAGCTCGAGCGATCGCGACACGATCGCGATGCGAGGTAGACCGCGCCCGGCGTGCGTCCGTGCGTCGACGAGCTCAGGCGCCAGACGCACCGGGCCGTAGCGCTCGCGGCGCACCGTCTCGGCGCCGACCAGGATCACGTCGGCGAACGACCGCAATCGAGTGAACAGCTCTGCGTCGAGCGGTGTCGAGAGCGCCGCGACGCGCCCTCCCGCGGCCGCAGTTCCGTCGATGCCGCCGACCATGTTGGCCATCACCCAGCACCGGCCGTCGGCAGGTGTCCTGTCAGCGCGGTACGCGCTCAACACGTCGGTGATCGGATCGCCGGCCGCAAGGCGTCTCATGTGCCGAACTTAGTCGCAACTCGGGATTGTGCCCGCCGATGCAGGAGGATTGAGGACATGCACTACCGACGCCTCGGCCGCACCGGCCTCCAAGTCAGCGAGCTCTGCCTCGGCGCGATGATGTTCGGAGCGTGGGGCAACACCGACCACGACGACTCCGTGCGAATCATCCACAGCGCACTCGACGCAGGGATCAACTTCATCGACACGGCCGACGTGTACGCGCGGGGCGAATCCGAGGAGATCGTCGGCAAGGCCCTCAAGGGCCGCCGCGATTCCGTCGTGCTCGCGACCAAGGTGCACGGGACGATGCACGACACCGATCCGAACATGCAAGGCAACTCGCGCCGCTGGATCATCCAGGAGGTCGAGAACAGCCTTCGCCGTCTGCAGACCGATTGGATCGACCTCTACCAGATCCACCGCTGGGATCCGTTGACCGATCACGACGAGACGCTCGGCGCGCTCACCGATCTGCAGCGCGCCGGCAAGATCCGTTATCTCGGCTCCTCGACGTACCCGCCGTCGCAGATCGTCAAGGCGCAGTGGGTGGCGGAGAAGCGCGGTCATGCGCGTTACGTCTGCGAGCAACCGCCCTACTCGATCCTCGTGCGCGGCGTGGAGACCGAGGTACTGCCGACCTGCGA
>JAOBWO010000213.1 GCA_025463415.1 Acidimicrobiales bacterium | reverse complement strand
GCAGCTGCAAGGAGACCACCGCCAACACCTGCCGCCGCGTACCCGACCACAGCCACGGTCTGGACCACGGGCCCGGGTGTGATCTGACCGAACGCAACAGCATCGAGGAACTGACCAGCGGTCATCCAGTGATGCTGCTGAACAGCGTCATGCTGCATCAACGGGATGATCACGAAGCCCCCGCCGTATGACAGGGCCCCGACCTTCAGCGCAACCCACCCGACCGCGAGCAGACCGCCGCTGGTCACCGCAACCATGATCGGCACGAAGAGTGGAGCGGCGACGGACCCGACGCGATCTGCACCACTCCGGCGTCGCACCTGCACCTCGATCATCCCGAGGACGATCAGCACCACCACGAGGAACGGTCCAGCCGTCGCCGCGGTGACAGCTCCGATCACCGCGTAGATCACCCAGCGACGGTGCGACTCGGCTCGACGCCAACTCGCCGGCGCGAGACCGAGGCCCGCGTGAACGGCGACCGCAGCTACCGCAGCGCCGGCGCCCGCGCCCGCACCGAGCAGCCACACCGGCGGCGACGCACCCAGGAACACGCTGGCGAGACCCAAGATGATCAACAACCCCGGCACGATGAATGCCAAGCCCCCGACCACCGCACCGAGGGGCCCCGCGACCGTCCACGCGCACAAGATCGCCAGCTGCGTCGAAGCCGGACCTGGCAACAGGTTGCACGCGGCGATCGCGTCCTCGAACTCGACCGGTTCCAGCCACTCGTTCCGTTCGACGCACAGCGTGCGCAGCATCACGATGTGGGTCGGCGGCCCGCCGAAACCGAGGCAACCGAGTCGACCCCACTCCACCAGCACCACCCGCAGCCGAACCCGTTGACGCTGCCCAGGCTCAGCCATCACGTCGGCAACATAACGCACCGCGGTGACATCCCTCCGAGGCACTCAGACAGACGGCCGGCCCGCGCTGTCGGCGCGCTCAGGCACCGGCGTCTCCTCGGTCGGTGTGCGGGTAGATGAAGCGGATGAGGGCGTAGGCCAACAGGGCGCCGACGAGTTGCATCGCCACGAACATGGGTGCGGATGACGGTTTGATTCCGGCGAAGCTGTCCGAGAGGGTTCGCGCGACGGTGACGGCCGGGTTGGCGAAGCTCGTGGAAGACGTGAACCAGTACGCGCCGCCGATCCACGCACCGACAGCGAAGGGCACGGCGGATGCTCGGCCGGTGCGCACACAGCCGTGGATGACGAGCAGCAGGCCGATCGTCGCGACGGCCTCTGACAGCCACAGCGCGCCGGAGGAACGGACGTGGGTGGACACGTTGATCGGGTCGAGCTCGAACATGACGTTCGCGATCACCGAGCCGATGCATCCACCGGCGATCTGGGCCAGGGTGTAGAGGACGGCGTCTCGGGTCGAGGTGGTTCCGAACAGCCGGTCGACGAGCGTGACGACCGGGTTGAAGTGCGCCCCCGACACCGCACCGAACATCAGGATGAGCCCGACGAGCGCGGCTGCGGTCGCGAACGCGTTCTCGAGGAGCTGGATGCCGACGTCGGTGGGGGACAGGCGCGAGGCCATGATCCCGGATCCGACGACGGCGATGACCAGCAGGCAGGTGCCGACTGCTTCGGCCACGAGTCGACGCACGAGGGTGAGGTGAAGCCGACCGGGCCCGGTCTCGGGAGCGTCAGCGAGCTCGATCACGTGCGCCCAGCCGTCACTCGATGCGCGTCCAGGTCAGCAACAGCCCGACGTCGAGGACGGCACCGTCGCGAGCACGGTCTCGAGCGCTGCCCCGGAGCCGGCTGACGCGCCACTGCCCGTGTCGGTGATGCCACACTCCATCGACGGGGCGTCGCCCTTGACGTAGTAGAACTCCCAGTCGTTCTCGGGTCCCTTGATCCACGTCTTGTCCTGAACGGCGAAGCAGCAGGAGACGTCGTCCTGGATCTCCTGTTCCATGCCGAGCTCCTGGGCCCGGGCGATGATCGTTCCCACGGCTTCGACGTCGTCGACCTCGACGCCGATGTGGTTGAGGGAACCGGGCTCGCCCATGCCGGTGAAGAGGATCAGCTTGAGCGGAGGATCGGCGATGGCGAAGTTGGCGTAGCCGTCGCGGATCTTGGCGGGTTCGGTGCCGAAGAGCTTGGTGTAGAACGCGATCGACGCGTCGAGGTCCTCGACGTTGAGTGCGAGTTGAACACGAGACATGAACTGTCCTCCTGAGGTCCGAACGTCATAGATTGACGTTCATCGATGTGATGAACGTACCATCGGATCGACGTTTGTCAATGGACTTCTTCGATCATTGTCGATACAGTTGGCGCATGGCAAGCCGCAAGTCCGTGACGCTCGATCCGATTGCATGCTGCAGTCCGGTTCGGACCGATGTTCTCGACGAGGACCAAGCGGTGCTGCTGGCCTCGTCGTTCGCGGCGCTGGCAGACCCGATCCGGTTGCGGCTGCTGAGCCACATCGCAGCCGCGGGCGGCGAGGAAGTGTGTGCGTGCGATCTGACCGAGGTGTCCGGCCGTTCGCAGCCCACCGTCAGCCACCACATGAAGATCCTCTTCGACGCCGGGCTGATCGAGCGCGAGAAGCGCGGCCTGTGGGTCTGGTATCGACTCGTGCCCTCACGCCTCGATGCGCTCCGCTCCGTGCTCGGCTGACGACGGTCGGGAGTCCGTCGGCGTCAGTCGACGGTGTTCGGGCGTCGTCTGGCACACAGCACGGCCAGCGCCCCGAACACCAGCATCGCAAATGCGAAGCACGCGGTGAGCTCGGTCGAGGTCGTGCCGGTCCGTGGCAGCGTCAGGTCGGTGACATCGAACGACGTGGGTGCCGCGATCGGCGATGTCGCGACGGTCGTGTCGGACCCGACGATCGGTGTCGCTGGACTCGTCGCCGGCGTGGTCGCCGGCACCGTGGTGGCGGGCACCGTCGAGGGTGGCGTCGTCGCCGTGCTCGGCGTGCAGCTCGGCTGGGTGAAGGTGTCGTTGTCGAGGGTGACGGCACCCGTTTGGGCGAGCGCTCGTCCATGGACCGTGACGGCGCTCTCGACGGTGATCGAGGTCAGGGCGAGGATGTTGCCGACGAAGACCGACCCGGTCCCGAGCGTGGCGGAGCTTCCGACCTGCCAGAACACGTTGCACTCGGACGCCCCGTTGATCAGTTCGATGCTGCTGCCGGAGCTGGTGATCAGGGTGGAGTCGGTCTGGAAGATGAACACGGCGTTCGGATTGTTCTGACCGTCCAGGACGAGCTGTCCGCTGAGTCCGAGCGGCGACTTCGACGAACCGGCGTACACGCCGGGCAGGAGGGTCTGGCCGACGAGGTCAGGATTGGTCTGGGTGAATTCGACGGGCCGGCCGGCGGCATCGTTGTAGGCAGTGGTCAGATCGACCTGGGCCTGGATCGTGACGGCGCTGGTCGCCTCGATGGTCGACGGGGGGAGCACGATGCCGGGCGGAAACCCGACGATCGAGGTCCCGGGCGACAGTCCGACGCTGCCGGCGAGGACGCTGAGGTTCGTGTTCGTGACGGTGCTCGCACCGAGCACCGAGTAGTTCGACGACGTGCCCAACCCGACGGTCGGCACGATGCCGGCGTCGGCTTGGTGCGCGGCCAGCAACAGCGGAACCGCCGCGAGAACGAACGTGCCGGCGGCGATGACCCGGCGGCGGCGACGGTGTGCACCCTGGTGGGTCGAAGCGAGTGGGCTGATGGTCATGTGCGGCTCCTGAGCGGTCGTGCTGTTCAGTCCGGCGGCCATGTCACCTCGGAGAGGTGGATGAGGCCCGTTGACCGTGCGCCTGCTCACGCAGGTTTGACCGTTCGGAAGTCGCGACGTTTCCTGACTCGACCTGGCTGCGTGTCTCCACACGCACCCGGAGAACATATCGGCACAAGCGGGCCGAACTTGAGTGTCCTCTGCACGTCGCATGGGTCAGCTGGGCAATGCGGCGATCAGCGAAGGCCCCAGATGCGCGACGGTAATCTGCGCCATGCTCGATCGGAACGGCCGCATCATGACCGACCCACTCGTGTCGACGTGCAGATGACGAGTTCGATGCGCGCGGTGCTGCTGACCGGCCACGGAGGCGAGGACTGCCTGACCGTTCGCGATGACGTGCCGGTGCCGGTTCCCGTGGCAGGCGAGGTGCTCGTGCGGCTTCGGCTCCGAGGTCGACGGTGCATTCGCGGAGTACGCCGTCGTACCCGCCCGCCACGCGCATCCGATCGACAGCACGATGACCGACACGAAGCTGGCCTCGTTCACGTGCTCGTACTCCACAGCCGAGAACATGCTCGTCCGCGCCGGTCTGCGTGCGGGAGAGCGAGTGCTCATCACCGGCGCGTCGGGCGGGGTCGGCTCGGCCGCCGTGCGATTGGCCGTCGCTCGTCACGCGCGTGTCTCGGCGATCGCCGGCGCCGACAAGCACGCAGCGCTGGGCGCGCTCGGCGCTTCTGCAGTCGTCGATCGGCAGGCCGACGTTGTCGCCGAGTTCGGCACGGATGTTTTCGACGTTGTCGTTGATGTGGTCGGTGGCGATGCGCGGGGGTCGCTGCTCGCGGCACTGTTGCCACGAAGCGGACTTTGGCCGCGCTGTCGCATGCCGTTGAAGGTCTCGCCCGGTCACTGGGACCGGAGGCGATCGTGGTTGCCCTCTTTCAGCGGGGTGCGTACTTTGCGCCCATGGCCCGTCTCTATGCGGAGTTGGCGGAACTCGGCCAAACCGTGGTCGTCGCCTACGTCGGCGAGGGAGATGCAGCGCCCGGAGTCACCCATGTCCGTCTCCACGAGCAAGACGCTCTGGCCCACGAGTGGAGCGTCATCGTGCTCTCACCGGTCGTCGGGGCTCACGTGATCGGTACCGATCTCGAGGAGCTCGACCCCGAGGGCCGAACACTCGAGGGCCGGCGACGCTTCCAGGCCACTTGGGGCTTTGATCGCCTGAGCTCAACGGAACATGCCCGGCGAATCCTGAGTGGTGTCCGCCAGATGATCCCCAGCGAGGTCGCCGCTCGCATCGATGCCGCAATCGCTTCGGCCCAGACGGTGTCGACAACGGGTGCAGAGGCGGCGTTGGGCCGTGCGGCGCTCTCGTTGACGGCAAGCATCGAGGCGATCAGCGTTCGACTCGACAACGCAAAGACCAGACTCGATCGCGAGACACAGCACGCAACCAAAGATCCGCTGACTGGCCTGATGAACCGTGAGGGCTTGCAGCGCTGGTTGAGCGGCGAAGCCATGAACGGCGTCGACATGCCTCTGGTCGGTGTCGTCATGATCGACCTCGACGGGTTCAAAGCAGTCAACGACACCCACGGCCACGACGTCGGCGACGTATTGCTGCAAGCCTTTGCCGACGCCCTGACGAGGTGCACACGCCCGACCGACATCGTGATCCGCTGGGGTGGCGACGAGTTCGTCGTGATCTGCCCGGGGGCCGAGGGTGACGAACTCGTTCAGCTCGCGACACGCATGGTCAACACGGTGGCGACGACATCAACCGGCAATATCCAGATCGGTGCTTCTGCCGGTGTCCAGACCTGCCGCTATCGCCCCTTACTGATGGCGGGTGCGGACGAGGCCATGTACCACGCCAAGCGCGCTGGCGGAGGCCCCGTCTTCTCCATCGGCGGTCCTCCCGCGGTTCGATCGTTTCCGATGCCTTCGCGCCGAGTGGATTCCCGTTGCGAGTCGTCGAAGGGTTGAAACACGGTCCGACCGTGCTCCGATCTGTGCGAGCTTCTATCCGATCCGGCGCGAAGTGGGTGGTTGCGGCGGTGGCCGGGTTGCGCTGACGGTTTGTGCTGAAAGCGTGCCATCGACGACGGCCTCGGCGAGGTCGCTGAGGCGGTGGTTGCCGTTGCGGGCGAAAGCGCGAAGGAGGACGAACGCCTGGTCCATGCTGAGCTTGCCGTGTTCGGCGATCATGCCTTTTGCTTGCTCGACCACGATCCGGCTGTCGAGCGCATGCTGCAGGTTGCCTTCACGTATCGCCCCCTCGCGGGCGGCTTGGTCTTGCACGATGGTGACGCTGGCGACATCGGCCAACGCCTGTGCGAGAGCGACGTCTTGGTCGTTCAGCGGCACCGGATCGGACATGAACAGGTTCAAGCACCCGAGGATCCTTGCGCGCAGACGCAGCGGCACCGCGCATACGGACGGATAGCCGGCAGCGACGCTCTCGCGTGCGAACTCTGGCCAAGGCGACGCTTGATCGAGACTGGCGTGAGCGACCACAGCGCCGCTGGTGTAAGAATCGAAGCACGGCCCTTTGCGGTTTTGGATCTGGAGCAATTCCAAGAGACCGATCTGCTCGCTCGAGGCGCCGATGACTCGCAGGTTCCCCGTCGTGTCGGCGAGCAGGATGCCAGCTGCGGCGGCGCCGATCAGTTCGACGCTGCGGACTGCGAGCAGGGTCAGCACATCGATGACATCGAAGTCGTCGACCAATGCGTCGACGATTTCAACGAAGGTGGCCGCTGTCAGTGCTTGCCTCTTTCCCGCGATCTGGTGGATGTCGTCGGTCATGAGCCGACCTCTCTTTCTCGGTGATCGCGATCATCGCTCAACCGGAGTCGACGAGCAACGATGTCGCCCGCGACAACGGCGAGCGGGATGTCGTTTGCGAAGGCGTGGGCTCGAATCCGTGCCATCGCTTGCCCGATTGGGATCTGCAATTGGGCCGCGACCATGCCGGATGCCTGGTGTACTTCTGCGCGGAACTCGACTGCGTCGTCGATACCCGGTCCGAGGATTCCGAGATGTGCAGAGGATGACATCGTCGAGATCGTTTCGGCCAACAGAATCGACAGCGCAGCACACTCTTCGAGTTGCTGATCGCTGAGTGGGCCGGGCTCACGCTGGTAGACGGTCAGTACGCCCAGCTTCGCGTCATCGTGCACCAGCGGGTACGCGAAGACGGCACCGATCCCAATCCGGATCGCCAGCTCCGCGAACGGGAGCCAGCGGATCGGGGCGCGATGGTCGAGCCGAGGAACCAAGACGGGACGTCCGGACCTGAACGCGTCGTGACACGGCCCTTCGCCCAGCGTGAACTGGAGGTCTTCCAATTCCGTTGCACCGTGCCCGTTGACGCACAACGGCCCGACTTGATCACCGTCCATCAGCGTGATCCCTGCACCCGACACACCCAACATCTCCGCACAGACAACGCACAATCTGCAGGCGGCTGCGTCACCGACTTCACGGGCGAAAGCTGCGGCCATCTGCTGCCAGCGTTCCGGCCTCATCGCGTTCGCCATCGAGCGCGCAGCTTCATCGACAAGTTCGCCATGACGGCCTTCCAGACGTGACGGCCAGGGTCTGGAGCCGAGTGACACAATGCCACCTTCTTGCCATGTTACGTGCCTGAGATGCCGACATGCCGACTGACTACGAACTTGAATGGATGCGCGCGGCGAAGTGGTGTACGTTGGCCTCTCGCTTCGGTCCAGACCCCGCCCTCTCGCGACTGAGGGTGGAACCATGAGCATTTACGACAAGGCCAGCCGCTGGTTCGTCGGTCTGGACAATTCGGACCGTGCTTCAGTGTTGGGCGCTGGCGGCGGGCCGCTACCCGTTTGGATCACCAACAGTCTGATGGCTGCAGGCATCCCGACTGTGGCCGCCGAACTACGGATCGGGGCCGGTTACAGAACTGCGGAGTTCATGACGACCATCCTGTGCGACTTCCTGACACACGAAGCACCAGCCATGGATATCACGCGGCAGCCCTGTCGACTCGATTCCATTCTGCCCGCAGCTTCATGAGAGCCAGCCGCATCCGGGACTTCACGGTTCCCTCGGGCAGGCTGACGCTGCCGCGACCTGTCGGTAGGTGAGGTGTCCAAAAAGGCTGCCTCGACCACATCGCGTTCGCCGTTGCGTAGGACCGCCATCGCACCTCGAACACGGTCTCGGGTCTCGGCGTCCGCCAGCCGCTGACCCATGTCGCTGACAGTCGGTCGCGTTCGACGGATATCTCGATCATCTTGCTGTCAGTCCGTTCGGTTGGCCTCGTATGTGCGGGTGACAAAATGTTCCAGTCAGCGATGGTGACCCTCGGCGACTGGTCAGCCCTGTCGTCGTCGCACTTCTGCTCACGGCTCCCCCTCACTGTGCGCACGGGACCGGGGGTCTGGAGCCTTCATACGCTTCCCGACTGTGCTCGGGCGCACGACGAGTACCGCATTCACTGAGGAAGAAACGTCGCCGAGCACACCGCGAAGCTGCTGACATGAGTCCTCCTCTGGCCATTGAAGTCAACGGAAGTCGGTTTCTACAATCTGGACGTAGAATCAAATCTCAATGTTGCCGGGATCTGTCGGCGTCAGGTCGGGTCAGGCGCATGAATCTGATGGTTCGAGTCACGACCCGTGAGCAGCGCATCACCTGGGTCAGCGCAGACTTCGCACGTGGTGTCGGGTTGGGCGGAAGCGACCTCATCGGTCGCCCGATCTTCGAGATCCTCGACTCCGTGTGGACGCCGGAGCTGCGAGCACGGTTCGATGCGAGCGGCGACAGTGCGGACGAGGACGCCGGCGAAGCACTCGTCGTGAAGATCTTGTCGGCGCATCCGAGCCCGTCGTGCTTTCAGCTGCGGAGCGCTCGGTCGACGAACGGCGACCGTGACACGGTCCTCGCACAACTCGTGCCGATCACGACCGACACGTTCGATGCGCAAGCGGAGATCGCAGACGGGGAGCATTTGTACGCGGCGCTTGCTCGCAGCTCGAACGAGGGGATCGTCGTCTACGATCCGGCTCAGATCCTGTTCGTGAACGACGTCACGGTGGAGATGGCCGGCGTCAGCGGGTCCGACGCGTTGCTCGGGAGGCCCATCACGGCATTGATCCGCTCCGACGAACAACCGGCGCTCGACGTCGTCAGCGCACGTCTCTCGGACGAAGCGGAAGCATGCTTCGACATCGAGCTGCTCGTGCGCCATTCGTCGGCGGAGCCGCTGCAAGTACGGGGTTCGGTCGAGCGGGTGGTGTGGTCCGGGCAGCCCGCGATCCAGATCGTTCTCCACGACGTTCCGACCGCGGCGAACGGCGGCGGTGTTCGTGGCGACGACCATCTCGGTCGCCACTTGGAGTTCCAGAACGACCTCTCGGGCCTGTCCGCACTCCTGACCAGGCTCGACCATGCCGACCCAGCGGCGCTCTCTGTCGTCGTTCTCCTCGACGTCGATCACTTCAGTCGGATCAATGCACGCGCCGGATACTCAGCGGGCGACGAATTGTTGAGCGCGCTCGAAGAACGCCTCCGCCGCAATGCCGGCACCGGCGAGATCGGCGGAGATTTCGCCGTCAAGTTGAGCGCAGACCGCTTCGCGATGTGCGCGACCGTGGCCGACGGCCGGGGCGCGTACGACTTTGCGGAACGTGTCGACGTGCTCACCGCACAACCGTTCCTCGCGGACGGTTCGTTGCTGTCGATCTCGGTGAGCGCGGGTGCGGCCTGGGGCGCGAACGCAGGAAACGCAATCCGCCTGTTTGAGCAAGCAGAACGCGCTTTGGAGGACGCCCAGATGCAAGGTGGGCACCGCACCTGCTTCTACGAAGCAGGCGACCCCGGCAGTTGGGCCGACGAGGCATCGTTCGCCGCCGACCTCAGAAGAGCGCTCGCGACCGGAGAGATCTTCGTCGCATACCAACCGATCGTCGAGCTCACGACCGGTGAGGTCCGCAAGGTCGAGGCGTTGGCCCGCTGGACCCATCCCGAACGCGGCAACGTCCCTCCGTCAGTGTTCATCCCCATCGCCGAGAACTTCGGCCTGATCGACGAGCTGGGCGAATGGGTGCTGCAGAGCGCGTGCGTCGACGTCGTCGCGATGGATCTCGAAGGTGTCTGCGTGGACGTGTCCGTCAACTTGTCCGTCGTCCAGCTACGCGACCCGAGTGTCGTCGGACGCGTCTCGACGATCCTTTCCGACACGGGTCTCGATCCGAACCGCCTGTGGATCGAAGTGACCGAGAGCGTGCTCCTCGACGATCGCGCCCTGCTCCCGTTGCACCAGCTTCACGATCTCGGCGTCCATCTCGTGATCGACGACTTCGGGACCGGGTTCGCGACCTTCAGGTATCTCACGCGACTGCCCGTCGAGGCGTTGAAGATCGACACGACGTTCGTGTGGGGGCTCGGGATCGATGCGAGCGACACCGCGATCGTGCGGTCCGTAGTCAACCTCGGTCGCGAGCTCGGCCTCGAAGTGATCGCCGAGGGAGTCGAAACCGAATCCCAGCGGACTCAACTCCTCGGACTCCACTGCCGACTCGCGCAAGGGTGGCTGTTCGACCGAGCCTTGTCGTATGCCGACTTCATCGGCCGCTACTGTCGCCCTGGAGAGGCCGAGGACACGACCGTCGTTTCGACGGAAGTCGCGAGCGACAACGAGTCAGCACGGATCGCAGCGTTGCGTGCCTGTCGGATCATGGACACCTCGGCCGACCCGGCGTTCGACTCGCTCGTGCATCTCGCCGCACAGCTGTTGGGCGTCCCCATGGCTCTGGTCTCGTTCGTCGACAGCGATCGACAGTGGTTCAAGGCGCGCTTCGGTGTCGACATCGCCGAGACGCCGCGTTCGACCTCGTTCTGCACTCACGCCCTGCGGCAGCCGCTGTCCCCGTTCGTCGTCGCCGACACCACCCTCGACGAACGCTTCGACACCAATCCGATCGTGACCGGGCCACCTCACGTCCGTTCGTACCTCGGCATACCGATCCTGAGTCGTGAGGCGCTCCCGATCGGGACCCTGTGTGTGCTCGATGTCGTGTCGCGCTCGTTCACCGATGAGCAGATCACCCAACTGTCCGTGCTCGCCGAACAGGCAGCGGCGCTCGTCGACCTTCGTCGTCGCACCGTCGAGTTGAGCGCGATCCTCCACGGACGCACCGCGGACCCGTCCAGCACGTCCAGCGTGACCGCTCCGACGAACTTGGCCGCGCTCGAAGTCGGCCGCGCGATGGTGCTCGCCGAGGGCACCAACCTCGTGTCTGCGGATGACCGTCCGGGCGTGTTGATCGCCGGCGCGTTGGTCATCGACATCTCGGCCCGTTGCGTTCGCAAGCACGGTGACGAGCTTTCGCTCACCGCGAAGGAGTTCGACGTCCTCGTGTATCTCGCCACCCACGCAAACAGCGTCGTCAGCCGAACCGAGCTGCTGTGCGAGGTGTGGCATTCCGAGCCCGCCTGGCAAGCGTCATCGACAGTCACCGAGCACATCTACCGGCTCCGTTCCAAGGTCGAGGATGATCCCGGCAACCCGGCCCTCATCGTGACCGTGCGAGGAGTCGGTTACCGCTTCACCACGTCGGACACGTCGACGGCCGACACCGGAGAACCGAATGCGAACGAGCACGAACGGATGCAGCGCTCGGACGGTCCATCGGCCTCCGCGGATCTCGTCACTCAACCCGATGCAGTGATCGTGACCGACGCCGACCTCCGCATCTTGAGCTGGAACAAGCCCGCACAAGGCATGTACGGATGGAGCGAGGCTGAGGTGCTGGGCCGCCGCATCCGCGACGTCGTCTTCAGTTCCGAGCAACGGGACACCCTGATCGACCGTGACGACTTCGACGAGACCGGCCGGTGGAACCACCCAATTCTTCAGACCACACGTGAAGGTGCCGAGATCACGGTGGCCGCTTCGGTCAGCGCCCTGCGCGATGACAACGGTGAGGTGACAGCCATCGTGACTGTCAACCGGCTCATCTCAAGACGGCCCACAGTGGACGGGGGCGGTGTCGGCAGCGTCGGCGCAGACGAGGTGCGAGGTGCGCTGAACCGGCACGAGTTCGCCGTCTACTACGAACCCATCGTCACGCTCGCCGACCGTCGCGTGGTCGCCGTCCGAACCCACACACGTTGGCTGCGCCCCAACGGCGAGCTCTGGGAGTCGGGAGAGTTTGCCGATGCATTCGAACGAGCCGGCGCTCTGGACGAACTGACCGAGTTCGTGTGCGCGACCGCAGCGATCCAAGCGGAAGGTTGGCACCGCGACGGTCACCACATCGCCCTCGCGATCGAGATTCGCGGAGGACAACTCGCACATGCGGAGCTGATCGCTGCGCTCAGCGGCATCATCGCCAGACTGGCGTGCACCGGGACACAGGTCTGGTTCGAGCTCGCGCAGAGCGAGATCGCAGAGATGAGTACGGACGCTCGCGCTGGACTCGACGCGATCACGGATGCCGGAGCCTTCGTCAGCGTGCGCAAGTTCGGTGTCTCGGGAATCGCGGTGAGCACGCGCGACGGCGCAGACATCCCGATCCATGCGTTGAAGATCGATGCATCGCTGATCAACGGGGTCGATCACGACGTGCAGATCAGCGACTTCGTCCAGTCCATCCTCGAGAGGGGTGCGGAGATGGCTGTTCCCGTCGCCGCTGAGGGGATCAACACCGCAGCCCAGGAGACAGCCCTACGCGATGCCGGGTGCCTCGTCGGACAGGGACGCTTCTACGGCGAACCGATCCTCGGCGATCACCTTGCGCTGGAGGCGGAGCGGACGATCCAGTCATCCTGAACGATGTCGCCTCCCTGAACCATCAGGTAGGATTCATGAGAACAAATTCGATTGGCGTCCAGACCCTGCGCCCGGAGCCACGTGCGGGGTAGCAGGAAATGGCCGACGACGAGTCACTCGCAGTGGTGCTCAGCGAGTTCGCGCGGACCCTGGTGACAAACTTTCCGATCCAGGGCATCCTCGACCACCTCGTCCTCAGGATCGTCGACGTGCTCCCGATCACAGGGGCGGGCGTCACCCTGATCTCTGCGGACCAGAAACCGCACTATGTCGCAGCGTCGGACGGACCGGCTCTCCGGTTCGAGCAGCTGCAGTCCCAACTGGCTCAGGGGCCATGCCTGACGGCGTACCGGACGCTCGCGTCTGTTGCGATCAGCGACGTCGGCAGCGACACCCGCTTTCCAGTGTTCTCACCGGCTGCACGTTCCGCAGGTCTCGCGGCTGTGTTCGCCTTCCCCTTGCATCACGGCGAGGAACCACTCGGAGCTCTCGACCTGTACTGCGACTCATGCGGTGAGCTCGACGAGCGAGACATGGCCGTTGCGCAAACACTCGCGGATGTCACCTCGGCCTACCTGATCAACGCACGTGCTCGCGATGACGCGCTCGTACGGTCGAACCGGTTCCATCACAACGCTCTGCACGACTCGCTGACGGGGCTCCCGAACCGCCAACTTTTCCTAGAGCGCCTGGAGCACGCAGCACAGCGCGCCCTCCGGTCCAACGCAAACGTCGCGGTCATGTTCGCCGACCTCGACGGGTTCAAAGTCGTCAACGACACCCACGGCCATCACGTCGGCGACGCCCTGTTGCTCGCCCTGGCGCAGCGCCTGACAGCTCTGCTGCGATCAGGAGACACTCTGGCAAGGTTCTCGGGAGATGAGTTCGTGTTCCTGTGCGAGCACGTTGCCGAAGCCGATGCGGAAGCACTTGCGCGGCGAATCGGAACGGCGATCTCGCTCCCGTTCGAAGTCCTCGGCCGGACGGTGTCGTTGACTGCAAGCATCGGCATCGCTCACGCCCATTCGAGCGCCGACATCAACCACTCCCTGGTCGTGCGCGCCGACGCGGCGATGTACGAGATCAAAAGAAGTGGTGCCGGCGGGCACCAAGCTGTCGACCACTACGGTTCTCGCTGTTCGGACGATGGTGCGCTACGTGACACCGAGATCCGTGCGGCGCTGATGGCCGACGAACTCGACGTCGCCTATCAGCCCATTGTGCGCGTTGCGGATCGGTCTCTCGTGGGCATCGAAGCGCTCCTCCGTTGGGATCACTCGCGCCGCATCTCCACGGTCGGACTGATCGCTCTCGCCGAGACGAGCGACCTCATCATCGACGTCGGATCCTGGACGCTCCGACGCGCCTGCGCCGACCATCACCGGTGGGCGGCCCGGTGGCCGGACGTCCCCTTGGATCTCGCCATCAACGTGTCCGCCCGCCAAGTGTTGCATCCGACGTTCCTCACCGACCTCGACGCAGCGCTACGAACGACCGGAACCGATCCCCGCTCCCTGGTGCTCGAGGTGAACGAGAACCTGCTGATCGAGGACAGCGAACGAGTGATCGGGATCCTCGCGAACGTCGGCGAACTCGGGGTCAGACTGGCCCTCGACGACTTCGGCACCGGATACTCGCCGCTCACCGTTTTGTCCCGCCTCCCCGTCCACATCGTCAAGGTTGACCGATGCTTCATCGCTGACCTCTTCACATCTGCGGGGCGGACCATCGTCACGGCGATCACGGCCATGGCTCACGACCTCGGCTTCACTGTGGTCGCTGAGGGCGTGGAGACAGAGGTGGAGCACGACGCGGTCACTGCCATCGGTTGCGACTATGCACAGGGCTTCTTGTACGGCCGGCCGACATCCTGCCTCGCGATCGAATCGATCCTCGATCGATGCCAGCTCGCGGCGTGGCGCACCGACAGGCGGATGAGCGTACCAAAAGCCTAGAAGAAGGTGTCAAATTTCTAGAGTGGGGAAAGTGGTGGCACATGAGAGAACTGAAGCACCCGTGGGCATCGCTGCGGCGAGCCCGGATGTCGATGCTGTTCGCGCGGCAGGTTCCTCGAGCGGGACGCCCCAAGAAGTACGACCTGCACATCGTCAACGTCGGCCGCGTCGCGGCGAGGGCTGCATCGTGGCGGGTCCGACGACACGGGACAGGCGGGCCGCCCCACATCGACACGATCGTGACAGACCTCCCCAGCACGATCTTGCCGGGGGCAGATCTGCTCGTCGCGTCCGTCGACCGGGATGACGCTCCTCAGCAGGACGTGGACATCGTCGTCCGTTGGGTGCAATCAGGCGGTGTCGTCGAGGAGTCTCGACACAACCTGCACTGAGCTCCGCGACATTGGATCCAAGCTCTGCTCAACGGTTCATCAACTCTGCGCCGTGGCTCTCGTCATCGGTGGACGATCAACCGATATGAATCGGTGCTGAACAACGTGAGAGGCCACCTCGAGGACGTCATCGACTCACTCAGTGTCGGCCTGCTCGTCCAGGACAGAAAGGGTGGGGTGCTGACCGCGAACAAGACCGCGGCAGATCTGCTCTGCGTCCCTCAGGACGACCTCGTCGGCTCCAATCCGTCATCGATGGGCTGGAAGGCGATCGATCTGGAGGGAAGAACCATCGGCATCGACGAGAGGCCTGGCCGCCGTTGCTTCCGCACGGGAACTCCCTCCACAGGTCACGTGCTCGGACTGAGTCGTCCGGACGGCGTCGTCTTCTGGATCGAGCTGGACGTGCATCCTTTGTTCGAGCCGGGCGATGACGTGCCCTACGCCGTCGTCTCCACGATGCGTGACGTCAACGACCGCGTGGCCGCCCAGCGACGGGTCGCCCAGGCCTCGCGTCGAAACGAACTCGTGTTGCGCAACTCTGCAGACGGCTACAGGATCCTCGATGCCCGAGGGACGGTGATCGAGGCGTATCCGCCGGTCGGCCCGTGCTCCGATGGCGCCGATTCGCCTCTGATGCCGTTCGATGCGCTGTGTGCAGCAGACCGCGCGCTCATGCTGGGTCTGTTCAAGGACGTTCGTGCAGCACGTGGTGCCACGCGTTCGAGCGACGTCCTGATCGAGACCGATTCGGGCGCACGTTGGTTCGAGTGCAGCATGACGAACTACCTCGACGCGCCGGAGGTCGCTGGAATCGTCGTCAACTTCCGAGATGTCACCGCCCGACGGAACGCGGAACGAGCAATGATCTTCCAGACGCGCCTCCTCGACACCGCCGGCCAGGCGATCATCGCTACCGATGAGCGTGGGCGTGTGGTCTTCTGGAACCAAGCCGCCGTTCAGATGTACGGGTGGACCGAGGCGGAAGCGATCGGTCTGTTCGTGTCCGACCTCGTCACCCCGGTCGAGTCCTCGGCCACGACTGCACTGATCGCATCACACGTCGGCTCGGGCAAGTCCTGGTCGGGGGACATCCGGGTGCTCCGGAGGGACCAGACGGAGCTCCCCGTCTTCGTGACGATGACGCCGGTGTTCGACGACGACGGGTCGTTCCTGGCCATCGTCGGAGTTTCCACGGACATCACCGAGCGCAAGCTCGCCGAAGAAGAGCTGTCGTACCGCGCCGTGCACGATCACCTGACTGGTCTGCCCAACAAAGTCATGCTCGTCAGCAGGTTGGAGGAGTGCCTCGACGCACTCGTTCGCGGCGAGATCGAGCTCGACGTCCTGTTCGTCGATGTCGACCGGTTCAAGGTCATCAACGACGGGATCGGCCACGTCGTCGGCGACCAAATGCTCCGGGCGATCAGCGAACGCCTCGTGGCGTTTCTGCCGCACACGTTCATCGCTCGGTTCGGCGGCGACGAGTTCGTCATCCTGGATTTGCGATCAGGGCCGGTTGCTCGATCAGCCGCCGACATCGTTCTGGAGGCGTTTGGCTCTCCGTTCGTCGTGGACGGTCAGAGTCTGCACCTGTCGGCGAGCATCGGGGTGGCGCACGCTGGTCCCCACGACACCAGCGAGACCCTGTTGCGCGATGCTGACGCGGCGATGTATCTCGCCAAGGAGAACGGCCGCGCCCAAAGCTGCGTATTCGACGAGAAGCTGCGACATCGGGCCAAGACGCGGCTCGACCTGGAGACGTCACTCCGCCGAGCGATCGATCGCGAGGAGTTCCGTGTCTACTACCAACCGATCCTGGCATTGCCGGATTGCACGGTGGCTGGCTTCGAGGCGCTCATCCGCTGGCAACACCCCGAGCGCGGGCTGATCTTCCCCGACGAGTTCATCTCCATCGCGGAGGAGACCGGCTTGATCATCCCGATCGGCGAATGGGTTCTCGCGCAGGCGGCCCTGCAACTCAGCGCGTGGCGGCGGGACCTCGGGATCGACAAGGCTGGTATGGCGGTGAACGTCTCGACCCGGCAGATCCTGACGAAGTCACTTGCGCGCACCATCGAGGTCGCACTGCTCGACGCACGCATCAGCCCGGGCAGCCTGACCCTCGAGATCACCGAGTCATCGTTGATCCGCGACATCGAGCAATCGATCCGAAGTCTCGGACACCTCAAGGAACTCGGATTGCATCTCGCTCTTGACGACTTCGGCACCGGGTACTCGTCGTTGGCCTATCTCAGGCGTCTCCCCGTCGATGTCTTGAAGATCGACAGGTCGTTCGTCGCCGACCTCGGCTCGGATCGCGACGATGGTGCACTCGTCCATGCAATCACGATGCTCGGGACGACGCTCGACCTCCGTATCGTCGCCGAGGGTGTCGAGACCGTGGACCAGCTCCACGCCCTCGATGAGTTGGGTTGCCCATTCGCGCAGGGCTACCTGTGGAGCCGAGCGTTGCCGGCACAGGGCATGACGACATGGTTGGAGCACGAGCGCGATGGCAATGGCAGCGGCGACTCCGTGCTGTCGATCGTCTCGGCGGTCCACCGTTCGGGTAGCCACCTTCCATGACAGATCCCCGCAACATCGCTCATGACAAGAAGGTCACGTCAGACAAGGCCGCTCGCGGTGAGGAGAACGCGCCGGGTGCAGACGAAACACCGCAGCCGGGCAAGAAGCCGCACATGGAGCACCACGCTGGAGACGACGCCGCCGCAGACCTCGACGACGCAGCGCACCCCGCCTGACGGCGCGGGTCCGAGTTGCTCGGTGGGAATGGTTCGGGTCTGCCCCCGGCTTGGTTGACACTGGGATTGTGGAGTTTCAGCGGTTGTGGCCTGTGTGTTGAGGACGAGTTCGAACTCGATTGTGTGTGAGTCTGCCGATCGGGGTTGGCGTCGGCGAAGTCGCGGTGTCGGTGATGACATAGACGGTGTTGTCGCGCCGTCCGCGGGTCATCGCGACGTACAGGTTGTGACATGTGGTGGCGTTGGAGGCGAGTTCGACGCTGGCGGTGACGGTGTCGGTGTCGGATTGGGTGTCCATCTCGGTCGCCGCGTACCCGAGCCGGACGTGCCCGACGGCGTAGTCGGCGGGGAGCGTCATCGTGCCGGTTTTTGATCCAGGTGTGGGCGACGTGGTCGTGCTGGGCGACTGTGCTGGCGCGCGTCTCTGCGGGTGTTTAGCCCTGCTGGGCGCCTATCTCATCCAATAGACTGGCTCGAAATTCCTCGCTCACTACCTCTGAGCTGGTCTTTCGTGGTGCGCCCCCTGGGTTTCGAACCCAGAACCTGCGGATTAAGAGTCCGTTGCTCTGCCGTTGAGCTAGAGGCGCATGTTGGTCGCCCGAGTGTATGGCCGACCGGGTGCGATTACCACCGTGGCGACCGCACCATCGTGCAGGTGATCGGGCAACGACAGGGTCGAGCGCCGTCCAGCTGGACGCCGCGCGACTCTGCTTTCGGGTGACCGACGGGGCTCGAACCCGCGACCCTCAGTACCACAAACTGATGCTCTACCAGCTGAGCTACGACCACCAAGAGCGAACAGTGTGCCACGTCATCGCGCCGTTTGCACCGTCGATTG
>JAOBWO010000168.1 GCA_025463415.1 Acidimicrobiales bacterium | reverse complement strand
TCGGGTGATGGCCGCGATCGCGGCCAAGGGTTGGGACGACGACGTCGACGTGATCTTCACCACCGACCACGGCGAGCTGCAGGGCGACTTCGGCTTGATGTTCAAGGGGCCGTACCACGTCGACGGGTTGATGCGCCTGCCGCTCGTCTGGCGTCCGGCGCCTTCTTCCGGCGTCGCGCCGAGCGTCGTCTCCACGCCCGTCGGCCTCGTCGACCTCGCGCCCACGTTCGCGACCATCGCGGGGCTCACGCCGAACGAGTGGATGCAGGGCAAGCCGTTGCCGGTCGACGACGCCGACGCGTCGGTGCGCGGCTTCGAACGCGTGCTCACCGAGTGGGACAGCGAGTTGTTCGGCGTCGCCGTCCACCTCCGCACGATCACGCGTGACGGTTGGGTGTGCACGGCGTACAAGCCCGGCTACGTGCACGACGGCACGGAGGGCGAGCTGTACAACATCGCCGACGATCCACTCCAGCAGGTCAACCTCTGGGACGACGCAGCGTCGGCATCGGTCCGAGGCGATCTCGTCGCCGACCTGTGGAACAGCCAACCGCCGACGCGCACGCCGCGCCTGCCGGTCGTTGCTCCGGTGTGAGCGGATCGGTAGTTCGATAACCTAACAATGTGTCGCGCCCTCTCGATCCCCGTCTGAACGAGACGGGCAAGCGGGTCGAGCCGGCAGCTGAGGGCGGCTGGATCCGTCGGCTCTGGCCGTTCCTGGCCGAGCACCGGCGCGACGTCTACATCGCGCTCGGCGCGTCGATCGTCGGCCAAGCGGCGAACGGCGTGGGCCCGATCATCCAGAAGGTCATCGTCGACGATGGCATCGTCCACCGCACCCGATCGATGACGCCGTGGCTGGTCCTGCTCGGCGTGCTGGCCGCGATCACGTTCGGCCTCGCCTTCGTGCGGCGCTGGGTCGGCGGTCGGGTCAGCCTCGGCGTCCAGCACGATCTGCGCACCGCGATCTTCGACCGGTTGATGCGGCTCGACTTCGCGGGCCACGACAAGCTGCGCACCGGGCAGCTCGTGTCGCGCGCGTCGAGCGACCTCGGGCTGATCCAGCAGCTCCTCGCGTTCTTGCCGATCATGCTCGGCAACATCATCCTCGTCGTGATCGCCCTCGTTGCGATGGTGCTGCTGTCGCCACTGCTCACGTTGGTGATGGTCGTGACGCTGCCGCTGATGGCCGTCGCCGCGCTCAAGCTGCGCACCACCGTCTTCCCGGCCACGTGGGAGGCCCAGCAGCGGGCCGGCGAGGTGGCCGGTGTCGTCGACGAAGCCGTCACGGGCGTGCGCATCGTCAAAGGGTTCGGCGCCGAGGCGCGCGAGATCGAGCGGCTCGGCGTCGCCTCCACAGCGCTCTACCGATCGCGTGTGCGGCTCGTCCGTCTGCAGGCCAGGGCGACCTCGATGCTCGCGGCGATCCCCGCCTTCGCACAGGTCGGCGTGCTGGCCCTCGGAGGCTGGCTCGCCATGCGCGGGCACCTCAGCCTCGGCACGTTCCTGGCCTTCTCCTCGTACCTCGTCCAGCTCGTCGCCCCGATCCGGATGATGGCGCTCGTCGTCGCTGCTGCCCAGCAGGCGCGTGCGGGCGGAGAGCGGATCCTCGACATCCTCGACGTCAACGCAGAGGTCGTCGACCGGCCGGGCGCGACGGAGCTCGTCGACGGGCCCGGCGAGCTGACCTTCGCTGATGTTCGGTTCGGCTACACCTCCGCCGAGCCTGCCCTCGACGGCTTCGACCTGACGGTCCGCGCGGGTGAGGTCGTCGCCCTCGTCGGCGGCAGCGGGTCGGGCAAATCGACGGTCACGGCGCTGTTGCCGCGCTTCTACGACGTGCAGGCAGGCGCGATCCGCATCGACGGTGTGGACGTGCGCGACGTCACGCTGACGTCGTTGCGCCACCAGGTCGGCGTGGTGTTCGAAGAAGCGTTCCTGTTCTCCGACACGGTGTTCGAGAACATCGCCTACGGACGCCCGAACGCCACGATCGAGCAGGTGCGCGCGGCTGCCCGGGTGGCCGGCGCCGAGGGGTTCATCGACGCCCTGCCGCAAGGGTTCGAGACCGTCGTCGGCGAGCGCGGGCTGACGCTCAGCGGTGGTCAGCGCCAGCGGATCGCGCTCGCGCGCGCGGTCGTCAGCAACCCGCGCATCCTCGTCCTCGACGACGCCACGTCGGCCGTGGACACCACCACCGAGGAAGCCATCCACGCCGCGCTGCACGACGTGATGGAGGGCCGCACCACGCTGCTCGTCGCCCACCGTGCCTCCACGGTGCGGCTTGCCGATCGCGTCGTGGTGCTCGACCGCGGTCGGATCGTCGACGAGGGCACACACGACGAACTGCTCCACCGCAACGCCACCTATCGCGCCCTGCTCGGCGACGAGACCGGCGAGCTGACGATCGACGACGACCCGACGCCCATCGGTGGCATCACGCCGTCGGCATGGCCGGCGGTCGACGACCACGGCGTGCTCGCCGCACGCGTCACGCTGTCGAAGGCGAACACCGGAGCACCGGGCGGCGGCAACTTCGGCGCCAACCTCGCCGCGACACCGCAACTGTTGGCGGCGCTGGCCAAGCTGCCACCGGCCGACGACGACCCGAACGTCGACATCGCCGCGGCCGCCGCCGAGCCGCCGGAGCCGTTCCGTGTGTTGCGCTTCGTGCGTCCGTGGCGGCGGTGGCTGGGCGTCGGTCTGTTCTTCGTCGCGATGGATGCGTTCCTCACCGTGCTCGGCCCGGTGCTGATCCGCCACGGCATCGACGACGGCGTGTCCAAGCAATCCACGCACGTCCTCTGGATCACGTCGATCGCGTTCGGCTTCGTCACTCTGGTCGACTGGGGAGCGACCTGGGCCGGTACCTACGTCACGGGCCGGACCGCCGAGCGGATGCTGCTCGCGTTGCGGGTGCGGATCTTCAGCCACCTCCAGCGGCTGTCGCTCGATTACTACGACAGCGAGCTCGACGGGAGGGTGATGACCCGCATGACCACCGACGTCGAAGCGTTGTCGCAGCTCGTCCAGAGCGGACTCGTCAACGCGGTCGTCGGTGTCGCGACGTGCATGGGCGTCGCGGTGTTCCTCGTCATCCTGTCCCCGCCGCTCGCGCTCGCGGCGGCGTCGGTGCTGCCGGTGCT
>JAOBWO010000154.1 GCA_025463415.1 Acidimicrobiales bacterium | reverse complement strand
TGCCGTACGGGTTGTCCGACGACGACGACACGGACGGCCACGTCGACAACGTCGCCGTCTATGCCCGACCCGGCGTCGTGGTGCTGCAGGGGTGCGATGATCCGGACGAGCCGGACTGGCTGCGGATGAACGTCAACGTCCGTTGGGCGCGTGGTTCCCACGACGCCGCCGGCCGCGTGCTCGAGGTCGCCGAGATCCCCGTGCTGCCGTTCGTCGAGATCGGCGGACAGCGCTGCCCCGTGCCGTACGGCAACTTCTACGTCGGCAACGGCTTCGTGGTGGTGCCCACGGCGAACCACGAAGCCGACGCCGACATGCTGGCGATCATCGCGGAGCAGTTCCCCGGCCGTGAGGTGGTCGGCCTCGATGTCGGGCCGATCCTCGCCTTCGGCGGTGGCGGCATCCACTGCATCACGCAGCAGGTTCCCGCCACCTGACACGGCCGCCAGCTGCGTCAGTCGGGGAAGGCGACCCGCACGTCGCGTGGTGACGGTGCCCCGGCCCCCGTCTCGACCAGCGACTTGAGGCTCATCAGGTACGTGGCCCACTTCGTGCTGCAGTGGTGCATGAACTCGACGGGCTCCTTCCAGCCCTCGTGCTTGAACATGACGATCGTGTACTCGCCGTCCTGGTGCAGCTGCCAGTCGATCGTCGTGCCGACCCACTCCGGCGGACCGTCGACGACCTTCCAGGCGACACGCTCCGACGGCGTCTGCGACATCACCTCCATGTCGAAGCCGCCGGGCGGGAACCGGAACTCCAGTACCCCACCGACGTCCGTGCTTCCCTTCGTGTCGTCGGTCCACCAGCCGGCAAGGCCGTCGACCGTCGTCAGCGCTTCGTACACCTTGTCCGGCGACGACGTCTTGACCCCTACTCGATGCAGGATGTCCACCATTGTTCTTCCTCCTTGGTTGTTCAGCCGTTCTGGCTGCGTTGGATCGCTTCGGCGATCTTCCTGATCCGCTGCAGGCGGCCGTCCCATGCCGTGCCGACGGAGTTGAGCTGGGCGACGGCGCGACCGAGTTGGGCGTCGTCGACCCGGTAACGCTTCTCCCGGCCTTCGGCCGACGGGTGCACGAGGTGCACCCGATCGAGCACCGCGAGGTGCTTGGCGATCGCCTGGCGGGTGACCGGCAGGTGCTCGCTCAACGACGTCGCCGTGCCCCCGCCCTCGGCGAGCAGCAGATCGAGCATCCGCCGGCGGGTCGGGTCGCCGATGGCCGACCAGAGCTCGTCGTCGATGACCGCTGTGACGGTCGTGCTCACTGCCCGCCCCGCGTGGCCGCGGCATTCGACAGCGTGGCGACGTACGGAGCGATGCGAGGCAGGTAGAACGTCCAACCGGAGACGTGATCGTTGTACTGCTGCTCGAGCAGTGCTGCGTCCCAACCCATCTCGCGGAAGCCGCTCTCGGTCATCTTCAGCAACGTGCCGCCACCCGAAGGCCGCAATTCGAAGGTGACGAGGAGCGAGTTGCCGATGACGGCTGCCTCGTCCGCCGGCTGGGTCCAGCGGAAGGAGAACGTTCGCGGCGGTTGTGCATCGATCACCGTGAAGGGGACGGCGGTCTTGTCAGGCCCCTGGCCGAACACGATGTCGCCGGTGGAGCCCGGCGCGGATTCGTAGTGCGCCTCGTCGGGCCACCACTGCTCGAGGTGGCGGGCGCTGCTGACGACTTCGAAGACGATCTCCGGTGACGCCTCGACGTAGACCTCGCGCTCGATGGTTCCGAACTCCATGACGTCCTCCTGCAATGTTTGGTTGCACATCAAGGTAGCACGAGATCCCGAGATGCGCAACCAATGGTTGCGTCAGTTCTCCATGTGGCGCATCAGCTGGAGAACGGGAACGTCGGCGTGCTGCGGTCCCGCGATCTGGAGGCCGATCGGCAGACCGGCTGGGCTGGTGCCAACGGGGATCGTGCCCACCGGCGAGCGGGTGAGGTTGAACGGGTACGTGGCGCGAACGAAGTTCGAATCGTTCTCGCCGATGGTCGCTGGATCGAACGCGAGCGTCGGCGTCAGCAGGAGGTCGCACCGGTCGAACGCCTCGAGCAGCTGCAGGTTGAGCCGATGGCACTCGTCCTCGGCGTCGATCAGCTGCTGCGTCGTCACGTGGTCGGCGAATCCGAGGTAGGAGGCGACGTCGGGATCCATCAACGCCCGATCACGATCGCCGACGGTCCGCCGGAGGTAGCTCGCCACCAACGTGATCCACGGCCCGACCGGGTCGGTCGCGAACACGGACGGAATCTCGACGATCTCCACGCCATCGGCAGCCAGTCGCTGCAACGCGGCGCGGCACGTCGCCTCGATGTGCGGGTCGACCTCGGCGTAGCCGAGTGTCGGGCTCCAGCCGACTCGCTGGGGCAGAGGTTGCTCGGCGACGGCGGTGGACCACGGCACCGCGGGTGAGGGGAGCGAGCGCAGATCGGTCGGCTCGGCACCGACGACGACGTCCAGCACGGCCAACAGTTCGGCCATCGTGCGGGTCAGCACACCACGGCTGGTGAGGTCGGCCCAGTCGACCGGCTCAGGGCCTCCGTCGGGGATTCGCCCGAGCGACGGCTTGAAACCGGGCAGTCCGCACGCTGCAGCCGGGATGCGGATCGAACCACCGCCGTCAGACGCCGTCGCCAACGGAACCATGCCTGTCGCCACGGCCGCCGCAGCACCGCCGGAGGAACCGCCGGCCGTGCGTGACGCGTCGTGCGGGTTGCGGGTCACGCCGAACAACGGGTTGTCGGTGGTGCCCTTCGCAGCGAGCTCAGGCGTGTTGGTCTTGCCCACGATGACGCAGCCGGCGGCGCGCAGTCGGGCGACGAGCACCGAGTCGCGGCGAGCCCTTGGAGCGTCCGCCCAGAGCCGCGACCCATACGTGGTCGGCAGCCCGATCACGTCCTCGGTGTCCTTCACGCCGAGGGGCACGCCGGCCAACGGGCCGGCGCCCTCGCCCGCAGCGATGCGCCGGTCGAGCGCGTCGGCGTCG
>JAOBWO010000148.1 GCA_025463415.1 Acidimicrobiales bacterium | reverse complement strand
ACACCGCCGACGAGTCCTACCTCGCCGATCCGCACCCTGTGTTCGACCGGCTCCGCAACGAGGACTGGATGGTCCCCGATGCGATCGGTGTCTCGCTGCTCAGCTATGCGTCATGCGAGGCCGCCTTCCACGATCCCACCCTCGTGCCCGGCATCGACTGGCTCCTCGAGGAGCGAGGCTTCGGCCATCTCTGGGGCGTGGACGGCCACACCCTGACCGACAGCGAAGGCGTTGATCACCAGCGCCTGCGCCGTGCCGTCAGCCCGTGGTTCACGGCGCGCCGCATCGACCAGCTGCGCAGCCGGACCCGCGAGCTGGTCGCCGGTCTCCTGGCCGGACGTGCCGACGGCGCCGCGGCGACGGTGGAGGTCATGACCGATCTCGCGGACCGCGTGCCGAGCGCGCTGTTCTGTTGGATGGTCGGAGCGGACGTCAGCGATGCGACCCAGCTGGCCGAGTGGTCGAAGGCTCTGCTGCTCGTGTTCACCGCGGAGCCGTGGATGGTGGAGCCGGTTCGTCGAGCCAAGCGTGAGCTGCTCGAGTACAGCCGCGCCCTTCTCGACGCGAAGCGTCGGCAGCCCGGCGACGACCTCGCCTCCGTCCTGGCCGGCGCAGAAGCGAACGGCGCGGTCACGGCCGACGACGCGCTGTACCTGCTCGAAGAACTGCTGAGCGCGTCGGTCGACAACACCGCGAACACCACGGCGCTGGCCTTGCTGACGCTCGCGCGCCATCCGCAGCAATGGCTCGCGCTGCACGACCATCCCACCCTGTTGGCCAACGCCGCAGAGGAGTGCGGACGGTTCGAGCCGGCGATCCGGCACACGATCAAGTACGCGACGACCGACACCGACGTGCTCGGTCGACCCGTGGCGGCGGGCACCTTCGTGAACGTGCGCATCGCTGCCGCGCACCGCGATCCGGCAGTGTTCACGGATCCGCACCGGCTCGACATCGCCCGCAAGCCGGCGAAGCCACAGCTGGCGTTCGGCGCGGGGCGGCACTACTGCCTGGGCGCAGCGCTCGGCAAGATGGAGGTTCAGGAGATGATCGCAGGACTCACCACGCGTTGGCCGGCGGCCGGTGTGGCGGACGCCGACACGAGCGTCACCGCGTCGGGTCACGTCCGTGCGCTCACACTTCGAGCCGACCGTGACTGACGCTCCGGAAGGTTGGACCCGCCCGATCCCGCACTACTCCACCGACCCGTTCGTCGGCCGGGTGACGATCCACGGGCTGGCCACCGACGAGGTCCGGTCGAGCCTGCACAAGCACGTGCGGCGTGGCCGGCTCGAACAGAGCATCCGCGCTGCACTGGAGCTCGCCCGCACCGACGCGGAACACGAGGACATGTTGTGGAACCGTCTGCGCGTGATCGCCGCCGAAGACGTCGGCCTCGCCGACCCGAACGCACCGGCGATCGTCTACGCCCTCTGGCAGAGCGCGATGGCCACCGACCACGGCGCCTACGACCGCCTCGTGTTTGCCGCGCAGGCTGCCGGCTACCTCGCGACCGCGCCGAAAGACCCGACCCCGAACGAGATCATGCAGCTCGTGGTCCACCAGGAGCTCGCCCCCGACATCCCGCCGGAGGCGATCTGCATCCACACCAGAGCTGGACAGCTGCAAGGCCAGACGATGTACGACTGGTACACCACTGGCGCGCAGACCGAGCACGAGGTCGAGGGCCGCGACCGCAGCTGGGCGGATCAGCTCGCGGATCTCTACCTGCGCCTCGATCCGCCGGACACGGCGGGCTGAACCGTGGAGATCCTCGGGCTCGTCTTCGCCGGCACCGCCACCGACCGCCGCACGGCGATGAGCGACTTCGTCGAGCGAACGCTCGGCCTCCGCCGCGCCGCCGGCTACGACGGTGATGCGTCGATGTTCGAACTGCCCGACGGCTCTCGCTTCGCCGTGCACCACGAGTACGACGATCGACCCGGCACGACGCGCACGATCGGCTTCCTGGTCGCCGATGTCGATGTCGCCTGTCGTGAGCTGATGGCAGCGGGAATCGCGATCGACGAGCCGCAGGAGAACGAGCTCCACCGGTATGTGCACTTCACCGCCCCGGACGGCGAGCTGTACGAGCTGGTCGAGGTGCTACGACCCGGGTCGAGCGATCCCACGCCGTAGCATCGCGACATGGCCGCATCGCTGAAGAAGCTGGACGTCATCGACCAGGCGTCGGTCCCGCTGTTCATCATCACGATGGTCGCCGAGGCCGCGGTGCTGCGCCGGCGCAGGAAGCGGGGCGAGCCGGTGCGGGTGCTCGGCGATCTGGCCGGCGCCGACCTGCAGGCGCTGTCGGGCACCGACCTCCCGCCGGACCCGCTCGTGCCCCTCGGCTACGAACGCAAGGACACCACCGCCAGCCTGACGATGCTCGTCGGCAGCGTGGCCGCCACGTTCGCCACGGCTGCGCTGTTGGAGAAGCTCGACGGCGCGATGTTCAAGCGGCGGATCAGCAACATCGGCTCGCGCAAGCACTCGCTGCTGGGTGCGATGGTGCTGTGGGACCTCCTCTACTACTGGAACCACCGCTGGATGCACGAGGTGCGGGTCCTCTGGGCGAACCACGTCAGCCACCACTCCAGCGAGCGCTACAACCTCTCCACGGCGCTGCGCCAGCCGTGGTCGAGCCTGACGATGGCATGGGTGTTCGCGCCGATGCCGCTGCTCGGCTTCCCCGCGAAGGTCACCATGCGGGCCGGGCAGCTCAACCTCCTCTACCAGTACTGGATCCACACCGAGGCCATCGATCGTCTGCCCAAGCCGATCGAGCTCGTGTTCAACACGCCCTCGCACCATCGCGCCCACCACGGCGCGAACCAGCAGTACCTCGACAAGAACTACGGCGGCATCCTCATCATCTGGGATCGCCTCTTCGGCACGTTCGAGCCTGAAGTCCGCCGACTGAAGTACGGCCTGACCAAGAACATCTCGACGCACAACCCGTTCCGCATCGCGTACCACGAGTACGCAGCGATCGCCCGCGACGTGAACTCCGCCCGGGGTCTGCGGCACAAGCTCGGCCACGTGTTCGGCAAGCCCGGCTGGACCCCGGCCAAGCCGGCCGTGGGTTCGTTCCGCACGAGCGGCGAGCTGCCGGCCGAGGTCTCCCCCGCCTGAGGTTCCCGGCGCGCACCACCACCGTCCACCCGGGGGCGGACACTCGCGTTGGTACACTGCAGCCACGGACACGGCACACGATCACGAGCATCCGACGGAGATGATCAGCTCCCGGCGCGAGCACCGGCTGACGATCGCGCTCGGGCTCAACCTCGTCATCGTGATCGCCCAGATCGTGTTCGGGATCATTGCGTCCTCGCTGGGGCTGATCGCCGATGCAGGGCACAACCTCACCGATCTGGCCGCCGTCCTGGCATCCGTCGTCGCCGTCCGTTGGGCACGCCGCCGGCCCACCGGACAGCGCTCGTTCGGCTACCACCGGGCCACGATCCTGGCTGCGCTCGGCAACGCAGCCAGCATCCTCGTCGTCACGGTGTGGATCGTCTACGAGGCCGTCAACCGGCTCGCCCACCCCCAACCGGTGCGCGGTGGGATCATCGTGATCGTCGCTGCGATCGCCGCGGTCGCCAACCTGATCGCGGCACTCGCCCTGCGCGAGAGCCACGCCGGCCACGGCCACTCGGTGGCCCCGGGCACTGACCTGAACATGCGCTCGGCCATGCTCCACCTCCTCGGCGACACAGCGGCGTCCGTCGGTGTCGCATTGGCGGGAACGATCATCCTGCTCACCGGCGGGGCCTACTGGCTGGACCCCGTCGTGTCACTCGCGCTCGGGCTCTTGATCGCCTGGCAGGCGTGGAAGCTGCTGCGCCAGGCGACGGACGTCCTGCTCGAATCGACCCCGGACGGCATCGACGTCGCCGAGCTCTCGGCGTGCATCGTCGCGGTCAACGGTGTCGAGCAGGCTCACGACCTCCACGTCTGGAGCCTTTCCAGCGATGTGCGCGCCCTGTCCGCGCACGTCGTGCTCAGCGGCCACCCGTCGCTCGAGGAGGCCCAACTCGTGGGCAACTCGGTGAAGGCCGAGATCGGGCCGCGGTACGCGATCTCGCACATCACGCTGGAGCTCGAGTGCGAGTCGTGCTCGGACAGCGGACCCTGGTGCGCGATGGACGAGATGCCCAGCAACGTCGCCAGCGGCGGACACGGCCACCAGCACTGACCGGCGCCGCAGACGCCGACGCCGTCAACCGACGAGGGCGATGTCGACGAACGCTCGGGCCGCCGGCGACAGCACGCCGTCGCGGTGGACGAGGACGAGGTCGCGCCACAGTCGCGGCTCCAGCGCGACGACCACCGCGCCGTGCAACGTCGCGGTCGCAGCCATGGAACGTGGCAGGAGCGCAGCGCCCGCGCCGGCGATCACGAGCGGGATGATCGCCTCACGCTGATCCGTCTCCACGGCGATCTGGGCGACAGCTCCCGCCGCAGCGAGCACCGAGTCGAGCAGTGTCCGGGTCGAGGTGCCGACCGGGTTGGTGACGAGCGGCAACGCGGCGAGCGCACCGGCGCGCAGTGCAGAGCGGCGCGACGACCCGGGCGGCAGGACGGCGACGATCTCCTGACGGCCGAGCGCATGCGACACGAGGGGATGACGACCAGCACGCGACTCGGAGGGTTCGGTGGGGCCGAGCACCGTGATGCCCAACTCGCTCTCCCCGCCGGCGACGGATCGCATCAGGTCGTCCGTGCCGTCCGGGTGGGCCAGCCGGACCGTGACGCTGGGATGCGCGACGCGGAAGGCGCCCACCAGCGGCGTGACGGGGTCGGAAGCCAGGGTCGGCAGCGCGACGAGGTCGAGCGTGCCCGCCATCAGCCCACGCACCGCGTCGACTTCGATGCGAACGTTGTCCACGGCGCGCAGCGCCAACCGTGCCGCGTCTGCGAACGCCGAGCCCGAGGCGGTCAGGACCACGCGGCGCCCGATCCGGTGGAACAGCTCCACCCCGAGCTCGCGCTCGAGGTTGCGGATCGACTGCGACAGTGACGGCTGGGCGACGAGGCATTGCTCCGCGGCGGCGGTGAACGTGCCGGTGTCGACCACGGCAAGCGTGTATCGGAGCTGCTGCAGTTCCATGCGCCGATCCTACCCATAGGTGTGACCTATCGAACTGAAAGATATCTTGTCTTGGACAGCAGTGAAGATGCATGGTCCGATGAGATCGTGCGCTGGATCCTGATCGCCCTCATCGGTGCCGGCGTCGGCTACCTCGGCGGCCTGTTCGGCAAGGGCGGCTCCGCGATCGCCACCCCGTTGCTCGCCCTCATCGGCGTGCCACCGATCCTCGCCGTCGCCTCGCCACTGCCGGCAACGATCCCGGGCACGCTCGTCGCGTTCCGGCGATATCAGCGCGAGGGCTTCGCCGATCGGCGGATCATCACGTGGAGCGTGGCCTTCGGCGTACCCTGCACCGTCCTCGGCGCGATCGTCACCCGCTGGGTCGATGGGGACATCCTGGTCACCATCACCGACGGCATCGTCGCGTGCCTCGGGCTCCGGGTTCTGGTCCACCGGCAACGCACGTCGTCGGCCGCTGTGGCGACACCATCGACCACCCCCGAGCCGGTCAGCCGGGTGCCGAGGCCCTCCGGCGGCACGGCGACCCTGACCGCCGCATCCCCAGCCGTTGTCACGGATTCGTCGCCTCGGGATTCGTCGGCGGGACGCATCGTGCAGCCGTCGGCGGGCGCGCTGGCGGCCGTGGCGATCACGGTGGGGTTCCTGGCCGGCCTCCTGGCCAACTCGGGCGGGTTCCTGCTCGTACCGCTCTACCTCGCCGTGCTCACCCTGCCGATCAAGAACGCGCTCGCCTGTTCGTTGGCGGTTGCGGCGCTGCTGGCGGTGCCGGGGACGATTGTGCACGCCGCGTTGGGGCACATCGACTGGCGGATCGCGATCGTGTTCGGCGCGGCCTCGATCCCGCTGTCGAGCGTGGGTGCCCGCAGCGCACTGCGCATGAACGCTGCTCGCCTGGAACGGATCTACGGTGGCGGCCTCTTCGTGCTCGGCCTCGGGCTGCTGGTCTGCCGAGGATGATCGATCTTCGGGAACTTCCGCGAGGCACGGAGCGACCCGCGTGACGTGACTGTCACGAGAGAGACCCGCACCACGCGCATGTTCCGCAGATCCGCAGGCGCCGCACTGACCGCGAGTGGAGCGGCGCTGCTGCTCGGCGCCGCCATTGCCTCGGCGCACATCGAGCCCGACCCGCCCGCCGTCCAGGCGGGCGCGAGCGCGACGGTCAGCTTCGCCGTCGAGCACGGCTGCAACGGTTCGAACACGACCCAGCTCGAGTTCAAGGTGCCCGCCGACGTCACCGATGCGAAGGCCGTCGACAAGGCCGGCTGGACGACCGGCGCTGCAAATGGCACGGTCAGCTTCACGGGCGGGAACCTCGATGCCAGCACACCGGACGAGTTCTCGATCACGTTCACCGCGCCGGCCACTCCGGGGACGATCTACTTCCCGGTCGTGCAGACCTGCGCTGTCGGCGCGACGGCGTGGATCGAGATCGCCGCGGACGGCGCGCCAGAGCCCGAACTTCCCGCGCCTGCGGTGCTCGTCACCGACGGACCGCCCACGTCCGCGCAGCTGGCGCCGGCCGCAGACGACGCCGCCAGCCCGAGCAGCGTCGCGACCACCAGCGGAGACGGTTCGAGCAACACGGGTGTGATCATCGGCATTGGGATCGGCGCGGTCGTCGTCATCGGGGGCGCTGTGCTGTTGGCCACTCGTCGCAGAGGCGCCGCGCCATCGGCGTAGAGGGTGAAGACGTCATTGCCCTCGGGGTGCCGCCCGGGGGTTGTACCGTCTTGAGCGATGTCCGTTCCCTCCCCGACCCCTCCTCGACAGCCGCTGCCGCCGGATGAGTCGAGCCTCGTCGAGCGCCTCCGCAAGGGAGATTCTGGAGCGTTCCGCGAGCTCGTGACCCTGCACCAGGCGAGCCTGATCCGGTTGGCGTCGTCGTTCGTGCCCTCGAACGCCGTCGCCGAGGAAGTCGTCCAGGAGACGTGGATCGCCG
>JAOBWO010000125.1 GCA_025463415.1 Acidimicrobiales bacterium | reverse complement strand
CGGATCGAGCAGCACCGGCCGGCGGATCATGACGCTGGCCGCAGGCAAGCCCGCACGCCTGCACCTCGAGCTCGGCGGCAAGGCACCCTTGATCGTGTTCGCCGACGCCGATCCAGTGGCCGTCGGGCAGGCAGCTGCGCTCGCCGCCAGCTACAGCAGCGGTCAGGACTGCACGGCAGCCACTCGCGTCTACGTCGAGCGATCGGCGCACGACACCGTCGTGGCGGCGCTGGCCGAGACGATGCGCGGCGTCACGCTCGGCGGGCCCTACGACGGCGCCAGCATCGGTCCACTGATCACGTCGGCGCACCGCGACCGGGTGCACGGCTTCGTCGAGCGCGCCCGAGCGGCCGGCGCGACCGTGGCGTGCGGCGGGACGGTCCCCGACCGAGCGGGCTGGTTCTACCCGCCGACCCTGATCACCGGTGTGGAGCAGTCGAGCGAGATCGTTCGCGACGAGGTGTTCGGGCCCGTGCTGGCCGTGCTCCCGTTCGACACCGAGGACGAAGCTGTGGCGCTGGCCAACGACACGCAGTACGGGCTGGCGTCGTCGGTGTGGACGCCACAGGTCGACCGCGCCCTGCGTGTCGCGCATCGGCTGAAGGTCGGCGTGACGTGGATCAACGACCACCTGCCGATCGCCAGTGAGATGCCCCACGGCGGCCGTGGTGCATCCGGGTTCGGCAAGGACATGGGCCACGACTCGATCGACGACTTCAGCGTCGCCCACCACGTGATGATCAAGCACGCCGAACCCGTCGCCCGCGAGGGCTTCCGCCCGGCATGACTGCAGCGCCCCGCGCGGAGCTGGTCGCGGGACGATCGATCGAGGCCGCGCGTCGGGTCGCGCCCGGAATCGTCCTCGCCGATGCGACGGAACGGCCGATCACGGTCGACCAGAGCAACGTCAGCGTGATCGTCGGCGAAGCGGTCGTCGTCAAGTGGCTGCACCCGCCGGTGGCCCAACCCTCCAGCACCGTGACGATGTTGCGACACCTCGCGGCGGCGGGGTTCACCGAGATGCCGACCTTCTACGGACCGTTCGTCGACGACACCCGGACCGAGGCCTCGGTGCAAGCGATGGTGACTGCGTTCGTCCCGGATGCGCTCGACGGCTGGGACTGGTTCGTCGACGAGCTGACAACTGGGCTCGACGGCGGATGCATGGAGCTGCCGCTCGGATCTGCCGAGACCGTGGGCGCGCTCGCGGCACGTCTGCACGAGGCATTCGCGACCCCGACCGACGTGATCTCCGAACCGACCGGCCTGAACACTGTCGACCATGAGCACGACCTCGGCATCGCGCTGCTGGACGAAGCGCTCGCGTGCACGACGGGCGCCGAGGGCCGCCGGCTTGCCGCTCGCGCCGCACAGATCCGCGCCGCGATCGACGTGCTCGGATCCGTCGGCACGGTCCCGGTCCAACACATCCACGGGGATCTCCACGTCGGTCAGATGCTGCGATCCGACACCGCCTTGGTCGTCAACGACTTCGACGGTGACCCGATCGCGTCGCACGCCGAACCCCATCGTCGGCGCTCGGCCATGGTCGACCTGGCTGCGCTCATGCAGTCGGTCGACCACGTCGGGCGCATCGTCGCCAGACGACGGCCCGAGCTCGTCGCGGAAGTCGATCGGTTCATCGCCGACGCCCTCGAGCGCGTCGAACGCGGGTACCGAACGGTGCGCGCCGCGCGCGCCGACGACGGTGTCCTGCTGATTGCGTTGCGTGTGATCCAAGAGCTGCACGAGCTCGTCTTCGCCGCACGGTCATTGCCGCGCTGGCTCTACGTCCCGGACGCTGCGATGCAATCGTTGTTCCCGCTGGTCGACCCGTGAACCCGGACCTCTTCCTGGCTGATCTCGAGCGCAAACCGGAGGTCCTCCACCGTCTCGCGGATTCGATCACTGCGGGAGCGTTCGCCTGGCCGGTGGACCCCGGTCCGGCCACCATCACCATGATGGGCATGGGCTCGTCGCTGTACGCCGCGCAGGTCGTGGCCCGGCGGCTCCGCACCGGCGGCGTCATCGCTGTTGCCGAGAGCGGATCGGCCGAGGCCACGTTCCCCGGTGGCGAACACGACCTCGTCGTCGGCATCTCCGCCGGCGGAACGTCGATCGAGACCAACCGGCTGTTCGCGTCATCTGCCGCCGCCCGGCGCATCGCGCTCACCAACGTCGCCGGGTCGTCGATCACGTCGAACGCGACGGCGGTGATCGAGATGCTCGCCGAGCCGGAGGTCGGCGGCGTCGCCTGTCGGAGCTACGTCCACACCCTCGTTGCGCTGCTGGCACTCGAGCGAGCGCTGCTCGGCGACGACGGCGAGCTCGCCGGCACGGTTCATCGCGCCGCGGCGGCCGGCCAGGCGCTGCTCGACGGACGCGACGACTGGCTGCAGCCCACCATCGATCTCCTGGCCGGGCCCGATGGCACCTGGATGCTCGCGCCGCTGGAGCGGCAGTCGTCAGCGATGCAGTCCGCGCTCATGTTCCGCGAGGGACCACGCCGCGCCGCCGTCGGCTGCGAGACCGGCGATTGGAGCCACGTCGACGTGTACCTGACGACGACCCTCGACTACCGCGCCCTCGTCTTCACGGGGTCGCGTTGGGACGACCAGGCCGTCGAGTGGCTGACGCGGCGCGGGTCGACGTTCGTCGCCGTCGGTGGCGACCGCGCGGGTGCAGCGCGGTCGGTGCGCTACTCCGGCGACGACGACCCCGTGATCGCACTGCTGACCGAGACGCTCGTGGCAGAGCTCGTCGCGGCGGCGCTGTGGTCCCGTTCAGCCGATCGCTGACAGCGGCAGCACGACGGACCCATCGGGGTTGACGAGGTCGACGGTGATCGGGCCGACGTCGTCGAAGGCCACGATCGCGAACTGCACATCTCCCTTCCCCGCACGCAGCGGTGCCGGCTGCCCGGGAACCCCGGCCACGGTGACGCGCACCGACAGACCCGGCGCCGGGGGGACCAGGGAGGCGACGATGATCGTCGAATCGACCGTGTAGAAGGCGTGCACGGCCGGCCCGCTGCCCAGCGTGAACGGCTCCTGGTAGACCGCGCCGAGCGCCGGCAGCTCGAACTGCAGCACGTCGGGGTCCGTGCCGACGAGCAGCTCCCACGTCATCCCGCTGGCCGTCGTGGACGAGCCGACATCGACCAGCTGGGCCACCGAGAGGGGCGGTGCCAACGGCAGCGGACGCGAGCTCGGGTCGATCGGCGGGTTCGCGTCGGTTCCAAGCACGCGCAGCGCATCCCACTCGGGCTCGGTGGCCAGCCGTGCCGTGGCGAGGATCGAACCGAGGTCGGCGAGGCGTCCGGGTGCGCTGATGTCGACGATGCGGTTGCCGTCGACGAACTCGACCGCGTTCCCGATCACCGCTCCGGCCGCGTCGATCGCGGCGGACACCGTCACGTCCCGTCCGGCCAGCGCGGCGGACCGTGTCGGCGTCGTCGGCGCCTGCGGGTCGCCTGATGCCGGCAGGAGGAAGCGGACGAGCGTCGCGTGGTGGTCGTCGGCCGTCCGTGTCGTGACCCGGACGGGTACGTTGGACGACGCCGACCGGTACTCGACGATCCGCTCGACGTGCCCGTCGGTGTCCGGCTCGAGGGTTGTCGAGCCGTACCAGGGCAACGCCAGCAGCCGCTTCATCCCCCGCTTCACCGCACCGAAAGATGCGTCGAACTCGGTGACCACGTCGGGCTGATCCGTCGCGCAGCTCGGCGTGGCGAGCTCGCTCGGATCCTTGACCCGGTTGCCGAGCAGCACCGTCGACGCGACCGCGACGAGCTGATCGTTCGTGTACCCGAAGGCTTCGACGACGAGGGTGCGGCTGGTCAGCTCGTTGGTGCCGCTCTGGGCGCGCAGGGTGCGTACCCCGTCGGCGCCCACGGTGATCACTCCGCTCACCCCGTTGACGCTCACGCGCGCAGCCGCACCGACCGCCACCGTGATCGACGTGTCGATCGGCGCGCAGCGCGCCGTGACGACGGCGAACCAGCGACCGGTCGTGCGCTCCGCGTCCGGAGTGGCCCACAGCTGCAGCTGGCCAGGTGCCGACCCACCGCTGAGCAGCGCGGCCTCGATGCGCACGCTGCCCGCGGCGACGAAGCCGGCCGGCAACGTGCCGAGCGCGAAGCCCGGCGCCTCGGTCGGTCCCGATACAGGCGTGCTGGGAGTCGCGCTGTCGTGCGTGGACGGCTCCGTGCCGGAGTGCAGCCAGTACAGACCCAGCGACAGCGCGGCCACGACGGCCACCACGGCGACGCCGCGAGCGCGAGCCGACATCGGACCCTGCGCCGACCGTGCGGTGCGTGTCGCCCTGCCGCCGGCGCGCCGATCACGATCCGCCGCATCGGAGGAGGGGCTGCCGGTGATCGCCTCTCGGCAGCGGGCTCGGGTCTGATCGTCGAGCCACGCCTCGCGTGACCGCCCGATCTCGGCGAACGTCGAGTCCGGGTACACATCACCGGCTCGCTGCTCGGCGTCGGATGCGAGCCCGCCGATCTCGGAGGCCGGTCGGTTGACGATCGACCCGACCGCCTCAGCCGGCCGGCCCTGCACGCTGTGCAACTCCAGCAGGGCGCGGTCGAGCGCCGTCAGCTGCGTCGGCGTCGTGAGCACGGTCGGCGGCGTCGGCGACGGGCCA
The DNA here is from genome assembly GCA_025463415.1 of Acidimicrobiales bacterium. Taxonomy (GTDB): domain Bacteria; phylum Actinomycetota; class Acidimicrobiia; order Acidimicrobiales; family Ilumatobacteraceae; genus WLMZ01. The sequence continues at coordinate 609 of JAOBWO010000125.1, read as the reverse complement.
TCAGCATCGGCCGCTCGGCTCGGGTCGTCGGCCGAGGGTGCGGCGAGTCGGAACGCGATCGCCAGCAGCGCATCCAGCTCCACCGGCGCCGCTGGTGCTGCTGCGCCGAACACGTCGGGCAACAGGTCAGCCGCCACCTGACCGCCCACCAGCCGGCACAGCCACCCGAACACGGCAGGCGCGGTGGCATCGCACCACGCGGTCACGTCATCGGCCGCGCGCCCCACGCCCGGCTCGCCATTCGGCATCACTCCGCCATCATGGCCCACTCGCCGGGCCCGGATCAGCCGGGGTTGGTCGACTGCACCTCGCCGGATGCCGATGCCTCGACGAACCCCTTGCCGGAGGGCCCGTCGACGTACAGGTCGATCACCACCGGGGGCGGGTTGCCGGTGCCGATCCGCTGCACCTGCACCTGCGTCACCTGGCCGTCGGCAAGCCCGAGCAGTCCCGGAGCCTGTTGGACCAGTGCACCGATGGCCTCCCAGTTCACGTCCGCCTCGGTGAACAGGCGAAAGGTCAGGTCCTGGGGGACTCCACTCGAGGTGATGTCGGCGTTGCTGACGCTGCGATCGCGCCATTGCGCCCCGATCAGCTGGCCGGGGTTCG
>JAOBWO010000085.1 GCA_025463415.1 Acidimicrobiales bacterium | reverse complement strand
CTTGTACGACGTGGCCGACCACAGCTCGCATCCGATGCCGTAGTGGGTCAGCAGATCTGCTGCGGCTGCGCGCACCGCCGAGTGCGCGGAACCCGAGAACAACAGCGTCGCCCGAACGGCTGTCTCTGGCGCGTTCTCCCACAGGTACAGGCCGCGCACGATCTCCGCGCCGATGCCGTCGCGAGCCGGGATCGCCGGCATCACGTAGTTCTCGTTGTAGAGGGTGAGGTAGTAGAAGACGTCCTCGCCCGCCGGTCCGTACATGCGGTTCAGGCCGTGCTTGATGATCGCGGCGATCTCGTAGGCGAACGCCGGGTCGAAGGCCTGGCAGGCCGGGACGGCACTGGCCAGCAGCAGGCTCTGGCCGTCCTGGTGTTGGAGGCCTTCGCCGAGCAACGTCGTGCGCCCGGCCGTGGCACCGAGGAGGAAGCCCTTGGTGCGTGCATCTGCTGCCTGCCAGATGAGGTCGCCGACGCGCTGGAACCCGAACATCGAATAGAACGTGTAGAACGGCACCATCGGCACGCCACGGGTGGCGTACGCGGTGCCCGCCGCGATGAAGCTCGACAGCGCACCGGCTTCGGTGATGCCCTCTTCGAGGATCTGCCCCTCGCTCGACTCGGCGTAGGACAGGAGCAGATCGTGGTCGACGGGCTCGTACTTCTGGCCTTGCGATGCGTAGATCTTCAGCTCGCGGAACAGGGCGTCCATGCCGAACGTGCGCGCTTCGTCGGGGATGATCGGGACGACTCGCTCACCGAACTTTGGATCACGGGCGAGACCGCGGAGCAACCGGGTGAAGCCCATTGTCGTGCTGACCGACTGAGTACCCGAGCCCGCGTTGAGCTCGTCGAACACGGCGGGATTCGGCATCTCGATCGCGCGGCGGACACGTGTGGTGCGCTTCGGCAGGCTGCCGCCGAGGCCACGGCGACGCTCCATCATGTACTGGTACTCGATGCTGTCCGCCGGCGGCCTGTAGTACGGCATCGCGTCGTTGTCGAACGCGCTGTCGGGGATCTCGTCGGTGAGGAACAGGCGGTCGCGCAGCGTCATCAGCTGATCGGTGGTGAGCTTCTTGATCTGGTGGGTCGCGTTGCGTCCTTCGACCGCGGGCCCGAGCGTCCAGCCCTTGATCGTCTTGCACAGGATGACCGTGGGCGCGCCGCTGCCGAGGTTGTCCATCGCTGCCTTGTACGCCGCGTAGAGCTTGCGGTAGTCGTGCCCACCGCGTGGCAGGTTGCGCAGGTCGTCGTCGCTGAGGTCCGACACCATCGCACGCAGCCGCGGATCGGGGCCGAAGAAGTGCTCGCGGATGTAGTTGCCGTCCTCGACCGAGTACCGCTGGAACTGGCCGTCGACCGTGGTGTTCATCTGGTTGAGCAGCGCGCCGTCCTTGTCCTTGGCCAGGAGGTCGTCCCACTTGCTGCCCCAGATCACCTTGATCACGTTCCAGCCAGCGCCGCGGAACGTGGCCTCCAGCTCCTGGATGACCTTGCCGTTGCCACGCACCGGGCCGTCGAGACGCTGCAGGTTGCAGTTGACGACGAAGATCAGGTTGTCGAGACGCTCACGGCTGGCGAGGGAGATGCTGCCGAGCGTCTCCGGCTCGTCGCACTCCCCGTCGCCGAGGAACGCCCACACCCGGCTCTGGCTGGTGTCGTCGAGTCGACGGTTGTGCAGGTAGCGGTTGAAGCGGGCCTGGTACAGCGCGGTGAGCGGCCCGAGGCCCATGCTGACCGTGGGGAACTCCCAGAACTCCGGCATCAACCGCGGGTGCGGGTAGCTGCTGAGGCCCTGACCGTTGCGGCCGATCTCACGGCGGAAGTGGTCGAGGTCGTCCTCGGTGAGACGACCTTCGAGGAACGCGCGGGCGTAGATGCCGGGCGCTGCGTGACCCTGGAAGTAGACGTGGTCGCCGGCGTTGCCATCGTCCTTGCCGCGGAAGAAGTGGTTGAACCCGGTCTCGTACAGCGACGCGCTGCTGGCGAAGGTGGAGAGGTGGCCGCCGATGCCCTCAGCGTGCTTGTTCGCCTTGACGACCATCATCGCCGCGTTCCAGCGGATGTACGCACGGACCCGCTGCTCGAGGTAGCTGTCGCCCGGGAACCAGGGCTCCTGCTCGCGCGGAATGGTGTTGACGTACGGCGTGCTGACCGTGGCCGGGAAGCTGACCTGGCTGTCGCGAGCACGCTCGAGCAACTTGCTGAGCAGGAACCGGGCCCGGGTCTTGCCGTGCACGTCGACGACGGCATCCAGGCTGTCCAGCCACTCCTTGGTCTCGGTCGGGTCGGTGTCGGGAAGTTGGTTGACGAAGCCGTCAAAGATCATGCCGTCAGTCTGTCAGGGTTACCGAGGAGTAGTGCTCGAAGCGTGCCAGGATCGACCCCCGTGATCACCGTGTACACCGATGGAGCCTGTGTTGGAAACCCCGGACCCGGGGGTTGGGCGTGGGCGGTCGCCCCGGAGGGCGCACCGAGCGGTTCGGGCGGCGAACGCCAGTCGACGAACCAGCGGATGGAGATCCGCGCCGCCTACGAAGCAATGCGCTCGCTGGTCGGTGAGCTGACGATCGTGTCCGACAGCACCTACGTGGTCAATTGCTTCAACAAGAAGTGGTACCTCAACTGGCAGCGCAACGGCTGGCGCAACAGCCAGAGGCAACCGGTTGCCAACCAGGACCTGTGGAAGCCGATGGTGGCGATCTACGACCCCAAGATCCACACCTTCCAGTGGGTCAAGGGCCACAGCGGCAACCGGATGAACGACCTCGTCGACCAGCTCGCTGTCGCGGCCAGCAAGGGTCCGTTCGACGTCGCGGCGGCCGAGCACGAGCCGGAGTCGCCGCCGACGTTGTTCTGAGCTCCCGCGGAGATCGGGTGCGCGCAGACACCGCTAGGTTTGCTCGTCAATTGTGAGAAGGGTGATCGATGAGTCGTGACACGGATGCCGATTGGGCCAGGATCGCCGAGACCGAGCCGTACTTCGGGGTCCTCGCGAACGCCGAGTACCTGTCCGACAACCTCGACGCAGAGGCTGAGGAACGGTTCTTCGTGTCCGGCCAAGGCGACATCACCCACGTCGTCAACACGATCCGGGGTCATCTCGCTCCGGACTTCGCGCCCGAGCTGGCTGTCGACTTCGGGTGCGGAGTCGGGCGCCTCACCTTCGCGATGGCGGGCGTCTCGGAGCGGGTCGTGGGCGTCGATGTCGCGCCGGCGATGCGGGAGATCGCAGCGCGAAAGGCCGAGAGCTTCGGCATTGCGAACGTGTCGTTCTCCGAGGCGATCCCCAGCGAAGGCGTGGATTGGGTGAACTCGCTGATAGTGGTGCAGCACATCCCCCCGGAGCGCGGCTACGGGTTGCTCGCGGCGCTGCTCGGATCGATCCGTCCTGGCGGCGTCTTCTCTGTCCAGCTGACGACTCATCGCGACGCGCGCCACATGTTCGAGCTTCTGCGCGACGTCGAGCTCGCTCGCTACGACGGCGCGGACATGCAGGTGTACAGCACGGTCCCCAGCACGGGTCCCGGTCAGATGAGCATGTACGACTACGACCTCGGGCGTGTCTTCGCGATGCTCGTCATGCACGGGTTCCAGCAGATGTGGATCGAGCACACCGACCACGCCGGAGTGCACGGTGCGTGGATCTTCGCACGACGGGCCGGCGTGTGATCAGCTGGGCCGATCAGCTCGGCGTGACTTCGACGCCCTTCCAGAACGCGACGTGTCCGGCGATCTCCTTCGCGGCATCCTTCGGCTCGGGGTAGACCCAGGCAGCGTCGGCGTTCTGCGCGCCGTCGACCGTGACGCTGTAGTAGCTGGCCGTGCCCTTCCACGGGCACACCGAGGTCCTCGACGACTCCGTGAACAGCATCCAGTTCACGTCTGACTCGGGAAAGTAGTGGTTGCCCTCGACGACGACGGTCTCGTTGCTCTCGGCGAGCGTCTCGCCCTTCCACGTTGCTCTCATGTCCGTGACCCTACGGGGAGAAGTCCGGAGGGAGGACTTCTCCGACGGACCAGCCGCGATCTCGAGCAGCACCAAAGGCCGCCTGCGGCCGGAGGTGCGTCGGGAGACAATTGATTACGTCGTGTAGTCGGCGTTGATCCGGATGTAGCCGTCGGTGAGGTCGCATCCCCAGACCGTGGCGGCGCCGTCGTCGATGCCGAGGCTGACGTGGATCTGGATCTCGTTGCCGCGCAGGTACTCGGCCAGCGCCTCGAGCCCGGCGGCGTCGACCTGCTTCGGGTACGCCTCGTACGGACCGAAGCGGATGACGACGTCGTCTTGGTCGATGTCCACGTCGTCGCTGCACTTGCCGATCGCCATCGCGACCCTGCCCCAGTTCGGATCGGCACCGTGGACTGCGGTCTTGACGAGCGGGGAGTTGACGATCGCCTTCGCCACCCGCTTCGCCTGGTCGTCGTCACGCGCGCCGTCGACGAGGACCTCGATCAGCTTCTCAGCGCCCTCCCCGTCGCGAGCGACCTGTTTGGTCAACGAGAGTGCGACCTCGAACAGCGCCGCGACGAACGCGGTGTGATCGACCGGCCCGGCGGCCCCGCTAGCGAGCACGATCGCGGTGTCGCTGGTGGAGGTGTCGGTGTCGATCGACACGCAGTTGAACGTGCGGTCGATGACGCTGCGGAAGATGATGTCGAGGGCCGCTGCGGGAACCTCGGCATCGGTGAACATCAGCGTGATCAGCGTCGCCATGTCGGGCTCGATCATGCCGACGCCCTTGGCGACCCCGACGACCACGGCGTCGCTGCCGGCGATCTTGGCGGAGGCGAACTTGGCGACCGTGTCCGTGGTCATGATGCCCGTGGCCACGCCGTGGACGGTGACGGCCGTGTCGCCTGTGGGGAAGGGCCACGTCAGCGCGGCCAGGCCGGCGCGCACACTGTCCATCGGGTACTGGCGCCCGATCACGCCGGTCGAGGCGATCAAGACCTCCTCCGGGTGGCAGCCGAGCGCTCGGGCGACACCGCCGACGACCTCTCGAGCATTGTGGAGCCCGGTGGCGCCGGTGGCCACGTTCGCGTTCTTGGAGATGACCACGACGGCGCGTGCGTTGAGGTCGTCGATGTGCTCGCGGCTGACGACCACGCTCGGTCCTGCGAACCGGCTGCGGGTGAAGACGCCCGCCGCGGCGCAGACGTGATCGGCGGCGACCACCACGAAGTCATCCGTGGTGTCCTTGATGCCGATGTTCGCGACGTGGGCCGTGAAACCCGGCGGGAGCTGGATCGTGGTGGAGGTCGCGTCGGGCACGGCGCTCAGGCTACGCGATCGTCAGCGTGCGCCCCAGGCCGTCGCCGACGCTCGTGAAGATCTCGCGGAGCGCGTCGATCTGAGCGGCGTCCAGCCGATCGATCAGGTGGCGACGGACGCTGGCAACGTGATCGTCGGCAGCATCTCGCATGGCGGCGAGCCCCTGATCGGTCAACGTCGCCAGCATCACCCGTCGATCGGCGGTCGACGGCCGCCGTTCGACATGGCCCGATTTCACGAGACCATCCAGACGGCGGGTCAATCCACTGGGGGAGAGGCCGAGGCGCAGCGCGAGGTCACACATCCGCAGTTGGCGCTCGTCGGCCTCGGACAGGTGCACGAGCACTTCGTAGTCACCGAGGGTGAGCCGATGTGGGGCGAGGTCTGCCTCCAGCGCCGCCATGAGGTGAGCGTTGACTTCGACGAACGCGCGCCAGGCGCCCATCTCGTCGTCGTTCAGCCACTGCGCCACACCAGCGACGATATCGGTTGCGCGGGCAACGGTTGCGCTCGCAACTCCCCAGCCGTGGACTGCGTGCCCCGCGACCTCAGGTCACCCGCCGAGGATGCTCGCCAGGGCGGCCGGCAGCGTCGGATGGGCGAAGGCGAACCCGTCGCCGAGCAAAGCGGCCGGCAGCACCCGCTGACCGGACAGCAGCAGGTTGTCGACCAGCTCACCACCGAGCAGCAGCTTCGGCCCGAACGCGGGGATCGGCAGGAAGGTCGGCCTGTGCAGTGCCTTGCCGAGCGCGTCGGCGAAGTCGGCCTGGGTCACCGGGTTCGGCGAGGTGAGGTTCACCGGTCCGGACATCTCGCCGGCGAGCAGGTGGGAGATCGCGCTGACCTCGTCGTCGAGCGTGATCCAGCTCTGCCACGCGCGTCCCGACCCGATCCTGCCGCCGACACCGAGCTTGAACAGCGGCAGCTGCTTCTTCAGGGCCCCGCCGTTGCTGGCCAGCACGATGCCCGTGCGGAGGTGAGCCACCCGGATGCCGGCGTCGGCGGCTGGCGCAGTCGCGGCCTCCCAGCCGACGCACAGCTCGGCGAGGAAGCCCGTGCCGGGTTCGCTCGTCTCGTCGACCTCGACATCGCCCCGGTCCCCGTAGATGCCGATCGCCGATGCCGACAGCAGCACGCTCGGCCGGTGATCGAGAGCGGCGATGGTGCGCGCGATCAGGTCCGTGCCGCGCTGTCGGCTCTCGACCAGGGTGCGCTTGTACTCGTCGGTCCAACGGTGATCGCCGATGCCCGCCCCGGCGAGGTGCACGACGGCATCGACCTGGTGCAGGGCGTTCGTCTCGATCGTTCCGTCGTCGGGGTTCCAGCGCGCCTCGCCAGGCCGAGGAGTGCGCCGGACCAGGCGGGTGACCTGGTGACCCTGTGCGCTGAGTCGCTTGACCAACGCGCCGCCGACCAATCCACTGGAACCTGTAACGAGTACGTGCATGGGGCGGACCTTATTGCCGGTGGACGGACGCGATCTCTTCGGGGTCCGGGTCGCCGAGGTGCGCGAACTAGATTGGCCACAACCGTGGTGCGAGAGGGAATGATGAGCGATTGGAACAGCGGCGCCGGCGAGGGCGCCCCGACACCCCCCGGTTTCCCGGCGCCCGGCGCGCCGGCAGGTGGTTTCCTGCCGCCCAGCCAACCGGTCTATGCCGGTCAGCCGGCCTCCCCGCCGGAGTACCTCGGTGCGCCGGGTGCGACGCCGCTCACGGCCGGCCCAACGCCGGATCCGAAGCGCAGCAGGGGCAAGATGCTCGGAGCGCTCGTGGGCGTGGTCGCGCTCGTCGGCGCCGGCACGTTCGCCATCAGCCAGATCAGCAGCAACGGGTCCAGCGGCGGAGCATCCAGCCCGAAGGAGGTCGGCACCAAGCTGGTCAGCTCGCTCGACGGCGAGGATCTGCTCGGCGTCGTCGACCTGCTCCTCCCGGGCGAGCGCGAGACCTTGCGCCAACCGCTCCTCGATCTCTCCAAAGAGCTGACCAGGCTGCAGGTCGTCGACACCTCCGTCGACCTGAACAAGGTGCCCGGCTTCGACATCTCGATCAGCAACCCCGCGGTGAGCGTCGACGAGACCAACGTCAGCGACATCGCCGACGTCACGGTGGACGCATCCGCCACCGTGACGATCAACGGCAAGGACCTGCCGATCGGCAAGCTGCTCGTCGACCGGGTGTTCGGTGGAGATCGGCCCGAGGTTGATCCGAGCCCGAAGGACGCCGACCTGAACACCACCTTCGCAGCGGTCAAGAAGGATGGGCGCTGGTACCTCAGCCTCTTCTACACGGCCGCAGAGCACGCCCGCGGCGATCAGGACATCCCGGAGAAGGGGATCACTCCGGCTGGTGCGTCGTCTCCCGACGGAGCCCTCGATGATCTGATCAAGGCAGGTGCCGACTTCGATCTCGAGGGCATCATCGCCTCGCTGAACCCGAACGAGGCCGAAGCACTGCAGCGCTACGCCCCGCTGTTCACGGACTCGGCGCAGAGCATGCTCGACGACAACGATGTCGCGGTCAAGGTCTCGAACGCCGAGTACACCGTGTCGGGCAGCGGCGACACCCGACAGGTCGCGATCTCACGACTCAAGGTGACCGCCTCGGCAACCGGCCACGATGCCGAGTTCTCCTTGCAGGACGGGTGCGTCAAGGGCTCCGTCGATGCCACCGATTTCGACAGCTGTGCCGGCGATGCGAGCACCGACGAGAGCCTCGACGGTTACCTGAACGACCTCGGGACGTCCTCGACTCCCGAGTTGAAGAAGTTCGTCGAGGACGTGCGCAGCGCGTTCAGCGACTTCTCGATGCATGGTGTGGTGGTCAACAAGGTCGACGGCAAGTGGTTCGTCAGCCCGATCGGTACCTCCGAGACGTTCGTGCTGTCAGTGCTCCGTGCGCTCGACCGGGACGAGATCGACACGTTGATCAACGACGGTGGCGACGCGCTCACGAGCATCTTCGACGGCATCTTCACCGGCAGCACCGGAGACGGCACCTCCACGACCGACGACACCTACGGCACGACGTATCCAACCGACGAGACATACACGACCGAGGACCCGTACACGACGGACACGGTCACGACGGACACCGCCACGGATGGCACCGCCACCGACGGCACGACGAGCGGCACCGACGACAGCAGCTATTGGTTCGATTGCGTGTACAGCGGTGACGCCACGGCCGACGCGGCGACGTGTCTGCATGCAGGCATCGACAAGGGTGACTACACCGCCGCCGACGTCCCGGCGCCATTCCTCTTCCCCGAGTGCGGCTTGTTCGACTACTACGCCGGCAACGACCTCTACAGCGACTCCGCTGAGAAGTTCCACGCGACAGTGGATCCCGCCACGGACTGCATCATCAAGGCCGCGGCTGATGCCGGCGTCGACCTGAGCGTCTCCAGCAGCGAGTTCGCCCACCCCGACTGCTACGCCGCCATCAATCCGTACAACTTCAACGGCGACATCGACGCGATCAGCGCGGCCTACAGCTGCTCCGCGACCGGCGGCTGACCGGCGCCGGCCGCCTCGGCGGTCGAGGGATTCGGCCGTTGAGGGAAACCGGCCGTTGAGGGAAACGAACCGATGCACTGAAACGGGGGCGGTGCTGCGGCGGCGAACGCCTGCAGGGCCGCCGCCAGCCTCCGCCGCCCTCGGCCTCCGCCGCCGGTGGCCCCTTCGTGAATCTCCACGTGACGAAACTCCTGGTCGACTTGCCACACGACGCGTGGCGAATCGCGCTGGGTTGGCGGTCGGCGACGGAACCCTGTCGGGTTCACCACACGACGTGTGGCCAGTCGCCCTGGGTTGGCGGATGGCGACGGAACCCTGTCGGATTCACCACACGACGTGTGGTCAGTCGCCCTGGGTTGGCCGATGGCGCCGGCACCCGGTCGGATTCACCACACGACGTGTGGTGAATCGCGCTGGGTTGGCGGTCGGCGACGGAACCCTGTCGGGTTCACCGGTCGAGAGGCGGTGAATCCGACATGGATCGTCGACGCGGCTCGCATGGCGCTCGTCACGTCAGATCGGCGGGCGCGCGAGGGCGTCCGTAGGCGAGGACACGCCGCAGCATCGCTTCCCGTTTCAGTGCAGGGGTTTCGTCACAGTGGAGATTCCGCAGGGAACGCGTCGCGATACGGATGCCCCCGCGGTCGTGATGCTGCCGCAGACCGGCAGCCGGACGGACCGCTACTTGACGATGACGGGGACGGAGGTGACGACGGTGTTCGGGCGATAGAGCAGCTTCGCCTTCAACGACAGTGCCGACTGGTTGTGCAGCCATTG
>JAOBWO010000067.1 GCA_025463415.1 Acidimicrobiales bacterium | reverse complement strand
TCGATGCCGGCTACGCCAACCGCCACCCTCGGCTGCGCACGTTCACCCTCGGCGCCTCCGTCGTCGCGCTCGGCAGCGCTGCGCTGGAGGCGCACCCGGCGATCGACCTGGCCCGAGACGCAGCACGTGATCTGTCGGTGGAGCTCGAGCTCGAGGTGTCGGTCACCGCGGCTGCGGGAGACGACATCGTGTTCCTCGCCCGCGCCGGCGCGCACAGGGCCCGTGGCATCGCCGTGCACGTCGGCCAGCGGGTCCCGCTCATCGCCCCGCTCGGCGCGGTGTTCGTTGCGTGGTCGCCGACCGACCGGGTCAGAGCGTGGCGGGCCGGTTCCCGGCGCCCCGACGATCTCGATGCCGTGCTCGCCGGCGTTCGCTCCCGCGGCTACTCCGTCGCCCTCGAGCTGGATGTCCGCCGAGGACTCGGCGAAGCGCTCGACCACCTGGCCGACGCGCCGGTCGACGCGGCGACGCACCGCAGCGTCGACGCGTTGCTGGCCGAGCTGGACCAGCGCGACTACCAGCTGACCGCGCTCGACGAGCGTTCCACGTACGACGTGTCGATGATCGCCGCGCCCGTGTTCGGCGCAGACGGCGAGCCCGTTGTGGCGCTCACCCTGCTCGGCTTCGCCCCCGGCCTCACCCCAGGCGAGGTCGCCGAATACGGCGACCGCGTTCGCGACGCGGGCCTCGTCGTCACCAAGCGGAGCAGGGGCCGCATCCCCCGCTGAGCCTCGAGATCAGGTCAGTGACTGGTCCACGGAGCGCAGAGGCCATCGAGGTCACGGACCTCGATCTGGTCCCGGTTCGCGTAGGTGACCCAGTTGGCCGGGTCGGGCTTGAGCTTGAACGTGCGGAAGCTCATGTCGGTCGTGTCGATCGAGAGGATGCGGCCGGAGAGGCCTTCGCCGATGTTCAACAGCAGCTTGATCACCTCGAGCGCCTGGATGCTGCCGACAATGCCGGGCAGCACGCCCAGCACTCCGGCTTCGGCGCAGCTCGGGGCCAGCTCGGCCGGCGGGGCCTCGGGCACCATGTCGCGATAGGTGGGGCCGTTCTTTGGATCGAACACGCTGACCATGCCCTCGAACCGGAAGATGCTGCCGTGCACCACGGGGATGCCGAGCTTCACCGACGCGTCGTTGAGCAGGTAGCGGCTGGGGAAGTTGTCGGCGCCGTCGACGATGACGTCGTAGTCCTTGATGATCTCCAGAATGTTGCTGGCCTCGAGCCGGGTGTCGTAGGTGACGACGTCGACATCGGGGTTCAGCAGGGTCAGCGTCTTCTTCGCGCTGTCCACCTTGCGATCGCCGATGCGGTCGAGGTTGTGCAGGATCTGGCGTTGCAGGTTCGACGCATCGACCTCGTCCATGTCGACGATGCCGATCGTGCCGACGCCGGCCGCGGCGAGGTAGAGCGCCGCCGGCGAGCCGAGGCCACCGGCACCCAGCATCAGCACGCGGCTGGCGAGCAGCTTGGCCTGACCTTCGGTACCGACCTCGGGGAGGAGGAGGTGGCGGCCGTAGCGATCGCGCTGCTCAGCGGTGAGCACGACGGGCTTCTTCCAGTCGCGGCCTTCGTCCTTCCACTTCCCGAACCCGCCGGCCATGGACACGACGTCGGTGTAGCCGAGCTCCTGCAAGGTCCTGGCCGCGAACGCCGAACGCACGCCGCCAGCGCAGTACGCGATGACGGGCGTCGACTTGTCGGCGATGCGGTTCTCGATCTGGGCCTCGAGGTGACCACGGGGGATGTGCACCACGCCCGGCAGCGCGCCCTGGTCGAACTCGTCGGGTTCACGGACGTCGAGCACCGTCAGCGGCGTGCCGGCGGCCTTGGCCTCGGCGATGCGGGATTCTGCGGTCGCGGTGTCGATCTCGGTGATCTCGGCCTTGGCCTTGGCGAGCAGGTCACGGAACGTTGGCATAACCGAAAGGCTACCCAAACGGTCGGGTATCGCGGCGCGCCGCCACGGCGGCGCCGACGAGCTCGGCGAGCGTCGGGCTGATCGAACCGTGGATCACGATGTCGGCCTGGTGGTCGAGCGCCGTCGGCTCCCCGTTGACGATGATGATCGACGCGCCGGCGCGCCGTGCCCGGGGCACCATGCTGGCCACGGGGTACACCTGCAGCGTCGTGCCGACTGCCAGGAGCAGGTCACAGGAGTCCGCCGCGCCGAGGGCCCGCGCGATGACCGCCTCGTCGAGGTTCTGCCCGAAGCTGATCGTGTCGCTCTTGAGGATCCCCGCAAGGCCATGCGAGCGACAGACGAGGCAGTCGGGGTCGTCCTCCCCCGCGCTGACGCGTTCGAGCGCCTCCTCCATCGGGCGACGATCGCCGCACGTCCAGCAGCGGGTCCAGTGCATCGTCCCGTGCACCTCGATCACCCGAGCCGGGTCGCTGCCGGCGCGCCGGTGGAGGCCGTCGACGTTCTGCGTGACCAGTGCGCTGAGCTGCCCTGATCGTTCCAGACCGACGAGTGCGAGGTGCCCCGCGTTCGGCTCTCGGGTGTGCACTGAGTTGTCCAGCCGGTTCTGCCAGGCGAAGACCCGCGCATCGGGATCGCTCAGGTAGTGCTGCAACGTGGACGACTTCTCCGCCGCCGGGTTCTTGGTCCACAGCCCGTTGGGCCCGCGGAAGTCTGGGATGCCGGAGTCGGTGGAGATGCCGGCGCCGGTCAACACTGCGACGCGATCGGAGGCGGCGAGCAGCGCTGCGGCCCGTACGAGCGCGTCGTGACTGTCGTCTGCGCGCGGGCCGCTCACGTCAGTCGGTGATGGCGTCGAGGATCCGCACGCCCCCGGGCGACGCCTCCAGGCCGAGCGACGGCGGCGTGGCGAGCATCAGCGGCTCGACGAGGCTGCCGCGTTCGTCACGTGCCTCGATGATCACGACGATGTCGTTCACCTCGGCGAACACTCGGAGCTTGATCGTGTCCGCCCGACGCACCACCGACGCGAGCAGCTCCTGCGTCGCCCGAAGGGTGAGCAGCGAACCAGCCGCAGTGACCGACGGCGGCAACTCGGCGACGAGAGCCACGACGGTGCCGACCTCTTCCCGGATCACATCCAGCTCGACCTGGAGCGCTTCGACGAGGGCGTTCGGCGCATCGGCGAAGAGCGAGCCGTCGGGGTGCATCGAGACACCGAGCTTCCAGCGACGCTCGACGCGGCTGCGTTCGAGCGCCCAGAGCACGTGGGGATCGACCCCGATCGCCGACGCTTCGGCGGCTCGCCGCTCCGCGGCCGCAGCGCGCTCGTCGGAGGAGACGCTGTCGCTGATCGCCCGCTCGGCAGCGATGCGCGACTCCTCGATCGATGCCTCGGCCACGGCTGCGGCGCGACGCGCCTTGGCCCGTTCGTCGTCGGCTGCCGCGCGGGCGTGCTCGGCCCTCATCCGGTCCTGTTCGGCCATCGACCGTTCGTACTCCGCGCGAACCTTGTCCAGCTCGGCGCGGCGGTGGGCCTGCTCGGCTGCATCGGCCCGCTCGCCCGCCTCGGCCCGCAGCCGCTCGGCGCGCTCCAGCGCGACGCCCTTGGCAGCCAGCTCGCGCGACCGCGTGGACACCGCCTGCTCGGCCTCGGCGACGAGCAACCGCTGACGCTTCAGGCGCAGCAGAGTCGCGACCGCGAATGCGACCGCCCCCACGAACAACACCGCCAACGCCACGGCGAGGAGAACCATCCGGCAACCTTACGACTCGTGGCCACCACGCGCGGGAGGAAAGTGGGCCATCTTTTCACTCTCAGTGGGTGTGGCTTCCGGCGCTGCCGCGCTGCGGAGCCGTTTTCCGCGTTGACCTGTGCCGAAGCACCCATGGTGTCGACCACGACCTTCCCTTCGCCGTGAACCCGTTCTGTCTCGGAGGTCCCCATGTTGCTTGCTCCCCTGGCTCCCACCCTGATCGTGATGCCCTGGCACGACCCGGTCGTCGAAGCCGTCGGCTACGACGCGCGGAGCGCGTACGTCGAACTGTTCTGGTTGGGCATCCTCGGCCCGACCTCGACGTGGCTCCTGCGCCGACTGGTCACCGGGCTCGACGCGTACCCCGACGGCTACGAGTTGGATCTCGCCGAAACCGCGAACGCACTCGGGCTGTCCCTCTCAGCGGGTGTCCACTCGCCCTTCGGCAAGGCGCTCAACCGCTGCATCATGTTCGGGGTCGCCCACGAAGGCCCACGCGGCATCGCCGTGCGCCGCCAGATCCCACCGCTCGCGGTGCGCCAGCTGCGCAAGCTGCCGCCGCACCTGCAGGCCGCCCACGTGGACTGGGTGGCCCGGCGACGAGCGAACGAGCAGTGCCTCGCGCGAGCGATCGAGCTTGCCTCGACGATGATCCGCCTGGGCGACGAGCCACACCAACTGGAGCGACAGCTGCTCTCGATCGGCGTGCCCCCTCGCGAAGCCGTGGAGGCCGTGCGCCAGTGCGTCGCGGCCTGAGCCGAGCCGCTCCGTTGTGGCCGTCGCCTACTCGAGCGGTGCGAAGTTGGTGACGAGGTCGATCAGCAGACGGGTGCCGTACCCGGTGGCGCCCTTGGCGAGCCAGCCGTCGTCGCCGTCCATCTTCATCGTGCCCGCCATGTCGATGTGCGCCCACGGCACGTTGGCGGTGAACTCGTCGAGGAACAAGGACGCGGTGATCGTGCCCGCCAACGGCCCACCGATGTTGCGCATGTCGGCAACGTGGCTGTCGAGCAGCTTGCGGTACTCCTTCGCCAACGGCAGCTGCCAGGTCGGCTCGTCGGTGCGGCTGCCCGCGGCGCGCACCTGATCGACCCAGGGCTGGTTGTTGCCGAGCACGCCGGCCATGCGGTCACCGAGCGCGCTGAGCACGGCACCCGTCAGCGTGCAGATGTCGACCATCGCATCGGGCTTGGACTCGGCGCCGAGCGACAGGCCGTCGGCGAGGATCAACCGACCCTCGGCGTCGGTGTTGTGGATCTCGACCGTCTTGCCGTTGCGCATCGTCAGCACGTCGCCGAGCTTCAGCGCGCTGCCCGACGGCATGTTGTCGGT
>JAOBWO010000043.1 GCA_025463415.1 Acidimicrobiales bacterium | reverse complement strand
GTGCGGATGCGAGTGCGCGAGCTGGCCAAGCGCGAGTACGCGGCATCCGACGACCGCCCGGCCGTCGACAACGTGCTGCTGTTCGTTCCCAACGAGACGCTCAGTGCGTTCATCCACGAGACGGATCCCACGCTGATCGACGAAGCGATGCGCCAGAACGTGGTGATCTGCTCGCCGCTCACCCTGTTCGCGTTCCTCGGTATCATCCGCCAGGCGTTCGACAACTTCGTGATGGAGCAGACCAGTCAGGAGATGATGCAGCTGCTCGGCAAGTTCGCCCAGCAGTGGGGCAAGTACAGCGAGTCGGTCGACAAGGTCAAGCGACAGTTCGACACGGTCAGCAAGTCGTTCGACGAGCTGGCGACCACCCGCCGCCGCGCGCTGGAGCGACCGCTGAAGGATCTCGAGGCGCTCCGGCTCGACCGCGGCGTGGCCGTCGACGGCGAGCTGTTCGCGGCGGAGGTGCTCGAGATGGAGGGTTACCGCGAGATCGGCGCATGATCCGGGGAAGAATGTGCGAGAGATCTGTAACGCGACTGCGCTCGAGGATGACTGTGCGCTGTGATTCGATCGGGACTGGTGCAGCGCTTGTCATCTGCGGGCGCGGTTGAATCCGTAACAGAGTCTGGTTGTATCTCCACAGACGACCTGATCACGACCGCTGCCGACCGGGCGGCCCGCTTCGCGAAAGGAGCCGGACATGTCCACGAGCGACCCTGAGCACCCCGACGATGCAGCGGCGCCGCAACCGCGGAACGACAAGACCGCGCCGCTCACGGATGCTCGCAAGCTGATGGCGGACATCAAGGCGGCCGAAGCCGCGGCCGTCCAGCGTCCGCCGCGGTGGTGGGGCGCGTTGGTCGGCATCGTCGCCGCCGGCACCGGGCTGGCCGTCGGTGAGTTCGTCGCCGGGTTCTCGCGCAACCTGCGTTCGCCCGTGGTCAGCGTTGGCGACCGGGTGATCGATCACGTGCCGAAGTGGATGAAGGACTTCGCGATCCGCAACTTCGGCACCAGCGACAAGGTCGTGTTGATCTGGACGATCCTCGTCGTGATCGCGATCGCGGCGATCGTCGTCGGCATCGCGACGGTGCGCGGCCGGCGCCGCGTCGGCATTGCGTTCGCAGCTGCGTTCGGCCTGTTCGGCGCGCTGTGCTCCGGCTTCGGGCGCAACACTCACATCGCCGGGATCTTCCCGTCGCTCGTCGCCGCGGCAGTGGCCGGCGGCGTGCTGCTGTGGGGCGCCCAGCTGGCCCAGCCCCGGCCGGTGCCCGTCGTCAATCGTCCGCGAAAGGCCAGAGCGGCACCGCCCGCGCCGGTGGTGGACCGCCGACGGTTCCTCGCCACCGGTGGCGCGCTCGCGCTGGGCGCGATGTGCGTCGCGGTGATCGGCCGCAACCTGCAGGACCGGTTCAACAGCGCGATCGAACGTGCGGGCGTGCGCCCGCCCACCGCGAAGGAACCGTTGCCGGCGCCGCCCGCCGATCCGTCGCTGGAGGTCGACAACAAGGGTCTCGCTGCGCTGATCACGCCGATCGCCAACTTCTACCGGATCGACACGGCGATCTCGTTCCCGTCCGTGTCGCTCGCCTCGTGGCGGCTCAAGATCACCGGTCTGGTCGACAAGCCGCTGAGCTTCAGCTTCGAAGACATCATGAGCCGCGATCTGATCGAGCGCGACATCACCATCTCGTGCGTGTCGAACGAGGTCGGCGGCGATCTCGTCGGCAACGCCCGCTGGGTCGGCTGCCGGCTGGACGACCTCCTCGCCGAGGCCGGCATCCAGAGCTCGGCCGACCAGGTGATGGGCGAGTCCATCGACGGTTTCACCGCCGGCTTCCCCGTCTCACTGCTCGACGGCCGCGACGCGATGATCGCGATCGGCATGAACGGCGAGGCGTTGCCTGTCAAGAACGGCTTCCCGGCTCGCATCATCGTTCCCGGCATCTACGGCTACGTGTCCGCGGTCAAGTGGTTGTCGGAGATCCGCCTCACCCGGTTCGCCGATGAGGAGGGCTACTGGATCCCTCGTGGTTGGTCGGCCCTCGGTCCGATCAAGACCCAGTCGCGCATCGATCGGCCGGGCGGCCGGCTCTCCGCCGGAGCGACGCACATTGCCGGCGTGGCGTGGGCGCCGACGCGGGGCATCAGCACGGTCGAGGTCCAGGTCGACGACGCCGACTGGATGCCCGCCACCTTGGGCCCGGTGCTCAGCGAGAACACATGGGTGCAGTGGTGGGTGCAGTGGGATGCGCCCGCAGGCCGGCACCAGATCCGCGTTCGCGCCACTGACGGCAATGGTGACCTGCAGACCGACCATCCGGCCGACGTCGCGCCCGATGGCGCCACGGGCTGGCACACGATCCGCGTCAACGTCGTCTGACGCCGCGGGCTGTACGGGCGGCGAGCGGGGAACGTCACACCGTTCGGGCAGACTCTTCGGCGTGAGCCAACCCGCGTTCGACTTCGATCTGGATGACGGCGGCGAGCCGACGTTCTCGGTCGGCGAGCTGGCCGACGCGGTCAACGGCGCGCTCCGCCGACAGTTCGGCGACGGCGTATGGGTGCGCGGCGAGATCCAGGGCTACAGCGAGAAGAACGGGCACGCCTACTTCAAGCTGGTCGAGTCCGGCGGCGACAAGCGGGCCGTGCTCGACGTGTCGTTCTTCGCCAACGTGCGAATGCGGCTCCGCCCGCTGCTGCAGCGCCACCGCCTGTACCTGGCCGAGGGCATGAAGGTGCGGGTCTTCGGTGTGCTCGACTACTACGCAGCGAACGGCCGGCTGAGCCTGAAGATGGCCGGGATCGATCCCCGCTACACGCTCGGCGAGATGGCGATGGAACGCGACGGCGTCGTCCGCCGCCTCGTGGCCAGTGGCCTGTACGACGCGAACCGCCGCCACGTCGTACCGCCGATGCCCCTGCGGATCGGCTTGGTCACCAGCGTCAACAGCGCGGCCTGGCACGACTTCATGCACCAGTTGCAGGACAGCGGCCACGGGTTCGGTGTGCGCGTCGTGGACGTGCGCGTGCAGGGCGATTTCGCCGAGGAGATGCTCACGGCCGCCATCCGCACGCTCGGGCGCCGCAGCGACATCGATGTGCTCGTGGTGATCCGCGGTGGCGGCTCGCGCACCGAGCTGGCGATGTTCGATTCGGAGTCGATTGCGATGGCCATCGCCACCGCCGGAGTGCCGGTCTTCACCGGTCTCGGTCACGAGATCGATCGCAGCATCGCCGACGAGGTCGCGCACACCGCGTTCAAGACACCGACGGCCTGCGCCGTGGCGCTGATCGACACCGTGCAGTCGTTCGCGGGCCGGGCGGAGGGCGCGTGGGCAGAGATCGCTGCCCGAGCTCGCCGTCAGGTCGACCGCGCCGATGACGGGCTGTTGGAGACCGCGCGACGGATCGAGCAGCGCACGGTCGGCGCTGTGGAGCGCGCCGGCCAACGGCTCACCGATCGGGCGCATCGGGTCTCCCTGTCGTCCGTCCGCCTGCTCGACCACGGTGAGGCCGCGCTCGCTCGAGCCGCTGTCCGCCTCGGCCAGCGTCCGCTGTCGTGCACGGCCGAGCAGCTGCGCACGATCGATCAGATCGAGGCTCGCGTGCGGCTGCTGGATCCGGTCCACACCCTCGCCCGTGGATGGTCCTTGACCCGAACCGCCGATGGGCACATCGTGCGCAGCGCTGCCGACCTCGCGCCCGGCACTGCCATCGTCACCACGCTCGCCGACGGATCGTTCAGCAGTCGCGTCGAGGCCGCCGAGACGATCAAGCCTGACCCCGACACTGCCACCACCACCGCCACCTCCAGAGAGGAACCACGATGAGCACCACAGCGAAGACCGCCACCACCGAAGCAGATGGGCGGCCAGGGTATGCGGAGGCACTGGCCGAGCTCGAGCGGATCCTCGCCGAGCTCGAACGGGACAACGTCGACGTCGATCGCCTGGCCACCCAGGTGCAGCGCGCCGCCGAGCTGATCGGGCTCTGCCGCGATCGGATCGGCAACGCCCGGCTGCAGATCGAGCACGTCGTCGCCGAGCTGGGCCGCGTCGAGCCGTCGTGATCGCCGTGTGCGCTCGCGCCGTGTCGAACCGGTCGAGCGGGTCGAACGGGTCGAGCGGGTCGAACGGGGCAGGCTGCCTCAGCGGGCCTAGCCTCGAACCGTGATCCCCGAGGCCCCTCCGTCGCTCGCCCGCATCGCAGCACGAGTGGACGAGCGGCTCCGGACGTTGATCGATGCCGAGGACGCCCGCTGGACTGCGCTGGATCCGGTCCTGGCCGACCCGTTCACGGCCATGCGCAACCTCGTCCTGGTCGGCGGCAAGCGCTTGCGCCCGGGGTTCTGCCACTGGGGTTTCGTCGGCGCCGGCGGCGATCCGGATGACCAGCAGGTGATCGACGCGGGCGCCGCGCTGGAGCTGCTCCATGCGTTCGCCCTCTTCCACGACGACGTGATGGACGGCTCCGCGACGCGACGCGGGCAGCCGACGGTGCACACCGTGCACGAGGAACGCCACGGCGGTCGATGGGCCGGCGAGCCGCGTCGCTACGGCGAGGGTGTGGCGATCCTGGTCGGCGACCTGACGTTCGTCTACGCCGATCAGCTGATGCGTGGTGCGACCGCGCAGGCCTGGGAGATCTGGAACGAACTGCGCGTCGAGCTGAACATCGGCCAGTACCTCGACATCGTCGGCTCCGCCCATCGCGAACGCCGGTGGGAGAAGGCCGAGCAGATCAGCCGGTACAAGAGCGGCAAGTACACGATCGAGCGTCCGCTGCACATGGGGGCGATGATGGCGGCCCCCGATCGCGTCGCCGAGGTCCTCGGCCCACTGTCCGCGTACGGCCTGCCGTTGGGCGACGCGTTCCAGATGCGCGACGACGTCCTGGGGGTCTACGGCGACACCGTGGTCACCGGCAAGCCGGTGGCCGATGACCTCCGCGAGGGCAAGCCGACGCCCCTGATGGCGCTCGCCTGCGCGGCTGCGTCGCCGGCGCAGTTGGCGCTGCTCGATCGCATCGGCGCGCCGGACCTCGGCGACGACGAGATCGCCGACATCCAGCAGGTGATCATCGACACCGGAGCGCTCCAGGCCCTCGAAGCGCACATCACCGCGCTCACCGACAGCGCGCTCGCCGCGCTGCCATCGATGCCGTTGGAAGACGTCGCCAAGTCCGAGCTGGCATTGTTGGCGGGCTACGTGAGTTGGCGCGAGATCTGACCCGCGGTTTCAGTCGGGCGGGGCCGGGGTACGATCGAGGTCCGTTCGACGACACCCGACCTCCGCTCGGCCCAGACTCTGCTCTCGGCGATCGAAGTCGTCCTGAGCCTTGGAAGAGGCTGTCCGTGGCACCCCCCGCCGTCAATCCACGCGTCTCCAACGACCTCGGTCGCGAATGGGCGCTCCATCAACGCTTCGAGACGTGCGACGGAGTCGACGACCCGCTCGGTTGCGAGGGCCGGCCGTCGTGGCGCGGTCGCGTGCACATGCTCGGGCTGTTCGCCGCGATGCCTGCGCTGGCCCTGCTCATCGTCTTCTCCGACGGTCCTCGGGCGATCATCGGCAGCTCGATCTACGCAGCTGGTCTGTGCGCGATGTTCGCCGCCTCGACCACCTACCACCGTTGGGTGGACGACTTCCGGGCTCGCGCCGCATGGCGCCGGGCCGACCACGCGATGATCTTCGCCGCGATCGCCGGATCGAGCACTCCCGTCCTGCTGATCGCCATGCCCGGCGGGCTGGGGATCAGCCTGCTCGCACTGATCTGGACGGCGTCGGTGGTGGGTGCCGTGTTCAAGTTCGGCCACTGGCCGAAGGGCGACGCGATCGGGACCGCGTTGTATGCCGCCGTCAGCGGTCTCGCCGCGCTGTCGGTGCCCGCGCTGTGGATGCGCGGCGGGGTCACGCCGGCGATCCTCTACCTCGTCTCCGGCTCCCTCTACATCTTCGGGGCGCGCTGGTTCGCGAAGACCTGGCCGCGCCTGCGGCCGTCGGTGTTCTCGTACCACGAGGTCTGGCACGTGTTCACGGTCGCCGCCGCATCCGTGCACTTCGCCGTGGTCTGGGTCATCGCGACCTGACCGGCCTCAGGCCAGATCTGCCAGGATCCGCCGGGCACGCGTCGTCATCGTGTCGCCGCCGTGCCCTTCGTCGTCGATGATGATCAGCGTGCTGTCCGGCCATGCCTGGTTGATCCGCCATGGCCCATCGAGCGGGCTGCTGATGTCCAGTCGACCGTGGATCAGCCAGCCGGGGATGCCCCGCAGCGAGCCGGCGTTGGCGACGATCTCGTCGCCGACCAGCCACGAGTCGTTGCGCCAGCAGTGGGTGACCTGACGGGCGAAGCCGAGCCGGAAGGACGGATCGTCGTACCGCGGGTTCGCACTGGCTCCGGGCGTGGTGGCGACGTGCGCGTCCTCCCACCGGCACCACGCGATCGCGGCTGCATGGCGCACGGCCGGATCGGGATCCATCAGCAGCCGGTGGTACGCGTCGACCAGACGAAGATCGCGCATGTCCTCGGGCACGTGGTCACGGAACTGGTGCCACTCCGCGGGGAAGTAGCGGCCAGCATGCACGGTCAGCCAGTCGATGTCCGCGCGGGTGCCGGTGCTGACGGCGGCGAGCACGACGGCCGAACACCGGTCGGGGTGCCGCTCGGCATACGTCAGGCCGAGCACTGAACCCCACGAGAGGCCGAACACGATCCAGCGCTCGATGCCGAGACGCTCGCGCAGCAGCTCGATGTCGGCGATGTGGTGGTCCATGTCGATGCTGGCCCAGTGCACGCCTTCCTCGCCGGCGTGCGGAGTGCTGCGACCGGACCCGCGTTGGTCGAACAGCACGGCGCGGTGCCGCCTCGGGTCGAAGTTGCGCCGGCTGCTGATGGTGCATCCGGAGCCAGGTCCGCCGTGCAGGTACAGGACTGGCGTGCCATCGGGGTTGCCGACCTGTTCGTGGTACAGCACGTGTCCGTCACCGACATCCAGCCATCCGCTCGCGAACGGTTCTGGCGGTTCGTCGATCATCGACTCAGTATGACGTCGCGCCGGGGTCGAGTCCTGCGTCGATGACCACCTGGCGAGCTGCGCCGAGGTCGGTGCCGAACGTGTCCGATTGGCCCTTGTAGCCACCCCATGCGTGCAGCGTGTTGCCCGCGCGTTTGTACAGCGTGAACGCCGCGTTCATGTTCGTCTGTGGATCGAGGAGCTGCTCGTTCGAGGTGATCCCGAACTGTTGCAGTCGTGCGCCACTCAGGTCGCCGAGCATGTTGATCTGCATCAGCCCGTACGACCTGTCCTGCGTCGCGGTGTTGCCGTTGAACGCTCCCGGCTTCCAGTTCGATTCGCGCTTGGCGATGGCGACGACTGCGACGAGGTCGTCGCCGCGGAAGCCGGCGTTGTAGGCGTCGCGAGCCACCTCGACGCCGCTGAGCGCGCCGGGTGCCGCTGCACCAGTGGCCGAGCTCGTCGGGGACAACGGCGTCGCCCGGCCGGGCACCCGGACCCCGACGGCCTCGGTGCGTGCACCCGAGAGCGTCTCGAAACCGGCCGGCGGAGCGTCCCCGCCGGCTGGCGGCGCGGAGGGTGCCACCGCGTCGAGTGCACTCTGGTAGGCAGCGCCGAACGGGTCGAAGGCGACGGATGTCGATGCCGATGGAGCGGGCCCACTGCCGGTCAGCTTCGCGATCCGGCTGCGGATCGTGAGGATCCGCGTGTCGACTCCGGCGATGGCCTGGGTGGCGGGCACCTCGGCGACCGTCCGGCCGGCCTGGGACCCGTCAACGAGGTGGGCGCCCGCGAACCGGTGCTACCAGTGCTGCCACGGCGAGATCAGCGGGCCGCCGAGGCGGCGGCGGATCAGGATGGCTCCAGTGATCGCCAGCGCTCCGGCGATGGTGCACACGATCGCGAAGCGAAGGTCGGCCACGTTGATCGTCCGCTGGCAGCTGAAGTCACCGACCTTCTGGTTGCACGAGGTGAGGCTGCCCCATCCGGCCAACGCCAAGACCCAGAGCAGGCCACCGAGACCGGCCAGCGCCTTGGCGACGTTGTTGGTGCTGCGCTCGCTCATCGGCCGAACGGTACCCATCGACGCGCCGGGAGTCGAGCGATTTCTCTGCGTACGATGGCGGCGATGAGCCGACCCGCCGACCCGACGTCCCGCCGCTACCGGACGCGCATGGGCGGGATGCTGACCGTGGCCGTCGCTGCGGCGGTCTTCGCGGCGTGCGGCAGCGACAACAGCCATGCCGGCGACACCCTGCCGCCGATCGCCACCACGACGACCACCACCACCGTGCCACCGACCACGACGACGATCCCCGACCACTACGTGATCCAGGCCGGGGACTCGTTGTCGGCGATCGCCAAGATGTTCGGCCTGAGCACCGTGGAGCTCGCCGCGTTCAACGGGATCACCAACCCGCAGCACATCGAGAGCGGCCAGACCCTGAAGATCCCGCAGCCCGGCGAGGTGGCGACCTCCACGACGGGCGCTGCGGTGGTGGGCTCGAGTGTGCTCGATGCCACGACGGTGACCCCGACCAGCGCACCGTGAGCCGTAGACTTTTCCGATGAGCTCGTTCTGGCCCAACCAGGAGCACTGGTCGTTGAAGATCCCCATCCG
>JAOBWO010000036.1 GCA_025463415.1 Acidimicrobiales bacterium | reverse complement strand
GTCGCCGCGGTAGACGATGCGCCCGCTCGTGACCTCGTACTCCGGGGAGGCGAGCAGCGTGCTGGCCAGCGTGCTCTTGCCGCTGCCGTTCGGGCCCATGATCGCGTGGACCTCGCCCTCCTCGACGGTGAGGGACACACCGCGCAGGATCTGGGTGTCGCCTTCGACGGGCTTGGCGTGGAGGTCTTCGATGCGAAACAGCTCGCTCTCGCCGTCCAGCCTAGCTCGGCGTCGATAATTAACCCTACGCCCGTAGGAGTAATTGCTCGCTTCAGTCAGCCCGTTGGACAGCTCGCCACAGGGACGGGTAGTCGGCGTACTCGATGGTGTCATCCACGTAGCCGGCCGCTCGGAGAGCCTCGTGGTACCGGGGGAGGTTGCGGAACGGGACCCCGGAGTCGACATGGTGGGCGAGGTGCCAGCCGATGTTGTACGGCACGAGGTAGAAGCGTGCGAAGTGGTGTTGGCGAACCGAGTGTGTGGTCACGCGGCGATCCTTCGAGGCCGACATGCCACCGTGTTCTGCGATCGACCGCAGCCGGTTGATGACACGCCAGACGGTGAGGTAGGGGAGCAGCCAGAACAGCGGGTAGAGCCACCACACGCCGGCGGCGATGCACGCCGCGAGCATGAGGGCCTGCACCGTCCAGATCTTGTACTGCACGTGCCGGGCCGACAGATCGGGGTTGCGCAACCCGCGCAGCTGCTGGCGCAGGAGCTTGTAGCCGGTGCGTCCTGTCGCGTCGCGCCACAATTTGCGGCGCAGGGAAGCGTGTGGCACGGGGTAGTTCGCGTACAGCGGGATGTCCGGCTCTTCGGGGCCGAACTCCTCGCGGTGGTGCGCCATGTGCACCCGCCGGTAGCCCTCGGTCGTGGTGAACGACGGGTAGCCGAGCAGCCATCGCCCGACCCAGTCGTTGGCCGACTTCTTCTTGAGGAGGAGGCGGTGCGCGGCCTCGTGCATCAGCGACGCGAACTGGGCGTGGGTGCGGCCCATCAGCAAGAACACGATCGGCCAGACGAGCAGGCGCCACCAACCGGGTGTCACGACCGCCGCGCCGAGCAGGACGGCCGTCTGGACGTAGAGGGCGGCGACGCTGATCGAGTTGCGGACCGAGGGGATCCGGCGCAGATCTTCCCGGAACGCCGGTTGGGCGCGGCCGTCGGCGCGGATCTGGTCGTTCTCGACGACGACGGGCAGCGCCTCGAGCGAGGGACTCATCCCTCCGAGCGTCACGCCAGGTCTGGTCATCACCATCTCGAGATCACCATCGCCGGTCGACCCATTCCTGCAGGTGTGGCCGCTCGGTACCGATCGTGGTGTCGACGCCATGGCCGGGCATCACGACGGTCTCGGCGGGGAGGGTGAAGAGCTTGTTGTCGACCGACTGGATGATCGTGTCGAAGTCGCCCAGCGCGGCCTTCGTGTTGCCGACGCCGCCGGGGAACAGCGTGTCGCCGCTGAACAGCACGGGCGCGCCCTCGATCAGGAACGAGATCGAGCCGGGCGTGTGCCCAGGGTTGTGGATCGCGTGCAGGCGCAGTCGCCCGACCTCGATCACTTCGGCGTCGTCGAGGAACACGTCGTAGCCGACCTTCTTGAGCATCGGCGCGTCGGCGGACGAGATGGCCACTTCGTAGCCCGCCTCGCGCATCGCGGGGACGGCCATGATGTGGTCGAAGTGACCGTGCGTCTCCAGGACCCGTTTGACGTTCAGCCGGGTGCAGAGCTCGAGCAGCTTCTCGTGCTCGTTGGCTGCATCGATCAGGACGGACTCCCCGCTCTCCCGACAGCGAAGGACGAACACGTTGTTCGAGTACGGGCCGACGACGAGCTTGTGCACTTCGAGTCGGCTGTCAGACCAGTGCAACGTCGTCATGGCTCAAGTCTGTCACCGTTTCGCCGACTTCAGGTCGTGAGGGCTCAGCTCGAAACGACGTCGAACTCCATCGACAGCGCGACCAGGATCTGGGCGGGGTCGAAGGTGACGAAGCGGATCGGGCGCGGCAGGCGATCGGCGGCGGCGAGGTGCAGGGCGTCACTGAGCCGCAGCGGTTGGTCGCGCATCAGCCGCGCAGCACGGTCGAGGCACGCCTGGTCGGTCGGCACGATTGCGAGCCGGTCCCACGACAACCGCACCTGGTCCTCGAGATCCTGGCGCAGCACCGGCTCCTCGGTGACCCGGTCGATCAAGGCGAGCGCCTCGACCAGCGTCAGCGCGCTCGTGCACCAGTCGTGATCGCTCTCCATGGCGCTTCGCACGTGGGCCCGCTCGGCGACATCGATGTGCAACGCCACCAGCGCGCTCGCGTCGAGGTAGAGCGTCATCCGCGGATCTCGCGAAGGAGGCGGTCGAGTCGCACGCCGCCCCAGACAGAGATCGTTGCGTCGTTGGGTGCGCCGCCGCGACGCGGAGCGACGAGCAGACCCTGGGCGACGAGCTCGTCGAGGTTGCGCTCGGCGGCCGCGCTGATGAGCGGCCCCAGCTGGGCGACCGGTCGGCCCGCGACGGTGATCACGGTGCGTTGGCCACCTTCGGCCCGCCGGACCGCCGAGGCCGCCGTGGACCGAAGTTCGCGTATGCCGATCCGTTCCACGTGAGCGAGCGTACACATGTGTACACCGGTCGAGTTGGCGCGATGCGCCGATGACCAACAGACTGGGCGCATGAACTTTGCCTTCACCGAAGAACAAGAAGAGCTGCGCAAGACCGTCCGCGCGTTCCTGGACAGCAAGTCGCCCGAGTCCGCCGTGCGAGAGCAGATGGAGACCGAGACCGGTTTCGATCCGGCCGTCTGGAGCCAGATGGGTGAGCAGCTCGGCCTGCAAGGCTTGGCCGTGCCCGAGGAGTTCGGCGGCAGTGGATACAGCTACGTCGAACTCGGCATCGTGCTCGAGGAGATGGGTCGCTCCCTGCTGTGCGCACCGTTCTTCAGCACCGTCGTGCTGGCGGCGAACGCGCTGATCCACAGCGGCGACGATGCGGCCAAGAAGGCCTACCTCCCCGGCATCGCCAGTGGCGAGACCATCGCCACGCTCGCGTTCACCGAGCCGAGTGGCAAGTGGGACGAGGCTGGGATCACCCTGCCAGCGACCAAGAGCGGCGAGGGCTACACCCTGACGGGCACGAAGTCCTTCGTGCTCGACGGCAACACCGCCACCCTGTTGATCGTCGCCGCCCGCACCGAGAGCGGCGTCAGCCTGTTCGCTGTGGATGGCAGCGCATCAGGCCTCACCAAGACGAACCTCTCGACGATGGACCAGACCCGCAAGCAGAGCAAGATCGAGTTCGCCGACACACCGGCGACGCTGATCGGCGCCGAAGGCAAGGGTTGGGACGTGCTCTCGACGGTGCTCGACCTCGCCGCCGTCGGCCTCGCTGCCGAGCAGGTGGGTGGCGCTCAGAAGGTGCTCGACATGGCCGTCGAGTACGCCAAGGTCCGCGTCCAGTTCGGCCGTCCGATCGGTTCGTTCCAGGCGATCAAGCACAAGTGCGCCGACATGCTGCTCGAGGTCGAGTCGGCCAAGTCCGCCGCGTACTACGGCATGTGGTGCGCATCGGAGATGAACGACGAGCTGGCCTCGGTGGCATCGCTCGCCAAGGCGTACTGCTCGGAGGCGTACTTTCACGCCACGGCCGAGAACATCCAGATCCATGGTGGCATCGGCTTCACGTGGGAGCACCCGGCGCACCTGTACTTCAAGCGGGCCAAGAGCAGCGAGCTGCTGTTCGGCGACCCGACGTACCACCGCGAGCTGCTCGCCCAGCGCATCGGCATCTGACGTCCCAGCGGCTCCGGCCGCTTCGGCCGCAGGCTGCACAACCCGAGAATGACCCGATCAGCGTGATCGTCGTACACTCCACCGAGTGCCGATGATCACGCTGATCTTCATTGTGCTGGCGGCACTGTTCACGGTCGCTCTCGCCGCAGCCGTCGTCGGACGAGAAGCGCACCGGCTCGACGCGTTGTCTCCGCGGGTCGTCTACGTCGAGGAGCAAGCACTGTCGTTCGT
>JAOBWO010000013.1 GCA_025463415.1 Acidimicrobiales bacterium | reverse complement strand
CCGGCCTGACCAGCTTCCGGATCGGTGCCAGTCGGTGCCTCGTCCGGGAGCGTGATCGTCGGGATCGGGATCTGCACCAGTGGCCGATTCATGGCGGAAGCCATGCCGGCCATCTGCGCGTTGGCGCTGGCGACCTGCGCGGCCACCGCCGCGTTGACGGCAGCCAGATCCGGCGCTGCATCAGCTGGGTCCATCGGCACCTGGATCGGCGTGAACGGCAGGCCGTTCGCCCCTGCTTGCGCAGCCATCGCCTGGTTGATCGCTGCAACTTGCGTTGCCACCGAGTCGTACGCGGCCGACGGCGGTTCGGCTGCGGTCGCGGGCTCCGCATCGGGAACGGGTGTCGGATCCGGCACATCCGGTACGACCACCGGGATGGGAACCAACGGCGGCGGCATGAACATCGGCGGCAATCCCGTCGCGCTGGCGTACTGCTGGCTCGCCTGCATCATTGCCGCGTTCGCCTGCCCCACCAGATTGACCGTTGCGGCGTTGATCCGGTCGAGCAGACCGTCGGACGGCATCGCTCCGTCGGTCTTGAGCGCGACCGCCTGCTGGTCGCTGACCAGCTGCTGCAGCGCCGCCATGTGGCCCTGCTGCATGGCGTAGTACTGCATCGTCGTCTGCGGGTCCTGGATGCCACCGCCGAACATCTCCCGGCGCTCGGTCTCCATCTGCTGCAGGATCTGGGTGGCTTCCGTGCGGATCGTGTTGGTCACGGCGCCGTCGGGATGGAGCTCGATCTGGGGCGCGTCGTCCGGGGCAGCCGGAGTCGGCGGCATCGTCTCGGCCGTGGCAGGCGCGGGGACGTTCATCGGGGGTGGATCATCGGTGCCTTCACCCGTAGTCGGTGCCGGGTCTGCGGCCGTCGGGACCGTCGGCGCGTCAGCCTGCTGGGACGCGTGCGCCTGCTGTGCCTCATGGGCGTTGTCATTGCGAACTTCGCGGATCAGCGCGTCGAGCTTCTGGTCCTGGGTGAAGTCACGGACGCGATCGTCGTACTGCGCGTGCAGGGCAGCGAGCGCGTCACTGGTCGACTCCCCCGGGAGCGGCACGAAGCGATCGATCATCTGCTGGAGGTCTTGCTTCAGATCGGCCGTCTCGGCCGCCGTCGCACCGCCGGGTGGGTCGAAGGCGCTGACGCGGTCGATCAGGTGGGCCTTGGCGGCGTCGAACGCGTCGTCTCCTGCATCGCCACCACCCGCGTGGACCCCTGCCGACGGTCCTGCGCTCGCGTCGTCCGGCGCGTCGTCGAATGGGTCCGCAGCAATGCCGGTCACGGGTGCTGCCGGCGTGGCCACAGCTGCTGCTGCGACGGCCGCTGCTGTCGCGGCGGGCGAGGCAGCAGGCGCCTCGGTCGGCGCTTGGGTCGGTTGCGTCTGCGTGAGCGGCGTGACGGCATGGACCTGCGCTGCGGGCATCGGGGCGCTGGTCGGCTGAGGGACACGTGGACCGCTGTCGTCATCACCGAATTGAGGCGTCCTCGGACGGCTCGCCGGCTCGGTGAACCCGACCTTGGGCCCCAATGCCGGCTCGCGCACCGGCGGGTTGTCCGGAGCCGACGGCGTGGGTGCTGACGGGGGAAGCACGACCGTGCTGAAGTCGTCGATCGGCGGGAACGGATCGCCTTGGATGGCCGGCTCCGACGGCACATCCACCACCGGCGCCGCGTCTGCGGCGCCTGCGGCGGCAGCGAGCGGAGCGCGAGGATCGACGGCGGGAGCCGTGCCGTCGTCGAAGGCATCCATGCTGTCGTCATCGGTGGCGGCATCGCCGGCACTGGACAGCTGCGTGTCCACGTCAGCGGGCGTCGACGCGCCAGCAGCCGCATCGTCGGCGTCATCGCGATCGCCGAGCGACACGGCCGCCGCACCCGCCGCACCCGCGACTGCCGCTGCTGCTCCTGCGACCTGCATCACCCCGGGCATCGCGTCGCCGTCGACCTGCGGATCGATCCCCGTCGCAGCAGCGAGCTGTTCGTGGAACACGATCCCTCCGGCGACGGCCGCCGCGGCACCGGCCACGCCACCCGCGATGCGACCGGCCCGTGAGGCCACCGGCTTGGGGGGCGGGGGCGCGGGCGTCCTCGATCCGTGCTCGGCCGAAGTCGTCGACGGGCTCCCTGGCGCGGCGCCTGCACCTGGGGCCGCAGCGGGTGGCGTTCCTTCGCTCGCGCCGCTCGCGCCCGCGACCACCGTCGCAGCCACCTCGCCCGCCTTGTCGCGCTTGGCAGACGCTGCTGCAGCAGCAGCGGTGGCGGCAGTGTCCGCTGCACTCGCATCGGTCATCGGGGGCTCCTCGGTCGGCTTCGGTGAGGCAGTGGCGGCGGCTGCCGTGGTTACCGAGGTGGTGGCGGCAGTTGCGGTCCCGGAACGGCTGGCGCGCACGGCCCCCTCGAGCGCACCGGACGCAACGACCAGCTTCGGATCGTTGCCGAACAGCGTGGGCCGACCGGTGTGGGCGCGCACGCTTTCGGCGACCAGCGGGATCTGCGAGCTCCCACCGACGAGGACGACGGCGGCGAGGTCATCGACGGTGACACCGGCGCTGGCAATCGCGCGATCGAGCGTTGCGAGGGTCTCGTCGACCCGCTGACGGAGGATCGCCTCGAGCTCCGGGCGAGTGATGCGCACCTTGGTCTGGATCGTCGGCAGCGAGACCGGGATCATCGCGTCGGAATCCGACGACAACGCCTCCTTGGCCCTGGTGCATTCGGCACGCAACCTGGCGACGCCTCGGCGGACGTCGGGGTCGTTCGAATCGAGCTGGCTCAACTGTCCGTCCAGGGAAGCCGCCACGTGGGCGAAGACCATCTGGTCGACGTCGATGCCACCCAACCGTTCGAGACCCTGCGGCGTGCCGAGCACGGCTGCGTTCTCACCGACGCGCACCACCGCGGCGTCGAACGTGCCGCCACCGAAGTCGTACACGGCGACGACATCACCCGGCTGCACCCGCCCGCTCTCGACGAAGTGTGCCGCTGCGGCGACCGGCTCGCTCTGCAGGATGACCTGTCGGAAGCCCGCCTCTTGGCCGATGTTCGTCAGCAGCTCGAGCTTGTAGGCGCCCCAGTTGGCGGGGTGGGTGAGCACGACATCCACGTCGGACCAGCCGTCCGGATGCGCGGTCCGAGCGACGTGACGCAGGATCTCCGCCATCAACGCATCCGCGCCGAACGGCTGACCATCGATGACAACGGGCGTCGTGTCGCCGAAGCGACGCTTGACCTCGCGCGCGCCTGATTCCGGTCGCCCGTCGAGCACTCGTTCGGCGGGCTCGCCGACCACGAACTGATCACCGTCGCGAGCGACCACGGACGGCATCGATGCGTGCCCGCTGCCCAGCGGAACTGCTTCCACGCCGGAGTCCGTCACGCGGCTGGCGGCAGTCCAAGTCGTTCCGAGGTCGACGGCGAGGCGAGGTTGCAGATCTTCCACGCTGACAACCTAAATCGGCTGAGCACCCCTCGTCACCGGGAACTTCCCCGGTTCGGCCGACCGGCCGCCGAGCGCCAAGTCGCGTTGGCTACAGTCGCCGCCAATGGAGTACGGGCTGGGCATCGATTTCGGCACGACGTACTGCGCGGCTGCGATCAGCACGGAGCGCACTGTCGAGATGTGCACGCTCGGCACACGGGCCGCGTCGATTCCCACCGCGGTGCTCATCCGCGCCGACGGCGAGGTGCTCGTCGGGGAGGCCGCGGAGCGCCGCGCGGTGGACGAACCGGACCGAGCCGCGTTCGCGTTCAAGCGGCGCCTGGGCGACCCGACGCCGCTCGTGCTCGGCGGCACGCCCTATGGAGCCGAGACGCTCACCGCGTACGTGCTCACATCGATCGTTCGCCAGGTCACCCAGCAGAACGGCGGCCCGCCCGCCAAGATCGTGCTCAGCCACCCGGCTCCGTACGGCGACTACAAGCTCGATCTGCTCCGCCTGGCCGCCCGCCAAGCGGACATCGGTCCGGTCTCGTTCATCTCCGAACCGGAGGCGGCCGCCGTGCACTACTCGACGCTGGAGCGGATCGACGTCGGCCAGGTCGTCGCGGTCTACGACTTCGGTGGCGGCACGTTCGACGCCGCGCTGCTGCGCCGCACCGCGGACGGGTTCACGTTGATCGGTCAGCCCGAAGGTCTCGAGCGGATCGGTGGCATCGACCTCGATCACGCGGTCCTGCAACACGTCCTCGACTCCATCGGGCGCCGGCCGGCCGACCTGATCGGCGACAGCGCGGAGCACCTGTCGGCGATGGCGCGGCTGCGCGATGACTGCCGGTCGGCCAAGGAAGCGCTGTCGTCCGACGCAGATGTCACGATCCCGGTGACGCTCCCGAACCTGATGACGCATGTCCGCCTGACGCGGTCGGAGTTCGAGGCGATGATCCGGCCGCGCATCGCCGACACGATCGAGGCCCTCCGTCGAGCCGTGCGATCTGCGGGCCTGACGATGGAGGAGGTCGACCGGATCCTGCTCGTCGGCGGCACCTCGCGCATCCCGCTCGTGCGCGAGATGGTCGCGACGGCTACCGGCAGGCCGGTGACGATCGACGTGCATCCGAAGCACAGCGTGGCGTTGGGCGCGGCTGCGCTGGCTCGACCGGCAGCTGTGCCAGCAGCATCGATCGTGCCCCCGCAGACGATCCCGGCAACACCACCACCTCCGCCAGCGCCGACACCCAGTGCGCCGCTCATCGCCCCGACCGCGCCGGCACCGACGAACGGTTCGAAGCGCAAGGTCCTGTTCGCGATCGGCGGTCTCGCGCTCGTCGCGATCATCGCGGCGGTGGCGATCGTCGTGTCCCGCGGCAACGACTCGAAGCAGTCCGCGGCCACCACGGCGCCGTCATCTGCCGGACCGGCCGACACGACAGAGACGACAACGTCCGCGGACACGACGCCTGTCGACTCGACGGCACCCACCGGGGAGACCCAAGCAGTCGCAGCGGTCACCGAGCCGTTCGCCGGCCTCCTGCCCCGCACCACCAAGTACGCCAGCCTCGACTTCTCGATCGACCACGTCATCGTGCGCACCCAGGATCTCACCGCATTCCTGGCCGGCGCTCAGCCGGACCCCGGCGGCCCGCGTTGGGCCTACATCGATGGCTCCGCCGCGAACCCTCTGGCGCGGATCCCGATCGCGATCTCCGCGACGCAGTTCACCCTCACGCTGATGGATGGGTCGCAGCTCGTCGGCGAACAGTTCAACACCGACACGGTCGTCCCGCCGGGCGGCACCACCGCCGTCAACATCGCGTTCGATCTCGGCGGCGCCACCGATCTCTCCAACACAGTCATGACGATCGGCGACCCCGGCGACGAACCGTCGACGGTGGCGCTGGACGGTGATCCGGTCGAACCCGACCAGGACCGGGACGTGTTGTTCGCCCCGGCATTGATCACGCTCACCGACGCCGCCGGGAACACCGTCGATTGGAACCTCGGGCAGACATCATCCGGCCTGGACAGCTACTACGACGGAGCCGACCAGTCCGGCGGTCAGACGACGGCTGATCGACGCGCCGGGGCCGGTCTGCGTTGGGTCAACATGTCGCTGACGCTCACCGCCGGAGTGTGCACCTGCGACGGCCTGGACGCGGACACCTCGATGATCCGCCTCGTCGTGGACGGCACGCCGATCGCACCCACCAACACCTTCAACGATCACCTGTCGCCGAGCACGTCCAAGGACGAGGGCGTCCTCTTCGAGTACCCGGCGACGGCGACCACGGCGACGCTCTTGATCGGCCCCGCAGACTCGCCCGACCTCCAGCAATCCGTGGAGGTCACGCTCACCTGAGCGAACGCCGGAATGGGTCGTGAACGAGGGGTTTCCCCGATTCAAGCGGGGTCGGCAGGGAGCACAGTGAGCGCATGCCGGGCGTGTCCATTCGCGAACCAGGGAACGCCGGATCCGACGTCGACGGCCGCGGTCCCCAGGCGCTGATCACGTCGATGCTCGACGTTGCGGCAGCCGGCCGGTCCGGAGTCGGCCTGGTCACGGGGGCACGCGGCACGGGCAAGACGCGAGTGGCCGACATTGCTCGGACCTTGGCAGCCGAGCGCTCCTTCACCGTGATGACCTGCCATGGGGATGTCGAATCCGGGCCCTACGAGGCGGTTCAGGAGCTGATCGGTCCGCTCGTCGCGATGCTCGACACCTTCGTGCCCGGTCACGCGCGGGAGCTCCAACAGCTGTGCTCCGGTCGGCTGCGCTCCGTCGATCCCGCCATCGTGCGTGCTGGAATCCTGCACCTCGTCACCCAGCTCGCAGCATCGTCGCGGCTGTGCATGGTGATCGACGACGTCCACCTCCTCGACGCCGAGAGCGAGTCGATCTTCGCCTTCCTGCTCCGACGGCTCCCCGAGCGCGGGGTTGCCGTCATCGCCACGGCGGCGCGGCGCCTCGGCTGGCCTCGTGCACAGGTGATCACGCTCGACCCGCTGACGGACGAGTGCGTCTCCGCCGTCCTCCACCAGCGCGGGCTGGCCCCCGCCGCGGCGAGAGCATGTGCGCGCGAATCTCGCGGCGTCCCGGGCATGGCCATCGCCCTCGCCGACGGGCTCACCCCGGCCCAGCGCAGCGGCCACGAG
This sequence comes from Acidimicrobiales bacterium, assembly GCA_025463415.1. GTDB lineage: Bacteria > Actinomycetota > Acidimicrobiia > Acidimicrobiales > Ilumatobacteraceae > WLMZ01. The sequence continues at coordinate 3,236 of JAOBWO010000013.1, read as the reverse complement.
CGCTTGCCCACGTTGCTGAGCCCCGGACGTCCGCTGCTCGAGCACCACGAGAACGCTCTGGCGACACTGGACCCGTCGACCCAGCGCGCGCTGGTGGTCGTGGCGGCGGACGAGCTCGGCCACCTCGGCGCGATCCGCGCGGCATTGGCCAGGCTCGGAGAGAACCCGGAGGCACTCGACGACGCCGAGCTGCGCGGCCTGATCGAGATCGACGGGCCGACCGTGCGCTTCATCGATCCATGGTGGCGGCCGGCGGCCTACTACCTCGTGGCGCCGGCCAGCCGCCGCGCCGCCCATCGCGCCCTCGCGGAGAGCTACGGCGAACCTCATCAGGCCGCAGCCCGCGCCTGGCAACTCGCCGCAGCAGCCGACGGGCCATGTGATCGTGTCGCCGCGGCGCTCGCACTCGTCGCGGCGGACCTGGCCCGGCGTGGACACACGGCGCAGGCCGTCGACACGTACTCCCGCGCGGCGGACTTCGCGCTCACCGGCGACCACCGTCAGCGCCTGCTGCTGGACGCCCTGCAGACTGCGGTCGATGGACTCGAGCTCGGCCTGGCACGTGAGCTCGCCGGACGGATCGAGCCGACATCTGCGGACATCGTCATCGCCATCGCGGACACCATGGAGCTGGCAGGTGTGTCGATCGGTGTCGCGATCGAGCGCTTGAGCGGCAGCGACGACGGCGCGCTCGAGGGCTGGTGGGCCCAGCGGCGCAACGATCGCCTGCAGCGACAACAGTCGGCACGCGGCGGGCGGATCGACGAGTTCTCCCTGTACATCGATGCCGTCCACCTCGCCCACGCCTTGCTGGCCGACGCGCAGCTCCACCGCCATGCGGGCCGCCTCGCCGAGTCACGAGCCGCGTTGTGCCGCCTGGAGGCGATGCTGAAGCCGTCGTGCACCGAGCTGCTCGGTGCTGCGAACGTTCTGCACGCCGATCTCGACCACCTTGCCGGCCGGTTCGACGAAGCGGAAGCGCGGTTGCGCCGCGTGGGACGGGTCAGCGATGTCTGGACGCGACAGATGTCCGACCTGATCCGGCTCCGCCTCGACGGTGCCACCGTTGACAGCGTCGGACCGCCGTGGTGCGCGCGACTCGGCATCGACGTCGCGACCGAACCCCTTGCGACCGTCCGCAGCATGATCGCTGCCGGGCGCGCCGACCTCGATCTCGACGTGCTCGATCGAGCCGCCTCACGCGCATTCGAGCTGGGCCTGTCGATCGAGGCCGCGGAGGCCAGGCTGGCCGCACTCGAGGTCGCCGTCAGCATCGGTCCGTGTCCATCGATCGCAGACCGCCAGCGTGTCGCGGCAGGCCTGTGGCGCCTCGGCGTGCACGCGTGGGACCGGCGCCTCGCCGCGCTCGATGAGATGGGTCGCACCGAGAGCGATCCCCGCCTGGCTCGACTGAGCCAGGCCGAGATCCGGGTCGCCGAGGCCGTGAGCGCGGGCATGACGAACCGGGAGGCGGCCGCCGCGCTGTACATCTCCGTCAAGACGGTGGACTTCCACCTGCAGCAGATCTACCGCAAGTTGGAAGTGCGCTCGCGCACGGAGCTTGCGGTCATGATCCTCGGCGACGACAGGCGGGCTCAGAGGCGCGCAGGATGAAGGACTGGTGGCGCTCGATCGAGGAGCATCTCGACGAGCAGAGCGAGCAAGCACCGGACCCGTGGAGCGACCGCTGCCACGTCGATCTCGAGTTGACCGAGGAGCAGCGGCGGTACCTCGCCGCGATTGCCGACCAACCCCCTGTCATCCGCATGCCTGCCGTTGATCCGACCGACATCGAGCGGTAGCTCCGAGACCTCCCGTGGCTCCGCCCCGTCAGGGCCAGTAGCCGTTGATGTCGGCGATGAGGTGAGCGGGACTCTGCGTGTAGATGCACACCTTGCCGCCGGCGCCGATCTTGGACATCACCAGGTTCGGACTGATCCCACCAGGTGCGAGGTTGAGGTTCGAGGCCGTCGGCTGCGTCGTACCGCACGGCCACACCGTGACGTAGCCCGTGGCCTCGGGATCGATCCCCGTCACGTTGAGCACCACCGCGGTCGCGCTGCTGGGCACGTTCGCGACTCCGACGCCGGTGACGGTCAACTGGATGGTGCTGCCGCCGGCAGGCTTGCCGCCGGTGTACCCAGCCTGTCCGTCGGTGCGGGTCTCGAGCAGGCGCTCGGGCAGGACCGGCGTGTAGTAGGAGACCTCGGGGACGTACCCGTTGATGTCCGCGATGAGATCCATCGAGCTCTGCGTGTAGAGGCAGACCTTGCCGGCGTCGCCGATCTCGGCCATGACGAGGTTGGGGGCCGTACCGCCCGCGGCGATGTTCAGGTTCGAGGTCGTTGGCCGTGGGGTACCGCACGGCCACACGGTGACGTATCCGGCAGCGGCGGCACCCGTCCCCGTGACGTTCAGGACAGCCGCGATTGCATTCGACGGAACCTTCGAGGTACCCGCACCGGTGATCTGGAGTTCGATGGTGGCCCCGGCGGCTGGCTTGCCGCCGATGTACCCGGTCTGGCCCTCGGCGCGGGTCTCGAGCAGCCGCTCGGGAACCAGCGGCGCGTAGGTCGACCCTGCCGGCATGTAGCCGTTGATGTCAGCGATGAGGTGCGCGCTCGGCTGGGTGTACAGGCACACCCTGCCGCCTGTGCCGATCTTCGAGATCACCAGGTTCGGTGACGTCGAGCCGGGCTGGAGGTTGAGGTTCGATGCCGTCGGCTGCGGTGACCCGCACGGCCAGACGGTGACAAAGCCGGCGGTGGCAGCATCCGTGCCGGTGACGTTGAGCACGACCGCGGACGCGTTCTCCGGCAGCTTGGACGAACCGACGGCAGTCACCTTCAGTTCGATCGTCTGACCGGGCGATGGCTTGGGGCCGGCGTAGCCGACGGGGCTCTCGGGACGGGTGTCGAGGACCCGGTCGGGCACGATCGGTACGTAGTCGCTGGCAGAGCTCCCGCCGCCGCCACCGCCACCGCCGCCGGATGGCGGCGTGACGACGAGGTGGGCGAGGTGGTCGTGGTACTTCACGCCGCCCGGTGCCTTCGGGTGGTAATCGGCGCCGTCCACGAGCGCATACAGCTTGCTCGCTGCGTCATCGGACGGATCGTTGACCCACCACGCCCAGGGCAGGTAGCCGATGCCGTGCTGGTCGGCCCACACCATGGTGGCGTCGAACTGTCCGCTGTCACCGGACTCGTAGCCGAACTCCGTCATCAGCACCGGCACCT
>JAOBWO010000079.1 GCA_025463415.1 Acidimicrobiales bacterium | reverse complement strand
TCGATGTCGGCCACCCAGGCCAAGCTGATGCAGTACCTGCCGGTCGTGTTCGCCGTCTTCCAGATCTTCTTCCTCACCGGCCTGGTCATCTACTACATCACCCAGGCGATCTTCCGCATCGGTCAGAACTTCTACATCACCAAGAAGTTCTACGGCCACGAGCACTCCCTCGGCCGTCAGGCTCAGGCAGCCGGCGTGCGGGCTCGTGAAGAGGCCAAGGCCAATGGCACCGACAAGGAGCCAGCTGCAGGCGGCATGTTCGCCCAGGCCAAGCGCGATGCGCAGGCCAGGCGCGATGCCGCGCTCGAGAAACCGGGGCGCCCGGGTGGCACCTCCGTCTCCAGCCGTACCTCGGGCCGACCGAACCAGTCGGGGCGGCCCAACGGCGCGGCCAAGCCGTCGATCAAGCCGGCCCCCGCGAAGCCCATCCCGGCGAAGAGCACCGAGAGCAAAGCCCCCAGCAGCAGTGCGCCGGAGCCGATGCCGAGCAAGCGTGTGACACCGCCGAAGAACCGCCCCACTCCCAACGCCTCGCGGCCCCAGCGGCCGAACGCCAACGGACGCCCGGGTGCGCCGGCGCGGCCCAAGCCGCCCAAGCAGTAAACCAGACGAATGCGGCGTGCCGACTCGGCGCGTCCGCCCATGGAAACGGATGAATGACGATGCAGTGGGTAGAGACCACCGGGAAATCAATCGACGAGGCCAAAGGCCTCGCACTCGATCAGTTGGGTGTCGCTGAGGAAGACACCGAGTTCGAAGTGCTCGAAGAGCCGCGCAGCGGCCTGTTCGGACGTGTCAAGGGTGAGGCACGAGTGCGCGCCCGCGTTCGTCCGACCGCTGTGCGACCCAAGATCGAGCGCCGGGACCGCAAGAAGGGTCGCGAAGGCGGCGAGGGCAAGGGCGACAGCCGTGGTCCTCGCGAACCTCGCGCACCCCGTGAGCAGGCCCAACAGTCCTCGGGCCGGAACGGTTCTGGTACGGTGGCGGATTCGTCGACCGGGTCGGACGACGTGTCCAGTGGTTCGGCGAACAGCAAGCAACGCAAGCCTCGTGCCCCGCGCGAGCGGGTCAGCACGACGCAACGAGAGGAATCCGACGTGAGCGCACAGCAGGTAGGCGATGAGGCCAAGAAGTTCCTCGGCGAGCTGGTCGAGGCGTTCGGTCTCGTCGGCACGGTGGACCTGCGTGAGGACGGCGACGATCTCGAGCTCAACGTCTCCGGCGCAGACCTCGGACTGATGGTCGGTCCGCGCGGCAACACACTGCTCGCCGTCCAGGATCTCACCCGTGTCGCGTCGCAGCGCCGGCTGGGCGATCACGACACGCGCCTGCGGGTCGACATCGGCGGGTACCGCGAGCGCCGGCGTGAGGCGTTGTCGCGCTTCGCTCTGGACGTGGCTGCGCAGGTCGTCGCCTCCGGTGAGGCGCGTGCACTCGAGCCGATGCCGTCGGCCGACCGCAAGGTCATCCACGATGTGCTGACCGAGAACACCGGCGTCGTCACCCGCTCCGAGGGCGACGACCCGAACCGCCGGGTCGTCATCGCCCCGGCCGATGCCTGACACCAAGCTCCTCTCCGTTCTGGAGTCGCTGCGAGATCGCGGCGCGCTGGGTGAGCCATCGCTCCCCCGCGCCGTCGATCACGCCGATTCGTTCGTTGCCGAGATTCCGACGAGTGCAAGGTCGCTCGTCGACCTGGGTTCGGGTGGTGGTCTGCCCGGACTCGTCATCGCGGTGCGACGACCCGATCTTCGGGTCGTCCTCGTCGATCGGCGCGAGCGCAGGATGGATCTGCTCCGGCTGGCATGCGCGCGACTCGGAATCGCCGAGCGGGTGACGGTGCTCACGGGGGACGTGGTTCGTCTCGCCAAGGATGGCACCCACCGCGGCATGTACGACGTGGTGACCGCACGCGCCTTCGGCGATCCAATCTTCACACTTGAGTGCGCTGTGCCCTTCCTCGCTGCCGGTGGTGTTGTGATCGTGTCCGAGCCGCCGTTGGTCGATTTAGCCACTCGGTGGCCGAGCAAGGTCGTGGCAGCGCTTGGATTGACCATTCGACCGCAGGTCACCGATTCTTCTCCGGGCTCCGCGCGAGTGCAATGCTTCGACAGGCGCAGCCCTGCAGCGTCGGCCGATGAGCGCAGCTGACCGCTGTTGGGCTGCGGCACGGGATGTTTCACGTGAAACGTGGAGCGAACCCTGAGGGTTCGAAGTTTCACGTGAAACATGAGAGTTCCCAGCTCAGCGCGTTCTTGGTGCGAGTCGCTGCGGGATGCACGTGGTACCGACCGGGTCGGGGTAGTCTTCATCGTCGTGTTCTGATGATCGCCGACACGAGGGGAGAGTGCAGGTCCATGGTGTCCATCACAGAGAACGATGACGCAGCGCCACCTCAGGAAGTCGCCGAGGTCACCGCGTCGCCCGAGCCGCCGGCGCCGCCGACGTATCCACTCCCCCGGATCATGGCCGTCGCCAATCAGAAGGGTGGCGTCGGCAAGACGACCACGACGATCAACCTTGGGGCCTGCCTCGCCGAGATCGGATTCCGGACCCTGATCATCGACCTCGACCCGCAGGGCAACGCATCGACCGGACTGGGGATCGACAACCGCAACGTCGAGACCTCGATGTACCACGTGATCATGCACGAGGCGCCGCTCGAGAACTGCATCGAGCCCGCGTCGGTGAAGAACCTCTTCGTCGCCCCGGCCAGCCTCGATCTCGCTGGCACGGAGATCGAGCTGGTCCCCGCCTTCAGCCGGGAGAACCGCCTGAAGCGGGCGATCGAGGCCGTCCAGGACGACTACGACTACATCCTCATCGACTGCCCTCCCTCGCTCGGCTTGCTCACCGTCAACGGGCTGACCGCCGCCTCGGAGGTGCTGGTCCCGATCCAGTGCGAGTACTACGCACTGGAGGGACTCGGCCAACTGCTCCGCAACGTCGATCTCGTCCGCCGGAACCTGAACCCGACGCTGGTGGTCAGCACCATCGTGTGCGTGATGTACGACGCTCGCACCAAGCTGGCCGACCAGGTCGTCAAGGAAGTGCGCGAGCACTTCGGTGAGAAGGTGATGCGCACGGTCGTACCACGCACCGTCCGGCTCTCCGAGGCGCCGTCGTTCGGCCAGCCGATCATCACGTTCGATTCGTCATCGCGGGGCGCCGTTGCCTACCGCATGGTCGCGAAGGAGGTGAGCGCCAGTGGCACGCCTCGGGGGACTCGGTAAAGGACTCGGATCGCTGATCCCATCGGACCTGGACGATCTGCAGTCGACGCCAGGCTTCGCGCCCTCGTCCGGCGATGACGCGGATCGGGCTCGTCTGATCGAGCTGCCGATCGACTCGCTGTCGCCCAACCCGAACCAGCCGCGCGTGCACTTCGACGAGGCCACGCTCGAGGAGCTCGCCGCATCGATCCGCGAGATCGGCGTCCTCCAGCCGGTCCTCGCCCGCGACCTCGGCAACGGGTCGTACCAACTGGTGGCAGGGGAGCGCCGCTGGCGCGCCGCGCGCCGGGCCGGGCTGACGACGATACCGGCGGTCGTTCGCAAGACCGACGACCTCAGCTCGGTCGAGCAGGCGCTGGTCGAGAACCTCCATCGTCAGGATCTGACGCCGCTCGAGGAGGCCGCCGCATTTCAGCAGCTGATCGAGGACTTCGGCCTCACCCACGACCAAGTCTCCGCCCGCGTCGGCAAGAGCCGTTCGGCGGTCACCAACACGTTGCGGCTGATGACGCTGCCGCCCTCGATCCAGCACCTGCTGGCGGACGGCCGGCTGACCGCCGGGCATGCGCGGGCGTTGCTCGGCAGTCCCGACCGTTCGTTCCAGGAGGACCTCGCCAAGCGCACGGTGTCCGAGGGGCTGTCCGTCCGTGCGGTCGAGGACGAGATCCGGGTGCGTCAGGGCGCAGCTGCCGAGCCGGCTCGCTCTGTGACTGGCGTCACTCCACAGGACGGTGCCGGTTTGTCACCGGTCACCCGCTTGCGTCCACCAGGGCTTCTCGAGCTCGAGCACCTGCTCGCCGAGCACCTGAACACCAAGGTCGCCGTCACGA
>JAOBWO010000421.1 GCA_025463415.1 Acidimicrobiales bacterium | reverse complement strand
GGTCACGGTCACGATCTTGGCGAGTGGGCGGTAACCGCCGGTCGTGCAGCCGCCGTCGTTGCGGAGGACGTCGAGCACGACGCTCGACGAGTCGCAGAAGTTCGAGGCCGTGTGCGTCGACATGAAGGTCGCGGGCTCATCGATGTCGGTTCCGACGTACGCGTTCGGGGCGAGCGTGATCGAGCCGAGGTTGAGCGCGTCGTACGCGCACGTGTCGTTCGCGGCGTAGCAGGCGGTGCCGGTGCCGACCGGGTTCTTGCCGAAGTTGCTGGTGTTCAACGCGACGGACCAGACGATGCGGTCCGGCAGCACAGTGGTGCCGGGGAACGTGAACGTCACCGGAGCGACCACGCCGCCGTAGCACTTGCCGGCACCGTTGTTCGCGGTGGCGTCGAACCAGTAGCCGGCGCTGGAGCCCGTGCAGTTGACCGTGTCAGGGTTCGGTCGGAACGGAATCTGGAAGGACTGCGTCGACGACACGATCGGCGCCGCAGCATTGATCACCGGTGCGGTGTCGTCGCCAGTCACTGCGTAGACGTTGATCGTCAACGGTTGGGTGAACGTGCTGCCCGGAGTCGTGACACAGTTGCCCAGGCTCCAACCGCCGGTCTGACAGGCCCAGCTGTCCATCTCGACAGTGATCGAGCTGAGCGCCCGCGGTCCAGCCGCCAAACGCACCGCATCACCGAACTCGTTGATCTGGCCAGCCTGGAACGGAGTGCTCGGCACGTTCGCCGCCGTCAAGTTACCAATGCTGTCGTACACGGTCACCGGATCGACCACCGGCTTGGCGACGATCTTCGCGAGGGGGCGGAAGCCACCGGTCGGGCAGCCGCCGTCGTTGCGGAGAACGTCGAGGACGGCAGTTGCCGTGTCGCAAAAATTCGAGGCCGTGTGCGTCGACAGGAAGGTCGCGGGCTCGTCGATGTCCGTTCCAACGTACGCCTGCGGGGCAAGCGTGAAGGAGCCGACGTTCAGCGAGTCGTACGGGCATGTGTCGTTTGCAGCGAAGCAAGCGGTTCCGGTGCCGACCGGGTTCTTGCCGTACTGGCTGGTGTTGAAGCCGACGGACCACACCACGCGGTCCGGCAACACTGTGTTGCCGGGGAAGGTGAACGTCACCGGCGCGGCCACTCCGCCGTAGCACTTGCCGGCACCGTTGTTCGCAGTGGCGTCGTACCAGTAGCCCGCCTCCTGGTTGGCAGCGATGCAGTGGGTGGTGTCCGGGTTCGGCCGGAATGGAATCGCGAAGGACTGCGTGGACGTCACGAGCGGCGCCGCAGCATTGATGGCCGGGGCACTGTCGTCGCCAGTCACCGCATAGACATTGATGGTCAACGGTTGTGTGAACGTCGTGCCCGGAGTCGTCACACAGTTGCCCAAACTCCACCCGCCGGTCTGACACGCCCAACTGGACATCTCGACGGTGATCGAGCTGAGCGCCCGAGGTCCAGGCGCCAAGCGCACTGCATCACCGAACTCATGGATTTGGTTCGCCTGATAGCTCGTGCTCGGCACGTTGGCCCTCGTGAGCGTGCCGATGCTGTCGTAGACGGTCACCGGGTCGTTCGGCGCGGCGCTCGTCGGGGTCGCCGAGACGAGGCTGATGACGGGCGCGACGAGAGCGACGAGAAGGCCCCCGATCAACGCGTGCTTGCGACGCGTGGTGCCGCGTCCGTTCAGTGGATTCCGCATGCCCATGACCCCTTTAGGTTCCGTCCAACCACTCGGCATGAATGCCGAGAGTGGTCGATCTGACCGATCGCCCGGCAGACCATAACCACGTTGAGTCACATTTGGATAGGGGTAACGCGAAGTTTGTTTCCAGCCACGTCATCTAGCCGTTACATGTGCTGACCTGCTCCTGCAATCTCTACTTTTCGAGACTCCAAGTCTCTGAGCTGGGCTGATCGCCGGTCGGACGCTGGCGCGAAAGATGTCACAGCCCTGTGAACTGGGACGACGCGTTCGCGCGACGCAGCACCGAAGGTGCTCCGAGCTTCGAGACACCGGTCCGAACTGTCAAGCGGACATCTGCACGAAACAACTGCAGCACCACGGAACGTGGCAGACAGATGACATGGCGGGACCCGCGTCAATGTTCCTTGCGACACTGCTGAGACCGCATCGTTCGAGCCGGAGCGAGTCCGGCTCACCCCGCGTTGATCGCCTCAGCGATGGCCTTGGCGAAGCGGTAGGCGCCGCTGGCGTACACCGCGCACGGCCCTGGGGGAGGCGATCCTGGACAGAAGTGGAGGCCGTCGTCGTTGCGCACAACGTTGAACCCGGACGGATCGCACGTCGCCTCTCCAGCCAGGCACGGTAGGGAGACGGCGAACGACCCGTCAGCGTTCTCGACCGATTTGCCGGCATCGACGTAGTTGACATCCGTGCCGTTGGCCATCGATTCGTACATCGCATCGAGCAGGAGGACGACGTCGTTGCCAGGAACCGATGCTGCGTGCACCGGCTGGCCGACGAGCAGCACCTTCGCACCCAGCTTGCGTGCCTCGGTGATCAGACTCGTGACATCGGTGCGGTACCGGTCGACCACCGCCTGACCCTGCGGAGGCGCGCCGGTCCCGTCGAGCATGCAGGGCGAGTCTGTGTTGCCATCGAACGTGAACGCCACCAGGCTGCCCGCCGGGATCTGCAGTCCTTTGGCCAGGAAGTCACACGGTGCCGAGCCACCGAAGACATCGGCCACGAAGGGCCGTGGCGCCACCAACGGCTGCAGATACGGAGCCGCCTGAACTCCGAGCGAGTCGCCGATGAGCACGACGCTCGTGCTCGCTGGCTTCGGCGCCGCAGACGAGCATCCAACTGCGATGAGCAGCAGCACAGTGGCTCCGCAGCGCACTGCCACGCGCCGACCGCTCCACTGCTGGTTCACGTGAACGGCATACCCCGCGCAGGGCTCGTCGAAACGGCTGCCGGAGGGCTGCGAGTACGGTGCCTCCGATGTCCGGCCTCTCGCCCGCCCAGCGCCTTCGGCGGATCGTGATGTGGACGGCCAACCGGAAGTTCACCACGGGGTCGATGGCGATCGTGTTCAACGATGCGGACGAGGTGCTCTGCGTGCGCGAGCGCTTTCGCGATCGCGGTGCTTGGGGCCTTCCGGGCGGGTACCTCAAGCATCGCGAGACGCACGAGTCGAACATGCGTCGCGAGCTCCTCGAGGAGTTGAAGATCGACGTGCCGCCGGTGACGTTCGTCGCCTACTACGTGCAAGAGATGGTCGACCACTTCGACGCGCTGTACACCGTCACCCTCGACCGGTCAATGACGCCGCGCGCGGGCATCGAGATCCGCGAGGTGCGGTGGTTCGCGGTCGATCGGTTGCCGCCGAACCTCACTGCCAACGCACGGCGAGCGTTGCAGGTGATGCACGCGACGATGGGTGATTCCCGGCTCGCGACGATTTCGAACGCATAATCTCCTATCCGATCTGCTGCGCCTGTGGCACCGCACACTGATGACCGGCGGTCCGACGCCGGCGCGTCGGGGGGACGAGCCCGTTCGATGCCCATCTCGTCACGCCGCCGCCGGCGCTGTTGCCGGCCCTGATCGACGACCTCGTCGCCTTCGTGAACCGGGACGACATCGATCCGATCGCCCAAGCCGCGATCAGCCACGCTCAGTTCGAGCTCATCCACCCGTTCGGCGATGGCAACGGTCGAGTCGGCAGGATCCTCATCGCGTGGATCCTCACCCGGCGGCTCGCTCTCGTGACGCCACCTCCGGATCCCGCGCACGTGTACGCGTCGCCAGAGCTGCTGGGCCTCGCCGGCTCCACGCCACTGCGAGGCTGAACTCACGCGGGTGGGTCGCGCGACGCTCCGTCGCCGAGGTTCGAACCTGGCCCAGTCGCGGCCGAACGATTGCTACGGCGAGAGCCAGGAGCGGATCAGATCCTGCAGCTTGTCGATGTTGATGTTCTTGGCCGCGCTGACCCAGACGATGTCGCCCGGGTCGAGCATGCACCCGGCGGCGAGATCCTTCTTGCGCTTCGGCTTCGCGTTGGATTTGACCTTGTCGCTCTTGGTGGCGATCACCTGATGCGGGACCTCGGGCTCGCGCAGCCACTCCAGCATCGTCTGGTCGAGCTTGGTGGGGCCGATCTCGCCATCGACGAGGACCATCACCATCTGGAGGCACTCACGCTCGAGGAGGTAGCCCTCGATCATCGGACCCCAGTCCTGCTTGATCCGGCTCGGCACCTTGGCGTAGCCGTAGCCGGGCAGGTCGACGACGGTGACTCCGGGCGAGACCTCGAAGATGTTGATCAGCTGCGTTCGGCCGGGCGTCTTGCTGACCCGGGCGAGGCCGTTGCGGTTGGCGAACGCGTTGATCAGCGACGACTTGCCCACGTTCGAACGCCCGACCACCGCGACCTCGCGCCCGGACTCGGGGAGGTCCACCGCGCGCTGAGCCGACTGGAGGAACTGCAGCGGGATCGGTGGCATCGGCGCAAGCTACTTGGTGACGATCGAGGCCAAAGCCCAGACCGCGGCCATGAGACCGATCAACGCCATGAACACGCTGCGACCGCGGGGCGCCGCGGCGAGCTCGCCTTCCTTGGGCGCCGGCGGCGGCTTCACCAGCGCGAGAACGTTGCCGAGCAGCAGCGCGCCGCCCATGGCCAACACCAGCCACACGATGAGATCGTCGCCGAGGAGGCTGTCGGCGAGCAGCACTGAATGCATGATCGCATCATGCCGGGAGCGGATGCTGTTGCGGACACCGGTGCGTGCGGTGTGACGCTCGTTGGCATCCGAGCGGCCGGTGGTAGCACAGTGCAAGAATCGACGCGTGCACCAGCTCCGTCGGGCCCTCCGCAAGGCCGCCCCGTTGATAGCGGTGTGCATCGTCACGGTCGGAGTGGTGTACGTGATGTTCGGCAGATCCGAGCCGGTCACGACGCCGACCTTCAGTGGCGCTTCGGCGGGTGCGGCGGCGGCCTCGTCCTCCTCGTCTGACGCTGTGCCCGCCACCTCCGGCGCGCCATCGACGACCGCGCGCGTTGCGTCGGACGCGCCGACCGGGACCACGGCTGGTGCGGCGACCACCACGGTGCTCGTCGATTCCGGCGGGCCGCCCGTTCCCGCATCGACGAACGTCGCGTCAGAGGCGCCTGGCGCGTCGGCGCCGCCATCGACGCTGGTGAAGATCGCCGTCATCGGCGACACCTACACCGCGCCTTCGGACACGGGCGGAGACGGCGTGCACAACTGGACATCGATCATGGCCGGCATCCTCGAGGACTCTGGCTACAACGTCGAGCTCACCGTGGACGCGACGGCGGGATCCGGCTACGTGCGCACCGGCGCCTCGGGCACGAACTTCGTCGATCAGATCGGTCGGACTGTCACGCCGGACACCTCGCTCGTGGTCGTGTTCGGGAGCCGTTACGACGACGGCATCATCCCGCGCGAGCAGGTCGGCTCGACGGCGAACACGGCCATCGAGAACATCCGCTCGATCGCCCCCAACGCGGCGATCCTGGTGATCGGCCCGGCGTGGCCGGACGACCAGTTTCCTGCCTACATCAGCGGCATCGAATGGATCCTGAAGGCGACCGTCGCTGCCGATCATGCGACGTTCCTCGACCCGATTGCCGACCAGTGGTTCTTCGGCCAGAGCGCAGTGATCGGCTCCGACGGGATCTCGCCCACGGACGCTGGTCACGCGTTCATGGCCGAACGGATCGAGCCCGCGGTGCAGGCGTTGCTTCCCTCGCGAGGCTGACGCGGATCGCCGGCACGCCGGAGCTGCCCTTTCACCCCTGCAGGATGCGTGTCAGACTTTGCGGCGTCGGCCTGGGGAGGCCGAACCGAACGAGAGGCATCAGCCATGGGATTCCACCACGTCGCACTCGCCACGCATGACACCCAGGCGACCCACGAGTTCTACACCGAGGTGATGGGCTTCTCGCTCGTGAAGGTCGTTGCCGCGCCGAACCCGGGCGACCATGGCGGCTGGAGCAAGCACTTCTTCTACACGACCGGCGAGAGCACCGAAAACGGGATGATCGCGTTCTGGGAGATCCACGACAGCGTGATCGGCGACGACTTCCCGGTCGACATCAACGCGACCGCCGGGCTGCCGGCATGGGTCAACCACGTCGCGTTCGATGCGCCGACGGTCGAGGACCTGCACCGCCATCGCGACCGCTGGCTCAGCCACGGACGCCACGTGCTGGAAGTCGACCACGACTTCTGCACGAGCATCTACATCCGCGATCCCAGCGGCAACCTCGTCGAGTTCTGCCACACCAACCGGCCGTTCAGCGACACCGAGCGCGCCGACGCGCTGCGCCTGCTGCACGACCCGGCCCCGGAGCTGGAGACCGAGAAGAGTCCGATCGTGCACGCGCCGGCTCCGGTTCCTGCCTGATGCCGTAGGGCTCTGCGTCACGCATCTTCCCTGGTCACGGGTCTGTGGAACTCTGTCATACCCCTTCTGCATGATGTGGCCATGGTTGGGGATGTCGATCTGGGGGTGTTGTTCGGGGAGGTCCTCGGATGCGCGTCTGTCGATGTCGAGACGCTGGATCGTTCGGGGGTGCAGGCCGAGCTCGCCGTGTTGGGCCGGTTGCAGGGTTGGAAGGATGTCCGTCACGCACAGTTGACCCGCCGGTTGAACGGCTTGGCGGAGGAGTGTCCGTCGATGTTCCCCGACGCCGATGTCGCCGCCGCGGCGAAGTCGTCCCGGCGGGGCGCGGACCGTTCGTCGAGGCGGGCGATCTCGTGGCGCAGGAACCGGTCGAACTGCTCCGGCGTCAACGAAGCCGCCACCGACGCAAGCCGTGCCCCGTCGGCGG
>JAOBWO010000077.1 GCA_025463415.1 Acidimicrobiales bacterium | reverse complement strand
CAGGAAAAGAGCATTCGCACGTGGCGAACATCAAGAGTCAGAAGAAGCGCATCCTCACCAACGCCAAGTCGGCGGAGCGCAACAAGGCGATGAAGAGCGAGCTGCGCACCCGCGTCAAGAACGCCGTGAAGACGATCGGCGCCGACGACAACGACGAAGCCCTCCGCCTCGCGGTCAAGCGCCTCGACATGGCCGCCGCCAAGGGCATCATCCACCCGAACCAGGCCGCACGACGCAAGAGCCGCCTGATGAAGCGGATCAACGTCAGCGCCTGAGCTGACCTGATCCATCGTTCTCACGAACGGCCCGGTGATCGCATCCCAACAGGGATCGGGATCCCGGGTCGTTCGCCGTTTCGGACCAGTCCTTCCGCCTCAGCGGCGGCGACCGCTGCTCATGGCCGGCGCCAGTCGGCTGAGGCGGGCGACGAGCACCTCCATCACGAGGGTCTCGGGCAGGTCACGCTGACCGCGCAGGTCGAGATCCGCGTTGGCGAGCAACGCGATCGCGCGTGTCACTCCCCCGCTGCCCAGCCGCCGGTACTGATCCAGCACCTTCCGGGCGGGGAACCCGGGCTTGATGCCGAGCACCGCGGCGACCTCGGCCTCGCTGTTGGCATCCGTGCCGTCGACCTTCATCATCTTGACGTAGTGGCTGTGGAGGGTGGCCATCACCACGAGCGGATGCCGCGCCTGCATCATCCTGGCGAGCAGCTCCAGCGAGGTCTTCGTGTCGCCACGATCGATCGCGTCGGTGAGGTCCCATGGCGGCACCGAGCCGGCCTCGCCGAGGAACGGCTCGATGTCCGCTGCCGACAACTTCCGCGTCGAGCCATAGGTGCTCTCGAGGGTGTCGAGCACGCCGGCCAGGCGGCCGGCCCCCTCACCCATCCAGCCGCCGAGCATCGCCAGCGCGCCCGGCTCGAGCTTCATCCCGGCGGCGATCACCTGCTCCTCGATCCATGTCGAGCGATCCTTCTTCGACGTCGGAGGCGTGGTGTTCGTGGTGGTGCCGCCGGCCTGCTTGAACGCGTCGGTGAGCGACTTCGCCAGTCGGCCGCCGCCGGCAACCAGCACGAGATCGCTGGACGGCAACGGGTCGCCGAGGTAGGCGACGAGGGGGGCGACGTCCTCGGCGTTGAACCGGCCCACGTCGCGGGCGACGACGACGCGCTTGTCGGTGAGGAAGGGCATCGTCTGTGCGGCATCGACGACGGCACGCATCTCGAACTCGTCGCCGCCGAAGTCGTCGACCATCAACGTGCGATCGCCCTCGCCGACGAGACGGTGGACGAGGTCGGTGACGGCGGCGTGCACGAGCGACTCGTCGTCGCCGGTGATGAGGTGGAGCGCCATCAGCAGACACCTTCGCACACCCGTCCCCGTCGGGCCATGCCGATCCGTGCGACGAGGAACATGACCACGCAGAGCCACCCGCCGATGGCGATCGGAAGCGCCGGTTCCAGACGAACGCCCAACGCGGCCACGGCCGCAACCCAGTGCGTGCCGAGCGCGCTGGGCAGCTGGACGACCCCGGCGAGACCCGGTAGCGGACCGCGATGGAGTGCTCCGGCAACCAGGCCGGCGGGCAACCCGTACAGCATCACGCCACCGGCCGCGGGAACCGCGAGCAGGTTGGCAGGCAGCGACACGAGGGGAAGCCTGCCGAACACGAGCAGGCTGATCGGCGCGATGCCGGCCTGCGCGCCCAGCGTCACTCCGGCCGGGATGGCGAGCCAAGGCGGGCCGGGAATGCGCTCGGCCAACCGGTTGGCCAACAGCACGACACCCGCGGTGGCCGACACCGAGAGCCAGAAGCCGACGCTCCACACGAGGAACGGGTCGACGATCACGAGGAGTCCGACTGCGAGCGCGAGCACACGCGCGGGCGGCTTCTCGCGACCCAGCACCACACCCGTCGAGGCGATTCCTGCCATCACCGCGGCCCGCAGCACCGATGGCTCGAACCGGGTGAGCACGACGAACCAGCCGATGACCGCCAGCGTCGCCGCCCACCGTGCCCAGGGCCGAAGGCGCCTCAGCAAGGGTCCGGCAGCGGCGAGCATGAAGGCGACGTTCTGGCCCGACACTGCGGTCAGATGGGAGAGACCGGACCCGCGGAACTGTTGGATCATCGCGGGCGGTTCGTTGCGATCGTCGCCGATGACGAGGCCTGCGAACAGTGCGTCGTCCGGTGCACGGAGCTCTGACGCGCCATCGGCGAACAGACGCCGGACCCGGTTCGAGGCCTGAGCCAGCTCGGTGCCAGGCGACCAGTCCCCGGCCGACTGCAGCGCCAACTCGCCGACGACGTGGCGCACGGCGGCGCGGTGCGCGTCGGAGCCGTGCAGCGCCTGCCGGGTCCCGGCGATCTGGGCACACTCGCCGGCCAAGTGGCCGGCCACCCGTCGGCCGCCCGAGCCGCGCAGCCACGCCTGGAACCGCTCACCGTCGAGCTCGACGACGACGACGGTTGCTCCGGCGACGGGTGCGGGATCGGAGACGAGGCACCCGGTACCCGAGTACTGACCGAGATGATCCGGCTGCACGTCGTTCCACGAATGGATCGACAGCAACGAACCCGCGATGCCGACCGCGACGGCCACGAAGCACACGATGCGTCGAACGCCGACGAGCACGCAGACGACGCCAACGGCCATCACAGGCAGTGGCCGCCGCAGCCAGACACCGAGCACGATGTGCGCGACAACAAGGGCGACCTCGCGGTCGCCGAGGGTCTGCCACCAGCGCGCCGGCGCCGCTCGGTACGATGCGCTCATGTCGATGGCCGGGATCCGCGCAGTGCCCGTGGTCCCCAACGGTCCGCGTGCGTTCCGCTATCGCATCCGTCGCTTCGGTGCGCTCCTCGCTCTCGCTCCGGCAGCGGCCTTGGGCCTCCTGTCGTTCGTCCTGCTGCACGGCAACACCACCACCACCCGCGGCGTCGCCGGATTCGCAGCCGCGGTGCTCGGCGGGCCGGCCCTGATGGCGTTCGGAGTGCCGCTGGCCAGTGGGTCGAGCAAGATCGTGCTCGGCGCACTGGTGAGCGCTGTGCTGTGGATGGGCGTCGGCGTGGTCGCCTCGTTGCGGGCCACTCGCTCTCCGGTGGCGAGCTGGCGCGACTTCTGGCGCGAGTACTGCTGGCTGGCTGCAGGGATCTGGGCGGGCGTCGTCGTCGCTCTGATCGTGGTCGAGATCTCCGTCGGGCGTGCCCTGCTCTGATCGCTCGGTTGCTCGCGCTCATACGGTGATCAGCGCTCGAATCGCGTCGAGCTTGGCCGGCCCGATGCCACGAACGTCGAGCAGACCGTCGACCGAACCGAACGGGCCGTTGGCGTCGCGGTACGCGACGATCGCTGCGGCCGTGGCCGGCCCGACGCCCGGCAGTGCATCGAGGTCCCCAGCTGTGGCCCGGTTCAGATCCAACGGAGCGCTCGGCGACGAGGAGACTCCTGAGCCGGGCGGCGCAGCATTGCCACCGGCGGGCAGGACAACGGCGGGCACCGCCTCGCCCGCGCGAGGCACCCAGATGCGGTCACCGTCGCGGAGCACCGCGGCGAGGTTCACCGAATCCAGATCGGCGTCGGTGGCGAGGCCACCGGCAGCGGCGATCGCGTCGTCGACACGCGCGCCAGTGGGGAGCTGGACCACGCCGGGGCCGACGACGGCACCGGCCACGTACACCACGATCGAAGCGGGCACCGTTGTGGCGGCACTCCCTGCGTTAGGAAGGCCGGACGGCACGGACGTGGACACCGACCCGCTCGCCGCTACGACCGTTGTCGTGCTGGCGGCCGTCCGCGAGGCCACCGGCAGGGTGTTCTCGATCGGCGTGGTGGGCGAACGCAGCAACCAGTACGCGCCGGCACCGACGGCGAGGACCGCCGCTGCAGAGACGATCAACCGCGCGATGCCGAACCAGCGGAGCCAGGCATGCACGACCTCGGCGATCGGCCGCGCCGGCTGCGGACGTTCGGGCAGCGATTCCACGGAGCCTCCCGCTGGATGCGCCGCACCGCTCGCGCGGGGGCAACGGATTCACCGGGGGAAGGCGAGGGCCACGCTAGCGAGCGATCGTGCGCATCCAACCCGCCGATGGGCTGGCCGCGTGAGCCTCGCTCTAGCGGCGGGTCGCGGCGCCGGCGAGATCCACGTCGGACACCGCAGTCGCGAGTGATCGGCGGGCAACCCACTCCGCTTCGATCTCCATGGGGATGCGCAGGTAGGCGCCGTGGTGACCTTTGCGACGGGCCCGCCAAATCGCGTACGAACCCACATAGCGGACGCTGAAACCCACCACGCCGTACCGACGCCACTGCCGCACGTGGACCTGCTCATGACGCAGCAGATGCGTGGAGTGCTCGTGCCCACTGCGGACGATCACAACGGGACCGAGAGTGATCGCGTCGGTGCCCCTGGGCACCGGGCCACCGACCCACAGGCGGTACCCGTCACGCTTCACGATCGGCATGTGCGAATGCTAATCGCTGCACCGAGGCGCCGGTTGCGGGTCTGATCGTCGGTCGCGCAGGGAACGGTTCTGGCGTATGGATGCGGAATCCCAGGGCTCGGGAGAGCACCAACTCGTCGTCGTCGCCAACCGGTTGCCTGCGAACCGGATCGACGGGCAGTGGCACGCCAGCCCGGGTGGCCTGGTCAGAGCAATGCTCGGCGTCCTCAGATCGCGTCGGGGCGCATGGATCGGCTGGTCCGGAGACATCGAATCCAGCCCGGCAGCGTCGGAGACCACTGAGACGTCGGAAGTGATCAACACGATCGATCCGGTCAGCGCCGCTGAGCTCGACCTGGCCGAGATCGAGATGGTGAGCGTTCCGTTGGACGCCGACGACTTCCTGCACTACTACGAGCGGGTGTCCAACGGGGCTCTGTGGCCGTTGTTCCACGACGCGATCCGCGAGTCGACGTTCGATGCGGAGAGCTGGGCCGTCTACCAGGACGTGAACCGACGTTTCGCCGAGGCCGCAGCCTCGGCCGCCGCACCCGGGGCGACCGTCTGGGTGCACGACTACCACCTCCTGCTCGTCCCGGCGATGTTGCGCGAGCTCCGGCCGGACGTGGTGATCGGCTTCTTCCTCCACATCCCGTTCCCTCCGCAGGAGCTGTTCATGCGGATGCCGTGGCGCGAGGAGATCCTCGCAGGCCTCCTCGGGGCGGACGTGCTCGGCTTCCAGCGGTCGGTGGGCGCCGACAACTTCATCGCGCTGGCCAAGCGGCTCAGCGCGGCCCAGCCGGACGAACACGGCGTTCGAATCAACGGCGAGTCGCTGGGCGACGGGCGCCTCGTCCGGGTCGGTACGTTTCCGATCAGCATCGACGTCGACGAGATCGCTCGCATCGCGAGAAGCCCCGAGACCAAGGCTCGCGCCGCGACGATCCGCGCCCGTCTCGGTGAGCCGAGCACGATCTTCCTCGGCGTCGATCGACTCGACTACACCAAGGGCATCGATCTGCGGTTGACGAGCTTCGGAGCACTGCTCGACGAGATCGGCGTTGAGCGCCTGGACCGTGCGCCGGTGGTCCTGATCCAGATCGCGGTTCCGGGCCGTGAAGGTGTCGACAGCTACGTCGAGGAACGTCACACCGTCGAGCAGTTGGTCGGTGAGGTCAACGGCTCCCACGCAACGATCGGTTTCCCGGTGGTGCACTACATCCGGCGGAACCTTCCGTTGGAGGAGCTCGTCGCGCTCTACGTCGCGGCCGACATCATGCTCGTCACACCGCGCCGGGACGGCATGAACCTGGTCGCCAAGGAGTTCGTCGCGGCACGACTCGACGACTCCGGCGTGCTGATCCTCAGTGAGTTCGCCGGCGCCTCGGACGAGCTCACCCAGGCCGTTCTCGTCAATCCACACGATCCCGACGCGATCGTGGCTGCGATGCGCGAGGCGATGGCGATGCGTGCGCCCGTTGCCGGCCATCGCATGCGCGAGCTGCGCCGCTACGTGGCCGCTCACACCGTCGACACCTGGGCCGCGTCATTCCTGGATGCACTCGGTCACCCGCCGCCGCACGACACCAGCCCGCACCTGGTCGGCGCCGATCATGGGTGATCCGGCGACGGCCGCCGCACCACAGCGATCCACAGCTGGAGGCGACGAGGACCCGGCACAGCTGGCTGCGGCGTGTTGCCGGCGCCCTCGGCCATGGTTGCTCGGCGTCGACGTCGACGGCACGCTCGCGCCGATCGTCAGCCGACCGGAATTGGCTCGCCTCGAGCCAATGGCGCGAGAGGCGATCGAACGGTTGGTCGCCACTCCCGGAGTCACCGTCGCCGTCGTCTCCGGCCGGCCATTGGCCGATCTCCGCCACCGTTTCGAGATCCCGAGCGGCGCACTCCTCATCGGCTCACACGGCGCGGAGATCGGCACCGAGGTCGACCGTCGCACGCCGGACGAGGAGGTGCTGATGCAGTCCACCACCACGTCACTGAAGGCCACGGGAGCCGAGTTGCACGGATCGTGGATCGAGCACAAGCCGTTGGCCGTCGCGTTCCACGTGCGTCAGGCAGACGATCACCAAGGCGAACTGGCGCTGGCCGCGTTGCAGGACACGTTCGAACGAGTCCCCGGCCTGACCATGCACCGCGGTCACAAAGTTCTCGAGTTCGCTGTCCGACCGACTTCCAAACGGCTCGCGTTCGGTCAGCTCGTCAGCCGGCTCGAGCCGACGACGGCCATGTTCATCGGTGACGACTCCAGCGACGAGGCCGTGTTCGGCTCACTGCGCGAGGCCGATGTGTCGATCAAGGTCGGCCCCGGCACCACCGCTGCACAGCATCGGTTGGCCGGCCCGGCTCAGGTGGTCGCGCTGCTCGACGCGCTCCAGCGAGGGATCAGTACAGACGCGCGGTGAGCTGCTTGCGGTAAGACGCCGTGCGGGGATCCTCCGCGCCCATCACTTCGAGGATGTCGACGTACTGCTGGCGGGCTTCGTCGTCGGTCTTGACCCTGTCGAGCAGCGCAGTGAGCGTCGCGTCGTGGTCGTCGGCAGGTTGCTCGCCCAGGCGCGCCGCGGCAGCGACCTTGCGCGTGCGCTCTGACTCGGGGATGCGGGCCAACAGGGCCAGTGCTTCGTCTCCGTTGCCGGCCTCGACCAGCAGCTCGCCGAGGGCGATGATCGCGTCCTCGTTGCCGGGCTCGAGCTCCAGCGCGGCGCGCAGGCTGGCTTCGTCTCCAGCCTCGATGAGCGCTGCCAACTCGTTCTGCTCGGCAGTGGGCAGCAGCGACTGGACGAACTCCTCGATGACGTGCTCGGGGTAGGCACCGACGAACCCGTCGACCACCTCGCCGTTGCGCAGTGCGTAGACCGCGGGGATCGACTGCACCTGGAAGGCCTTGGAGATGCCCGGGTTCTCGTCGACGTTGACCTTGACGAGCACGACATCGCCGTTCGTCGCCTCCGTCACACGCTCGAGGATCGGTCCGATCGTGCGGCAGGGACCGCACCAGGGCGCCCAGAGATCGACGATCACCGGATTGGTGGCAGAGCGGTCGAGGACCTCGGTCTGGAACGTGGCATCGGTGACATCGACGGACATGCGCCCACGATATCGGTGTCTCTCGAACGGCGATCTCGACCGTCGCCGTCGTCAGGCGACGGGCACGCGCCAGATCGCTTCGATCGCGGCGCGTCGGGCGAGCTCTGCCTCCACCCGCTCGTCGCGAGCCGCGGCGTCCCAACCGAAGAGCGGCGCGGCGACGGCTGCGACACATGCGATCTCCGCTGCTGAGACCCGGCCCACCGTGCCGATGACGAGGCGTCGGTCGAGGATGTCGCTCAACGTGCACGCGCCCTCGTCGGTGATCGCGAAGACGACCTGCGCTGCGATGTCCAGCACGCCGTCGCGGTCGGACACCCGCGCGCCGAGCGAGGGTTCGCGCTCGACGAGGTCGAGGAGGCGTTCGTGCTCCGTGCCGTACAGCCGAGCGAGGTGCTCGCGGACCTCGGACGACAGCCCGAGTCGAGCCCGACTGCGCACTGCCTCGCGCAGGAACGGCTCGGCGTCCTCGGCCCAGGCGAACGCACCACCCGCAGCGACATGCGTGCTGTCGAAGCGTCGCGGCACGACGGTGTCGAGCGCCGGGGAGGCCAGCAAGGCCACGACGGTCTCCTCACCGAGTGCTCGGCCGGTCGTCCACTTGCCGCCACCGATCGACCAGAGGTGATGCACTCCGGACGGGCCGTGGTCGTAGAGCTCGTGCCGGCGGCTGGTGTGGTAGCTGTCCTTGCCGTCCTCGACGATGAGCGGCCGGATGCCGACCGTCGTGCCCTCGATGTCGGCCTCGGTGATCTTGTCGAAGCCGGGCGCGAGAGTGGAGTTGACCGTGTCGAGGATCAGCTCGACGTCGGTGTGATCGACGCGCACGTCGTCGGGTGCCGCGGTCTCCGGCGTGTCGGTGGGCCCGATGAACGAGCGATCCATCCACGGCGAGACGATCACGTGCTTGCCGCTCTTGGCGCGGGCGAACACCGTGTCGGTGACCACGCCGCGACCACCGATCGGCCGGGTCAGCAGGTGGATGCCCTTCGAACGGTTGACCTTGACGCCCAGCGACTTGCCGAGCGACGTCAGCACGAGGTCCATCCATGGTCCGCCGGCATTGACCACCGTGCGCCCGCGGACCTCGTGCCGTTCCCCCGTGAGGGTGTCCAGGACGGTGACGCCGCGCACGGTGATGTCGGTGGTCGACGTACCCATCCGCCCGTCGCTCGGTTCGGTGACGAAGCCGACGGCCTCCATGTGATTGAGCGCAGTCGCGCCGAACGCGACGGCGGACTTCAAGAACGCGAGCAGCAAGCGCTCCGGGTGGACGTTCAGCGTGTCGTGGTACGCAAACGCGCCTTGGAGCTCGGTGGGATCGAGCCACGGCACCGCAGCCAGCAACTTCGACTTGCTCAGCCAGTGCGGGCGCGGCACGCGTAGCGATTCCGGCGCGTCGCGGTTGCTGTCGAAGCCGAGCACGGAGTACAGCCCGACGCCGGCGCCGATCAAGGGCGTGGACGGCTTGCTCCACCTCCAGGCCGGCATCAAGAACCGCTTCTGCTCGACGAGGTGAGGTGCAGCCAGGCCGAGGACGCGGCGCTCGCGCAGGCTCTCCCGGACGACCCGGAACTCGTAGGTCTCCAGGTAGCGGATGCCACCGTGGAGGTACTTCGAGGTGGCACTGCTGGTGCCCCCGCCGAAGTCGCCCTTCTCGACAAGCAACGTGCGCAGGCCTCTGCCGGCGGCCTCTCGGGCGACGCAGACGCCGGTGATCCCACCTCCGACGACGATGACGTCGTATGGCTCGTTCAGTCGGGAGAGGTCACGTTCGATGCGCATGGCGAGGCCAACAAGGATACGTGCGGCACCACGGATACGGTGTGTCGACAATGAGCGACACACCAGGGATCGATGTTCCGTCCGTCTCCGCCTGGCTCGAAACTCACGTCAACGGTGCAACCGCACCGTTCGAGTTCGATCTGATCGCCGGGGGCCACTCCAACTTGACGTTCGGCGTCACGGGAGCGGATGGTCAGCGCTTCGTCCTGCGCCGACCACCGCTCGGACACGTCCTCGCCAGCGCGCACGACATGGGTCGCGAGTTCCGCATCATCTCCGGGTTGCAGACCTCGGCCGTGCCGGTAGCACCGGCGCTCGGCTTCTGCGACGACATCGCGATCAACGGCGCTCCCTTCTACGTGATGGGCTACGTCGACGGCTACGTCATCCGCGACGAAGCCACAGCGCTGAAGGTGCTCACCGAGGATGCCCGCCGCACCGCGAGCGAATCGATCGTCGACACGATGGCGGCCATCCACGCGGTGGATCTCGTCGACAGCGGACTCGACACACTCGGCAAGCACGAGGACTACATCGCGCGGCAGCTGCGCCGTTGGTACGGCCAATGGAACTCTCAGAAGACCCGCGAGCTCGCCGACGTGGATGCTGCGCACGCGCTGCTGGCCGCACGGATCCCCGATCAGGGTCCGGCGTCCATCGTGCATGGCGACTACCGGCTCGACAACTGCATGGTCGACGGTGACGGCAACGTCATCGCGGTGCTCGACTGGGAGATCTGCACGCTCGGCGATCGTCTCGCCGATCTCGGACTGCTGCTCGTCTACTGGACCGGTCCGGACGACGAGATGACCTCGTGGACCGGTGCGTCGACGACCTCTCCGGGGTTCCTCAACAGAGCCGCTCTCGCCGAGCGCTACGCCGCAGTCACCGGGGTCGACATCGGTCAGCTCGACTACTACGTCGCGTTCGCGTTCTGGAAGCTGGCGTGCATCCTCGAAGGCGTCTATGCGAGGTATCTGGGCGGCGCGTTGGGCGATCGTGATCCCCAGGAGCTGCTCCCGTTCAAGCTCCAGGTCGAAGGGGCCGCCGCCAGCGCGATGGCCGCACTGGGACGGCTCGGATGAGCGACGCGTACACCGTGGTCGGCGGTGGCCTTCCCACGCTGGACGAACCGACGCTCGTCGTGATGCTTGCCGGCTGGATCGACGCAAGCGGTGCCGCCGCCTCGGCCATGGCGGCGCTGGAATCAGAGTGTCACGCCAAGACGATCGCTCTGTTCGACACCGACGCGTTCATCGACTACCGAGCCCGGCGCCCGACGATGCAACTCCGCGAGGGCATCAACACGCAGCTCGTCTGGCCGGACATCGAGCTGAAGGTGGGCAGCGACCTCGATGGTCGCGACGTGCTCCTGCTGACCGGACCCGAGCCCGACATGGCGTGGAAGCGCTTCGGCGCCGCAGCGGCCGATCTCGGTGTCCGCCTTGGCGTCACGCGGATGGTGGCGCTCGGTTCGTACCCGTTCGCCACCCCGCACACCCGACCGTCCCGGCTGTCGCTCTCCGCGCCGTCGGCCGAGATCGTGTCGTCGCTCCCACTGCTGAAGAACTCGGTCGACGTGCCCGCCGGAGTCGCTGCTGTGCTGGAGCACTCCTTCCACGACCGGGGCATCGAGTCGTTGGGCATCTGGGTGCAGGTGCCGCACTACGTCTCGTCGATGGCCTACCCCGCGGCCACCGTCGCTCTGCTCGGTGGATTGGCCCAGGCGTCGGGTGTGCGCATCGACGGCGCCGCGGCGCGGCAGGAGACCATCATCCAGCGCGAGCGCCTCGACGATCTCGTGGCCGGCAACGACGAGCACGGCGCGATGGTCCGCCAGCTGGAGACGCTGTACGACAGCGCGGTTGCCGAAGCAGAGGCGAGTCCCCCGCTGTCAGCCGATGAGATCCCCACGGCCGACGAGCTGGGTGCCGAGTTCGAGCAGTTCCTCCGCGACCAGAACCCCTGACGCCGTCGGCGCGACGAAGTACGTTCGTCGCGATGAAGGTCGATGGAGGACTCGGTACGAACCTGGCCACGGCGGGCGCGAACGCCCGGGATGCGGAGGCCGCGGGGTACACCGGCGTCTGGACCGCGGAGACCGCGCACGACCCGTTCTTCCCGTTGCTGCTGGCCGCGGAGCACACGACCACGCTGGAGCTCGGGACATCGATCGCCGTCGCGTTCGCGCGCAACCCGATGACGTTGGCCAACGTCGGTTGGGACCTGCAGAGCTTCTCCAAGGGACGCTTCGTGATGGGCCTCGGCAGCCAGATCAAGCCGCACATCACCAAGCGGTTCAGCATGGAGTGGAGCCACCCCGCGCCACGCATGCGCGAGATGGTGCTGGCGATGCGGGCGATCTGGGACACATGGTTGAACGGCACGCCTCTGCAGTTCCGTGGCGAGTTCTACAAGCACACCTTGATGACGCCGTTCTTCGCACCGGAGGCGAGCGACATCAGCGAGTACGGCGTGCCGAAGATCTTCCTCGCCGGGGTCGGCGAGTTGATGACCGAGGTCGCCGGCGAGGTGTGTGACGGTTTCATCTGTCACGGGTTCACCACGGAGAAGTACCTCCGCGAGGTCACCATCCCTGCCCTGCAGCGCGGACGCGCCAAGGCGGGCAAGACCATGGAGGGCTTCGAGATCATGGGACCGAGCTTCGTGGTCACGGGCAACGACGACGCGCAGCTCGCCGCTGCGTCGGCGGGCACGCGGCAGCAGATCGCTTTCTACGGTTCGACGCACGCGTACCGGGGCGTGCTCGAGCTGCACGGCTGGGGTGGTCTCCAGGATCAGCTGAACGCGTTGTCCAAGCAGGGCAAGTGGGTCGAGATGGGTGATCTGATCACGGACGAGATCCTCAACACGTTCGCGGTGGTGGGCGAGCCGGAGGCGATCGCCCCCGAGCTGCATCGTCGCTACGGCGACGTCATCCAGCGGATCAGCTTCTACGCGCCCTACGCCAGTGATCCCGCCCGCTGGGACAAGGTGATCGCCGCCGTCAAAGCCTCCTGAAGCACCGGCTGTCTGTCGCTACTGCACCGCTGCGCCGAGGCCGACGAGCCAGCGCTTGACGTTGTCGCCGAGTGCGGCGACGTCGTAGCCGCCCTCTTGGACGACCACCGTCGGCAGACCCAGCTCGGCCACCGCCGCGCCGCACCGTTCGAAGCCGTCGGCCGTGAGGGCGAGGTCGCAGATCGGGTCGCTGAAGAAGGTGTCGAGACCGAGCGAGACGATCACCATCGATGGTCCGAACGCCTGGATCTGCTCCATCGCACCGTGGAGTGCGTCGACGAAGGCATCGTCCTCGGTGCGTGCCGCAAGGGGCACGTTGAGGTTCGAGCCCGCACCTCGGCCGGTGCCGGTCTCGTCGGCGTACCCGACGTTCCAGGGGTAGGCGCGGACAGGATCGCCGTGCAGCGACACGTACTGCACGTCGTCGCGGTCGTAGAAGATCTCCTGCGTGCCGTTGCCGTGGTGGTAGTCGACATCGAGGACCGTCACCTTGGTCCCAGTGGTCGATGCTGCGTGGTGCGCAGCAACCGCGGCGTTGTTGAAGAAGCAGTAGCCGCCGTACAGGCCGGTGGTGGCGTGGTGCCCCGGCGGGCGGCAGAGACCGTACGCCGAGCTGTCGCCGTCGAGCACGAACTGCGTCGCCGTCAGCGCGGTGTCGACGGCGGAGAGCGCGGCGTCGTACGTCCCCCTCGTCAACGGCGTGGTGGTCTCGAAGCACCAGTAGCCGAACCGAGCCTGGATGGACTCCGGCTCACCGCGCTCGCCCATCTTGTTGCGCAGGGTCGAGCGGTAGAACACGTCCGGCATCACGTCGGCCGTCTCGCCGGCGGCCGCCTGATACTCCTCCCAGGCGGTCGCGAGGAACCGGATCAGTCCAGCGTCGTGCACCGCCTCGACCGGCGCGAGTCCCCACTCCGACGGCGCCGTGAACGTGAAGCGGTCGTCGGCGGCCAACGTTGCGCGAATGGCTTCGGCCCGCCCGATGTGCTCGAAGGTCGGCGTCAGGCCGGACTGCTCGAAGCTGACCTTCGGATCATGGCGGAGGTGGGCGGGGGTGTACACGACCTTCATCCCGCCATCGTCGCAGATCCAGCCGACGGCGCGCCCGGATGTCGGCCGATGTTGGCGGACGTCGGCGTGCGGAGTGCTACTCGACGAGCTCGAGCTCTTCGTTCATGTACATGTCCCTGCACTTGGCGCGCTGCAGCTTGCCCGACGAGGTCTTCGGCAGTGTGCCGGCCCGCACCAGCATGACGTCGCGAGGCGGAAGCCCGCACACGCCGATGGTGCGATGGTGGATCGCTTCGCGCACCGCCGCAGGATCTTCGGTGCGCACCTCGGCCACGACGATGACGGTCTCCTTGCCCTTGTAACCCTCGACCCCGAACGCGATCACGTTGCCGGCGCGGACACCCTCGAGGCCGCCGACGGCGCGTTCGATGTCCTCCGGGAACACGTTGCGACCGCCGACGATGATCACGTCCTTGATCCGTCCGCACAGCACGAGTTCGCCGTCCAGCATGTAGGCCAGATCGCCCGTGCACAGCCAGCCGTCGGCGAACAGCGCGGCCGTGGCGTCGGGTCGCTTGTAGTAGCCGGGCGTCACCGAGGTACCCCGGATCAGCAGCTCACCGACATGTCGCTCTGCCACTTCCTCGCGGGTGTCGACGTTGACGATCCGCATCTCCAAATCGGGCACGGCCCGTCCGAGCACGGGCAGTCGTCGGACGGTGTCGGGCTCGGTGTCCGCGGTGATCTCCACGGGCTTGGCCACCCGGTCGCGCTCCAGCACCTCGCGGTCGACCGCGTCGGTGACCAGGCCGCGATGTCGCGGCGGGAAGGCACCACCGATCGCCACCTCGGCCATGCCGAACGCCGGGAAGATGCTGCCCGGCTTGAACCCGAACGGCGCGGCTGCCTCGACGAACGCCTCGACAGCGGAAGGATCGACGGGCTCCGCGCCGCTGAGCGCGAGCGTCAGCTGGGAGAGGTCGAGATCCTTCATCCGCTTCAGCGCGCGGGTGGCCAGCACCCAGGAGAAGTTCGGGCCTGCGGTGGCCGTGCCGCGGTGGTCGCTGATCCACTGCATCCAGTTGCCCGGATGGGCCATGAAGTCTTGTGGCGCCGCCTGCACCAGCTGGCAGCCGTTGGTCATCGGGATCGACAAGAACCCGACCAGACCCATGTCGTGGTAGAGCGGCAGCCAGGAGACCATCACTTCGTCGGGTCCCAGCTCGGCGGCGGCACATGACGCATCGATGTTCGCGGTGAGGACGCGATCGGGGATCATCACACCCTTGGGCTCACTGGTGGAGCCGCTGGTGTACTGCAGGATCACGAGTCGTTCGGGATCGTTGGCGGGGATCTCCAAGCGCTCACCGCTCGGGTTCCCCGAACCACCGCTCTTCCTGGGCATCACGTTTGCCATCGGCTCGATTGGCGGGTCCCCCGGACCGGCGGCGTAGAACTCGGCGAGCATGTCGTCGATCAGCACGAGCTTGGCGTCGCCGTGCTGGATCCGTCCGCGGGTGCTCTCGACGAACGCCTCCAGCGACGCCATTCGCATCGGCAAGGGCAGCACCATGCTGGCGATGCCGGCCAGCCAGCAGCCCTGGATGATCGTCATCAACGCGCGGCTCGTCGGCCCGAGGATGGCGACGTGGTCGCCCGGCACGAGGCCACGCGCCTGCAGGGCTGCACCGACCGCGCGGGCGTCGTCGTGGAGCTCTCCCCACGAGACGAAGTCGGAGCCTTCCGCCGACCTCACCGATGCACCCACGAACCTCACACCGGTGGGTCGATCGGCGGCGGATTGGAGACGGTCGACGATGGAGCCTGCGGTCAGAGCCATAACACCGCGAACGATAGCCGCAGGTCCCGGATCACCCGCGAGGCCGACGACCGGCGCCTCAGGTGCGAAAACGATCCCGGCCAACGTGCAGCCCCGCTCGTACAGTGGATGCTCTATGGCTCACGCCGACCCCGACACCCCCCCGTTCCGCTACTCGGCGGCGCTCGCTCAGGACATCGAGATGCGCTGGCAGCAGTACTGGGACGCGAACCATTCCTTCGA
Source organism: Acidimicrobiales bacterium (assembly GCA_025463415.1). Classification (GTDB taxonomy): domain Bacteria; phylum Actinomycetota; class Acidimicrobiia; order Acidimicrobiales; family Ilumatobacteraceae; genus WLMZ01. The sequence continues at coordinate 10,301 of JAOBWO010000077.1, read as the reverse complement.
CGCGCCCAACCCCGCCGGGCCTCTTGCCGATCCCGTCGCGATGATCGATCCCGCCACCGGCCAGAGCCGTCCGAAGCTGTTCGTGCTGGACATGTTCCCGTATCCCTCCGGCACCGGCCTGCACGTCGGGCACCCGCTCGGTTACATCGGCACCGACGTGTTCAGCCGGTACAAGCGGATGGCCGGTTTCAACGTCTGCTACACCATGGGCTTCGATGCGTTCGGCCTGCCGGCCGAGCAGTACGCGGTGCAGACCGGCCAGCACCCTGCGATCACCACCGCGTCCAACGTCGCCAACATGCGGCGACAGCTGAAGCGGCTGGGCCTCAGCCACGACCCGCGGCGCAGCATCGACACGACGGATCCCGGGTACTACCGCTGGACGCAGTGGATCTTCCTGCAGATCTTCAACTCGTGGTACGACGCCGACGCCCCGGCGCGCGAGGGCATCCGTGAGCCCGGTGCGAAGGGTCGCGCTCGTCCGATCAGCGAGCTGATCGCCGAGTTCGAAGCCGGTTCCCGCCCGACTCCCGACGGCCGGGCATGGGCGACCCTGACCGCCGGCGAGCAGCGCAGCGTCGTCGACGCGCACCGCCTGGCGTACGTGTCCGAGGCTCCGGTCAACTGGTGTCCGGGACTGGGCACCGTCGTGGCCAACGAGGAGGTCACTGCCGATGGGCGCAGCGATCGCGGCAACTTCCCGGTCTTCAAACGCAACATGCGCCAGTGGATGATGCGGATCACCACCTACGCCGACCGCTTGATCGACGATCTGGACCTGCTCGACTGGACCGACGCGATCAAGACGATGCAGCGGAACTGGATCGGCCGCAGCGACGGCGCACGGGTGCGCTTCGCCAGCGCGGCCGGCGACATCGAGGTGTTCACCAACCGACCTGACACGCTGTTCGGCGCTACCTTCATGGTTCTGGCTCCGGAGCACCCGCTCGTCGATTCGCTGACGACACCGGAGCATGCCGAGGCCGTTGCCGCGTACCGTGCTGCTGCCGCAGCGAAGAAGGACATCGACCGCCAGGACGCGACCCGCACCAAGACCGGCGTCTACACGGGCGCGACCGCCACCAACCCTGTCAACGGTGCGCAGGTCCCGGTGTGGATCGCCGACTACGTCCTGATGGGCTACGGCACCGGTGCGATCATGGCCGTTCCCTGCGGCGACGCGCGCGACTTCGAGTTCGCCCGCCAGTTCGGCCTGCCGATACCCGCCATCCAGCAGCCGCCACAGCCGTGGTTCGATGCACATGGCATCGAGGCAACGCTGGACACCGGCACGTGGCCGGAGCCCTTCGTGGGCGACGCGCCGTACGTGCAGTCGTCGAACTCCTCCGGGCTGACGCTCGACGGACTGTCATCGGTGGCCGAGGGCAAACGGCTGACGAACGCGTGGCTGGAAGCACACGACGCGGGCCATGGCAACACCAACTTCAAGCTGCGCGACTGGTTGTTCAGCCGTCAGCGGTACTGGGGCGAGCCGTTCCCGATTGTGTACGACGAACACGGCCCGATCGCGATCCCCGACGCCGATCTGCCCGTCCTGCTGCCGGAGACCGATTCCTTCTCGCCGCGAACGTTCGATCCTGACGACGAGTTCAGCAACCCGGAGTCCCCACTCGACCGGTTGGACTGGTGGACCGAGGTCGAGCTGGATCTCGGCAACGGCGCGCACGCGTACCGTCGCGACACCAACGTCATGCCGCAGTGGGCCGGGTCGTGCTGGTACGAGCTGCGCTACCTGGACCCCACGAACGAGAAGGCCTTCGTCGATCCGGCGGTCGAGGAGTACTGGATGGGTCCGCAGGATGTGGGCGTCGACGGTCGACCCCACCCTGGTGGCGTCGATCTGTACGTCGGTGGCGTGGAGCATGCCGTGCTCCACCTGCTGTACTCACGGTTCTGGCACAAGGTGTTGTACGACCTCGGCCACGTCAGCTCGCTGGAGCCGTACTACCGGCTCTACAACCAGGGCATGATCCTGGCTGCCGCGTTCAAGGACGAGCGGGAGATCTACGTCGAGGCCACCGAGGTGGAAGAGCACGAGGGCGCGTTCTCGTTCCACGGCGAGCCCGTGACGCGCGAGTGGGGCAAGATGGGCAAGAGCCTGAAGAACGCCGTCTCCCCCGACGAGATGTACGACGCGTACGGCGCCGACACGCTGCGCCTGTACGAGATGAGCACCGGACCCATGGACGCCTCGCGGCCGTGGGAGACGCGCGACGTCGTCGGCATGTACCGGTTCCTGCAGCGACTGTGGCGCAATATCGTCGACGAGCAGACCGGCGAGCTGGCGCTGGGCGCACCCGCCGACGAGGCGACGGTCCGCCTGCTGCACCGCACCATCGACGGCGTGCGCGCCGATCTCGACGGTCTGCGGATCAACACCGCGATCTCCAAGTTGATCGAGCTGAACAACCACATCACCAAAGGCGGGCGCTGCCCGAGCGATCTGGCCGAGCCGATCACGCTGATGATCGCGCCGCTCTGTCCGCACCTGGCCGAGGAGCTGTGGGCCAAGTTGGGCCACGCCGACACGCTGATCCGTGAGCCGTTTCCCGTCGCCGACCCGCAGTTGCTGATCGAGGACACCATCGAGCTGCCGGTACAGGTCAACGGGAAGTTCCGTTCCAAGATCGCGGTCGCGTCCGATGCCGACGACGCAACGGTGGAGGCCGTCGCGCTGGCCGATGCAAAGGTCATCGCGGCGCTGGCCGGTGCGGTGCCGAAGAAGGTCATCGTCGTCCCCGGGCGCACCGTCAACATCGTTGCCTGACCATGGCGGCACCTGACCGCATCGATCCGTCGACGTGCCGCTGGTTCGCCAATCATCATCGATCGGAGCTCGTGGTCACGCCGCCACCGTCGACGGACGCGCTCGACTTCCACCGCACGTTGCCGGACTACCGGCCGAGTGCCCTGATCGAGCTCCCGCCGCTCGCGGACGAGCTCGGCGTCGGGCGCGTCATGGCGAAGGACGAGTCGTCGCGCCTCGGCCTGCCGGCCTTCAAGGCGCTCGGCGCATCGTGGGCGATGCACCGTTCGCTGCAGGACCGCACCGCCGGCACGCACGTGACCTTCGTTGCGGCCACCGATGGCAACCACGGCCGCGCCGTCGCCCGGTTCGCGCGGCTGGCCGGTCACGCGGCGCGGATCTTCGTACCGCTGGGCGTGCATCCGGCGGCGATCGCCGCGATCGAGGGCGAAGGCGCGCCCGTCATGCTGGTCGACGGGTCGTACGACGACGCAGTCGCTGCCGCCGCGGCATCCGCGCTCGCGAGCGGCGGGGTGTTGATCCAGGACACCTCCTGGCCCGGGTACACCGACGTCCCGACGTGGATCGTCGAGGGCTACGGCACGATGTTCGTCGAGATCGATGGCCAACTGCCGACACGACCCGATCTGCTCGTCGTGCCGGTCGGTGTCGGATCGCTGGCCCATGCCGCACTCGCCCACTACAGGGCCGAGCCGACCAGCCAGGCCGACTCGCGCGGCGGGCGCACCGCCGTCATGTCGGTCGAGCCACAGAGCGCCGCGTGCGTGCTGGCCGGTCTCGAGGCCGGGCGAGCGGTCACGGTCGCGACCGTTCCGACGATCATGGCCGGGCTCAACTGTGGCACCCCGTCGAGTCTCGCTTGGCCGCTGATCATCGGCGGGCTCGACGCCGCGGTCGCGGTGACCGACGCCGAGGCTGCGGCTGCGATGACCGACCTCGGCTCGCTCGGGGTCGCGGCCGGGCCCTGTGGTGCCGCGAGCCTCGCCGCGGCTCGCTTCTCCTTGACCGGATCCGGCAGCGAGCAACGGCGGCAGGTCCTCGGCATCGACGTCGGGAGCACGGTGGTGCTGCTGATCACCGAGGGTCGCGCTGCGAACCCGCAGGGTCAGCCCACGGTCGGCTGAGCCGCAGGCTCGTCGACCGTACTGCGTTGGATCCATCGTCGCGAACGGAACCGGCGCACGTTGATGATCGCCCGGGTGGTCATCAGCACCACCAGCCCCGCCCACAGCCCGCCGATGCCGAGCTGCGGGAAGATCAGCACGGCGATCGGGAAGGGCAACCACGGGATCAGGTTCAGCACCGCGACGCGACCGAGGTACTTCGTGTCGTGACCGCCGATCAGCACCCCGTCGAGCGAGAACGCCATGGCTCCGGGCAGTTGCATCACGGCCAGGAACAACGCTCCGGCCGTCACGCGGCTGATCACAGCGCCATCGTCGCTGAACAGCCGGGGCAGCACACCCGAGGTCGCCGCCAGCACCGCTGCGAACACGACGGCGACCCACAACGACAGGCGCATGCTCGACCGGCCGACGCTCATCGCCGTCTCCTCGTCGCCGGCGCCCAGCGCGCCCGCCACGAGCGACTGGGCCGGGATCGCGAGCGCGTCGAGGGCCAGCGCGAGGAACGTGAACAGCTGCACCAAGACCTGGTTGGCGGCAAGGGTGGGCGTATCGACGGTGGCCGCCACTCGCGTGACGGCGACCCACGCACCGAGCATCGCCACGCTGCGCAGGCCGAGGTGCCCGCCGCGGGCGAGGACCGGCCGCAACCTCTCCCACGTCGGCCGGACCTTGACCAGCACCGGCCGCATGATCCCGCCGAACGCGAACGCTGCCCCGATCTGCACCACGACGGTGCTCCACGCCGATCCCGCGACGCCCGTGTCGAACCCGTAGACGACGATCACCTCGACAACGACGTTGACCACGTTGGCGACGATGACCACGACGAGCGGACGGGTGAGGTTGTTGTGGCCACGCATCACACCGTGGCCGACCATCGACACGAACACGAACGGCAAGCCGATCGCGCTGATGCGCAGGTACGTGGTCGCGGCATCCAGGACGGCCCCGTGGCCACCGAGGACGATCGCCAGTGGGCGGGCGGCCAAGGCGACGAGCGCGCCGACGGGCACACCCAGGAGCACCGCCAGCCACAGCGAGTCGGCCGCGGCCACCCGAGCTCGCGCCTGGTCGCCCTGGCCGATCGCGCGGGCGACGTCGGGTGTCACGCCGTACTGGAGGAACATCACGAACGACGTGATCGTGAGCAACACCGTGGCCGCGATCGCCAGACCGGCCAGCGGCGCCGTGCCCAGGCGTCCGACGATGCCGGTGTCGACCAGGATGTACAGCGGCTCGATGGCGAGCGTGCCCAGGGCCGGGATCGCGAGACGGATGATCCGCCGATCGATCGCGCCGAGTTGCACCGAGCCATCGTCGCACATGCCCGCCTCGCTGCGGTCGCCCGCCGGTTGTCAGACTGCCCGGCACACGCTGCCGGCGGGCTCGAACCGCGCCTGCACAGATCCGGGGAGATGCAGTGGACGACCAACGAATCAGCCGCTTGTTCGGCCTGCACGACCGCATCGCCATCGTCACCGGGGGGACACGAGGCATCGGACTGGCCATCGCCGAGGGCTTCGTCGACGCGGGTGCCACCGTCGTCGTCGCGAGCCGCAAGGCAGACGCGGTCGAGCGCACCGTGGCACGCCTTCGCGAACGGGGCGGGAACGCGATCGGTGTCGCGGCGCACATGGGCGATCTGGACGACGTCCAGCGCATCGTCGACGACACCATCTCAGCTTTCGGACGGATCGACGTCGTGGTCAACAACGCCGCAACGGCGCTGACCCAGCCGATCGGAGCGTTCACCGCGGACGCGTGGTCGAAGGTCAACGACGTCAACCTCCGCGGTCCTGTCTTCCTCGTCCAGGCCGCGCTCCCCCACCTCCTCGTCAGCTCGCACGCATCGGTCATCAACGTGATCTCCGCCGGCGCCTACCTCCCATCGACCGGTACCGCGATGTACGCGGCAGCCAAGCTGGCGCTGCTCTCGTACACCCGCACCACGGCGGCCGAGTTCGCCACGCGCGGCATCCGCGTCAACGCGATCGCGCCCGGCACCGTCGAGACCGACATGGTCACCAACAACACCCCGGAGGCGCAGCAGCGGATGGCTCGGGCCAGCTTCATGCGGCGCATGGCGAGCCCGGAGGAGATGGTCGGCCCGGCGTTGTTCCTGGCGTCGGACGCATCCAGCTTCGTGACCGGGCAGTGCGTGATCGCCGACGGCGGCCTCGTCCCTGCGCGTTGACGCCCGTGACGCCCGCTGCCCAACATGTCTCGATGACCAGCGCGTCGGGTACGGCGCCCTGTATGGGAGAGCTCACGAACGACGAGATCGCGGCAACACCGCAGGTCGGCAGGCATCGCATCGTGGTCGGGGTCGACAGCACGAAACCGTCTGCAGCAGCGCTGCAGTGGGCCCTCGCCGAGGCGAAGCTCCGTGGAGCGCGGCTCGACATCGTCGTCAGCTGGGACTTCCCGGTGCTCGCCACCACCGAACCGGTGATGATCCCCCAACCCGATCGCGACACGCTCGTGCACAGCGCGACCCTCACTGCCGAGCACATGCTGTCGGACGCGCGACTCGAGGACTCCGGAGTGCCGTACACGGTGCACACGCCTGAGGGCCGACCTGGCGAGGAGCTCGTTGCGATCGCCGCAGGCGCCGACCTGCTGGTGGTCGGTTCGCACGGCAGCGGCGTCCTGAAGGAGCTGCTCCTCGGTTCGGTCTCGAACTACTGCGCCCACCACAGCACGTGTCCGGTGGTGCTCGTGCGCGCGCCCGACTGAGCGCGTCACGCCACCGATGACGTCACCCGACTGACAGCGGCCCAGGGGTATCGTTGCCGCATGGACGCAGACGTCTCCGTCGAAGTGGTCGACTTCCATGCCGCCGATGCTCCCGCGCGGTTCACCCGTTCCCTGCACGAGACCGGCTTCGCGGTGCTGGTCAACCACCCCCTGCCGCAGGCCTTGGTCCAGCGGATCTACGACGAGTGGCTCGAGTTCTTCCAGACCGACGCCAAGCATGCATACCGGTTCACCGAGGCGGCCCAGGACGGCTACTTCGGACCGGAGGTCTCGGAGACGGCGAAGGGCAACACGATCCGGGACATCAAGGAGTTCTTCCACGTCTACGAGGACGGGCGATACCCGAGCGAGGTCAGCGACGCGGCCCTGCAGTACGCGACGATCGCGAAGGAGATCGCGCAGACCCTGCTCGGCTGGGTGCAGGACAACACTCCTGCCGAGGTCGCTGCGCACTTCTCACGGCCACTGACCGAGATGATGGAGGGCAGCAGAGGGACGTTGCTCCGGGTCCTGCGCTACCCACCGCTCAGCGGCGATGAGCCGGCCGGTGCGGTGCGCGCCGCGGCGCACGAGGACATCAACCTGCTCACCGTGTTGCCGGCATCGAACGAGCCCGGCCTGCAGGTCCGTGACACGGCGGGGAACTGGCACGACGTGCCGTGTGACTTCGGCAGCCTGGTGGTCAACAGCGGCGACATGCTGGCCCTGGCCAGCGGCGGCTACTACCCCTCGACCACGCACCAGGTGATGAACCCCACGGGCGACGGCGCCCGGCGGTCCCGGCTGTCCCTGCCTCTCTTCTTGCACCCGGCCGGCGATGTCGTGTTGTCCGACGAGCGGACCGCAGGCTCGTTCCTGCAGGAACGACTCGCCGAGCTGCGCAGCCAGGACACCAAGCCGGGCGCTGCGGCCAGCACGAACTGATCAGGCCCGACCAGCCATGACCACCACGATCGACGGCGCGTTCGTCAAGCGCGCCCGGGCCGAGATCGTCGCACGCACCGATCTCGCCGGTCGCGGGCTGGCCCGCCGGCTCTCCGATCAGATGGACGGCTGGTTCGACGCCCTCGCCGCCCACCTGCCGGACGGGTGGGCGCTCATCGCGACGGGCGGTTACGCGGCGGGCCTGCTGGCACCCGGCAGCGACATCGACGTGATCCTGCTGCATCCCCCGAAGGCGCGCGCGAAGGACGTCACGTCGGTCGCCGAGCCGATCTGGTACCCGATGTGGAACGCAGGGATGAAGCTCAGCCCAGCGGCGCATTCGGTCAAGTCGCTGCTGGCGCTGGCATCCAACGACCTCGTCACCGCAACGGCGGTCCTGCGGGTGCGCCGACTCGCCGGCCAGAACGATCTCGTCACCGAGCTCCGCGCCGCGGCCCTCGACCAGTGGCGCAAGCGACCCACCCACTGGCTGACGGAGCTGCACCGGATCAGCCAGGACCGCTGGTCGAAGTACGGCGAGGTCGCCTCGCTGCTCGAGCCCGATTTGAAGGACGGCCAGGGCGGCCTGCGCGACTACGACACGATCCGCTGGGCGCTGGCCGTCGACCGGCCCGAGATCTCTGCCTCACTCGAGGCGCCGTTCGAGGACCTCGCCGCGCCGGCGGAGCAACTGCTCGCGACCCGGTGCGAGCTGCACCGCCTGATGGGCAAGAGCACCAACGTCCTGCTGCTGCAGGACCAGGATGCAGTGGCGGAGGCGATGGGCTTCGCCGATGCCGATGTGCTGATGGCCCGCGTGTCCTCCGCCGCTCGCGCGATCGATTGGGCCAGCGAGCGCTTCTGGTGGCGCGTCGAACGCGCGAGCCGCAAGGGCAAGGGCGCGATCTCGACCGGCAAGGTGCAGGCGACCCTGGCCGAAGGCGTCACCGTGGTCGACGACGAGGTCGAGGTCGACGTCGCCCAGGCGGGTGTCGACCAGTCGCTCGTCCTGCGGGTCGCCGCCGCGGCCGCGCACGCCGGATACCCGATCAGCCGCCGGGCGTTGATCCAGCTCGCGGCCACCTCGGTCGAGGACAGCGCGACCTGGAACGAACGCACCCGTAACGCGATGGTGAGCCTGCTCGGGGCCGGGCCGCAACTGGTTGCCGCCGTCGAGGCGCTGGAGCGGTACGACCTGTTCACCAACATGCTGCCCGAGTGGCGCCACGTGCGCAGCCTGCCCCAGCGCAACGCGTTCCACACCTACACCGTCGACCGACACCTGCTGCAGACCGTCGCCAACGTAAGCGAGCTCGTCCGCCAGGTCGCGCGGCCCGACCTGCTGCTCATCGGCGCGCTGCTGCACGACATCGGCAAGGGCTATCCCGGCGACCACACCGAGGTGGGCGTCGAGCTGGTCGAGCGGATCGGTCCGCGGATGGGGTTCTCGGCCGAGGACGTCGACATCGTCCGCTCGCTCGTCGCGAACCATCTCCTGCTCTCCGAGACGGCGATGCGTCGCGACCTCGCCGACCCGCGCACGGCAGAGAACGTCGCCGAGCAGATCGGCGACCCACCTCGGCTCGAGCTGCTGCGTGCGCTCACCGAGGCCGACAGCCTGGCCACCGGGCCGTCAGCGTGGTCCCGATGGAAGGCGTCGCTGCTCGACGAGCTGACCCGCAACGTCGCCGCAGTCTTCGCCGGGAGAGAGCGCGGGAGCAGCGAGCTGGCCCTGGACGAGCGGTTCGGTGATCTGCTCGACCAGGTTCGGTCCAGCGGGGTCCTGCACACCCATCACGAGACCGCTGATCAGTTCGACCTCTGGGTCGTCGCCACACCCGACCAGCGTGGGCTGTTCGCCAAGATCGCCGGCACCTTCGCGGTGCACGGCATCGATGTGGTCAGCGCGCAGGCGTGGACCAGCGCCGACGGCATCGCGGTCGACCAGTTCCGGGTGTCGCGCGCCGGCAGCGTGGCGACCGACTGGAAGCGGCTCGAGAACGATCTGCGCGGGTCGGTCGGCGGCACGGTCGATGTCGGCAGCAGGATCGCCCAGCGAGTGCGCACCTACAGCCGGACCCATCGCCGCGCCTTCGCCGCGGCCCCACCTCGGCTCGAGGTGCTGATCACCAACAACGCGTCGGCGTCGACGACGATGATCGACGTGCGCGCCCCCGATGCGATCGCGGTGCTCTACCGCCTGGCGTCGGCGATCGCCGGGAGGGGGCTCGACATCCGCTCGGCCAAGGTCGCGACGCTCGGCCACGAGGTGATCGACGTGTTCTACGTGCAGCGCTCCGGACGAACCGGCGCCTCACGGCAGGTGCCCGAGCGTGACCACGCCGTGCTGCGCGACGAGCTGAAGCTGGCCCTCACCTCCTGAGCCCGGACGCGACAGTGGGTCCCACGGCGAACCGCAGGACCCACTGGTCTGTGTCGTGCTGGTGCTAGATCAGATCGCCTCGACGTCCAGTTCACCCGTGCGCACTCGCAGCAGCGAGCCCACACTGAGCTTCCAGATCTTGCCGTCACCGATCTTGCCGGTCTTGGCCGCCTCGGCGATGACGCCGATCAGCGTGTCGGCCGATTCGCTCGGCACGATGATCTCGATCTTCACCTTGGGGATGAAGTCGATGGTGTACTCCGAGCCACGGAAGTTCTCGGTCTTGCCGCGCTGGCGGCCGAAGCCGCTGACCTCGGTGACC
>JAOBWO010000363.1 GCA_025463415.1 Acidimicrobiales bacterium | reverse complement strand
AGTCCTCGAACTGGATCACGCCCATGTCCTCGAACTTGTGGCGCAGCCACTTGTCGTTGCGCTCCAGCAGGCCGAGCTTCTTGCAGTTCGGCACGATCTTGCTGAACAGCATCGACTGGAAGACCTCACGCGTCGGGTCGTTGAGGATCAATGGCATGACCTCGCGAACGCTGACGCCCATCCGCTCCCAGACCTCTTGCTGCATGAAGCGGTCGCGCATCCGCACGGCGGCCTCGAACGCGAACTCCTGGCGGTCCTTCATCTCGGCGTCGGTCATGCCGTCGTAGACCTCTTTGAGGGACAGCACACCGAAGGCGACGTGGCGGGCTTCGTCGCTCATCACGTACCGGAGCAGCTTCTTGAGCAGCGGCTCCTGGGTGATCTGGTGCAGGAAGCCGAACGCCGCGAGGGCCAGGCCCTCGACCATCACCTGCATGCCGAGGTAGGTCATGTCCCACCGGCTGTCGTTGATGATGTCGTCCAGCAGCAGGCGCAGGTGGGCGTTGACCTGGTACTGACCGCCGAGCTTCTCGTTCAGGTAGCGGCCGAAGACCTCGACGTGGCGAGCCTCGTCGACGACCTGGGTGCTGGCGTAGAGCTTGGCGTCGTACCACGGCACGGTCTCGACGATCTTCGCAGTGCACAGCAACGCGCCCTGCTCACCGTGGAGGAACTGGCTGAGCATCCAGTTGCGGCCTTCGATGCCGAAGTCGAGCCACTCCTTCTCGCCCCACTTCTCGACCGGAGTGCCGATGAAGGTGTTCGGGTCCAGGCCGGTGCCGAGGATCTCCTGATCCTGCTTGATGGTGCGCTCGACATCGACGTCGGTGTCCCACGGAAGGTCGAGGGTGGAGTTCCACTGGCCGACCTTGGCCTTCTCGTACAGCTTCCGCAGCGGCGGCCGGGTGAGTGAGTAGTCCCACGTGAAGATCGTGTCGGCGTTGTTGACGACGATGTGCTCGACCTCGTTCGGGTCCGTGAGTGGGATCGCCAGGATCTGGTCGATGTCGTTGATCTCACCACGACCGAGGATGGTCTGGTTGTCGTTGTGGACGATGGTCATGATGGAACTCCTGATGGAACGGCGTCCGGCGTCTGGAACGCCGGCAGTATCTGGGTGCGGATGAAGGAACGAGCGGATGGTTCCTCGCCGAAGTCGACGTGCTCGGAAGGTGCGAGGAAGTACGAGATGACGAGCCGGGACAGCAGGTCGACCAGGCGGGCGGCTTCCAGCCGACCGAGGTATGGATCGACCAGCGGGGCGAGGAACAGCGAGGCCATCCGGATGATGCGCGGCAGACCCTGCACGGTGAGCTGCGACAGCGTGTCACCGGGCTCCGACATCAGCATCAGGGCGAGGTGATCGTCGGCGCGCAGCTCGTGGGTGGCCACCACGATGGTGCGCACGAGCAGGTCCTCCAGCGACTCCGACCCGACCACGCCGAGCTTGAGCCGGGCGAAGAACTCCTCGAGCTCACGGACCCGCAGCGCGTCGAACACGATGTCGCGCCCGCCGGGGAACATCCGGTACAGCGTGGCGCGGGAGACGCCGGCGGCGGTCGCGATGTCGTCGACGCTGACCTTGGCGATGCCCCATCGCCCGCAGCACGCCTTGGCCGCATCGAGGATGCGCGTTTCGGCCGCTGTCATGGTGAGACGATAAGACGGATTCGTCTCACTGTCAATGGGCAAGGACGCAGGCACGAGGTGAACATCGGCTCGAGCGCGCCGAATTCAACTTCAGCACACGCCCAGACAGCTCAGGGCCGGCGGCCGCTCAGAGACGGCCGGCGTCGATGATCCGCTTGAGGAACGCCTGGGTGCGCTCCTCCGTGGGATCGCCGAAGATCTGCTCCGGCGGGCCTTCCTCGAGGATCACGCCCTCGTGCAGGAAGCAGACCTTGGAGGAGACCTCCGTCGCGAAGTGCATCTCGTGGGTCGCCAGCATCATCGTCATCCCGTCCCGCGCCAGATCACGGACGATGTTGAGCACTTCCGCGACGAGCTCGGGGTCCAGCGCCGACGTGATCTCGTCGAGGAGCATCAACCGCGGCTCCATTGCCAGCGCGCGCACGATCGCGACGCGCTGCTGCTGACCACCGGACAGCCGGTCCGGGTAGTCCTTGGCCTTCTCGGTCAGGCCGATGCGGGCCAGCAGCTGCATCGCCCGGTCCTCGGCCTCGGCCGCGGGCAGACCCAGGACCTTGCGCGGCGCCAGCGTGATGTTCGCCAGCACCGTCATGTGCGGGAACAGGTTGAACGACTGGAAGACGATGCCGATCTCCTGGCGAAGGGCATCGACGTCGATGCCCGGGCCACTGCATCGATCACCGTCCAGGCGGATCACGCCGCCGTCGATGATCTCCAGCGCGTTGATGCACCGCAGCAGCGTGCTCTTGCCGCTGCCGGACGCGCCGATCAGGCAGACGACCTGGTGCAGGTCGACGTCGAGGCTGATGCCACGCAGGATGTGCGCCGCGCCGAAGTGCTTGTGCACGTCGCGGATCTCGAGGAAGGCCATGGTCACCGACCGCCCTGCATGCGGTTCTGGCTGCGCTTCTGCAGCCACTCCAGCCAGCGGGTGAACGGGATCGTCACGGCCAGGAACAGCAGGGCGGCCATCGAGTACGCGGCCAGCGTGCCTTTGGCGTTGTTGATGAAGC
>JAOBWO010000353.1 GCA_025463415.1 Acidimicrobiales bacterium | reverse complement strand
GCGGCCTTGTCGAGTGCGTCGTCGACGAGTTGCTGCACCCTCGGCCGCAGCCGCTCGATGGCCGAGGGCGTGAACGCGAGGCTGACGAGGCGGCGCAGGCGGGTGTGGTCCGGCGGGTCGAGGCTGAGGATCGACTTGGTGCTCTCCTCGGCGCGCTTCTCCCGCTTGCGCGCCTGGATCGGGCTGGCTGCCGCATTCGAGTTCTTCTCCACGTCGCGGCTGAAGTCGTTGCTGCGAAGCGTCACCGCCACGTCCTCGTACAGCGACAGGACGATGGTCTGCAGCGGCGACATCCAGACCGGCGCCTTCTCGCGCAGCACGTCGTAGAACGGATAGGGGTTGGCGCGGAACGCCGGATCGAACGGGTTGAACAGCAGCTCGGGTACGTCACCCGCGGCAGGCAGCGTGTCGGTCACAGCGGAACCTCCAGGTTGTCGAAGACGGGGTTGGGGATGTAGCGGGTGATCGGCAGGTCGCCCCACACGGCCCACAACGACCCGGGCTCGCGCGCCTCCAGCGCGGCGACCACCGTGTCCGCGACGCGCTCGGGCGACATGATCGGGACGTTCAACGCCTCGAGCATCGTGGCCAGATCCGGCGAGATGATCTTGGTGTCGGCGAAGCCGGGGCAGATCGCGCTGGTGCACACCCCAGCGGGGCCGTAGGTGACGCCCAGCGACTTGGTGAAGCCGACGACCGCGTGCTTGGTCAAGCCGTAGATCGGATCGAAGGGGATCGCGCCCAGTCCGGCCATCGAGGCCGTGATCACGATGTGGCCGCTGCCGCGAGCCACCATGCCCGGCAGGACGGCTCGCGCTCCGTAGACGACACCATCGACGTTGGCGCCCATGATCCGCCGGTAGGCGCGCTCGGTGACCTCGCCCATCGGAGCGTCGGTCGCGTCGGGATCGCCGTCGATGCGGGTGCTGACCCCCGCGTTGAGGAACGCGATGTCGAGGTCCACCAGAGCACCGGTCGCTTCGGACCATGCACCCGGGTCGGACACGTCCAGATGGAGGTACACGCCCCCGATCTCGTCGGCGACGGCATGGCCGGCGATGTCGGTGATGTCGGCGACCACCACTCGAGCGCCCAGTGCAGCCAATCGCCGCGCCACGGTCATGCCGATGCCGCTGGCGCCGCCGGTGACGAGCGCGGTCTGGCCGCTCAGGTCGACCACGGGATCCTCGAAGGAAGTCATGGACGACATGTAAACACTCGTGTATACATATGTCAATGGCAGCGGAGGGAGCGTCACGCACGACGAGACCGGGCACGACGAGACCGGGCGTGACGACCAAGACGCATGCAGCGGTGCGGTTGCCCAGGGCCGAGCGTCGAGAGCAGATCGTGCGCGCTGCGGCTGCAGCGTTCCTCACCACCGGCTACGAGAAGACGTCGATGGAGGATGTCGCTCGGGCCGCAGGGGTGACCCGGCTCATCGTGTACCGCATCTTCGAGTCGAAGGAGCTGCTGTACCTCGCGGTGCTCAACGCGGTCGTCGACGAGATGGCACTCGAGTTCGACTCCGGACCCGTCTCGACCGAGGGAGACACCGGCCGCACCATCGTGTCGACCCTGCTCGGCATCGCCCGCCGGCATCCCGATGGCTTCCGGCTGCTCTGGCGACACGCGTCGAACCAGGCCGAGTTCCGCGATCTGCACGCGCTCTTCAAGGCCAGCGCGGAGGAGTTCGCCGGTGCGCTCATCGCGGGGATCGATCCCGATCCGATGATGGTCCGCTGGGCGGCCGCATCACTGGTCAGCCACGTGCACGAGAGCATCTGCCTGTGGTTGGACGGCGGCGATCCACAGCTCGACGGCCGGTTCCTGCAGATGCAGTCGGACGGGATGCGTGCGATGGTGATGGTCTGGAAGGGCCAGCAGGCCGAGCCGCTTCGTCGAGGGCGGGTCAGTGCCCGATGGCCGATACCACCATCGTGAGCATCGTCGCGAACGAGAACACGATGAAGATCAATCCGGGAAGCATCCGTGTTTCCATGATTGAGTTCATCGGCTGATCGGGCGTCGACTTGATGAGTTCCGAGCCTGCGTGGGCCGTTCGGGCGACTCGGCCCGCACGTGGGATCAGTCGGTCACGACGACGCTGATGCGGCGCCCGCGAAGATGTCGAGCAAGCGATCGACCTGTTCGTCGGTGATCACGAGTGGCGGGCAGAACGTGTTCGTGTCGGTGTTCAAGGCGCGGACGATGGCACCGTTGGCCAACATCGTGTCGCGGATCGTCATCGCGTTCTGATCGGGCTTCAGCCCCGCGGCCCACACCGCACCGTCGCCGCGAGCGTGATCGATCACGCCGTCCGCGGCGAGTGCCTGGAGGCCGGCGCCGAGGCGGTGGCCCACCGCTTTGGCGCGATCGACGAGGTGCTCGCGCTCCATGATCTCGAGGTTCTTGAGCCCGGCCGCACATGCGCTGGCGTGGCCGCTGTAGGTGTAGCCGTGGCGCAGGACGAACGCGGGGTCGGCCTCCAGCCCGTCGAGCACGGCGCGGCCGATGAACACGCCGCCGAGCGGCTGGTAGCCGGAGGTGACCGCCTTGGCGAAGGTCATCATGTCCGGGACGACCCCGTAGTGCTGGGCGGCGAACCACGAGCCCAGCCGACCGAACCCGGTGATGACCTCGTCGAAGATCAGGAACGCGCCGTGCTGATCGCACAGGCGGCGCAAGCCCTGGAGGTAGTTGTCGGTCGGCGGGAACACGCCGCCGGCGCCCTGCACGGGCTCGGTGAGCACCGCTGCGATCTCGCCGCTGTGCTCCTTCATCAGGGTCGCCAGTGCTTCGATGTCGTCGCTCGGCACCTGCACCACATCAGCCAGCAGGGTGCCGTAACCGACCTTGTTCGGGGCGATGCCCTGTGCGCTGGTACCGCCGTAGTTGGTGCCGTGGTAGCCGCGGGTGCGGGTGATGATGAGGGTCTTCTCGGGGTGCCCGGCCTGGACGTGCGCGACGCGGGCCAGCTTCATCGCGGTGTCGATCGACTCGCTGCCGCTGTCGGTGAAGAACACGCGCGATCCCGGCAGCGGGCTGATCGAGATCAGCTTCTCGGCCAGTTCGTCAGCGGGCGCGTTGGTGAAGGGATCAAAGCACGAGTAAGTCTCCAGCGTGCTCATCTGACCGGCGACGGCTTCAGCCATCTCCTTGCGACCGTGGCCGATCGCGCAGTACCAGAGGCTGGCCATGCCGTCGATCATCTCCCGACCGTCGGCGTCCCACAGCAGCGCGCCCTCGCCGCGCGCAACGGTGATGAACTTCTCGCGCTGCGGTGACGCGAACGGGTGCAGGAAGGCTGAGGGCATGCGTCAACGGTACCTTCTCGGCCGACTCCCGACGTCGTGCGGACCGCCCGCGGATGAGTGACTGTTCCGCCGAAGCACGTCGCCAGTGTTTACGGCCGCGCAGCGGGGGATATTCAGTCCCCGTGAACGCCTCCCGCTCGATCTCCTCACTCCCGTCGGCCGCTGACCTGGCCGAGCTGCGCGCCCTGCTCGTCCACGAGGCGGCGAGATCGTCCGAGCAGGCGGCCGCGCTGTCCGCCAGCTTCGAGGCCATCGTCGGCGCAGCGGAGCTGGTCAACACCGACGACGAGCACGACCCCGAGGGCACGACGATCGCGTTCGAGCGGGCCCAGATCACCGCGCTGCACCGACAGGCGCTCGCCGATGTCGAATCGATCGGGCACGCGCTCGACCGCCTCGACGCCGGCACGTATGGAGCCTGCGAGACCTGCGGTCAGCCGATCGGGATCGATCGCTTGACTGCGTTGCCGGCGAGCATCCACTGCGTCTCCTGCGCGTGAGCGCCCGCCTGCCCGAGCGGGCCGGCGACGACGCCGCAGGGTTTGACCGTTGACGCGTTCGGGCACTCCTCCTGCACGTCAGCCGCCCCGCGGCCGGCGTGAAGCCAGAGCATCGCCGCCCCGAGTGTTGCCCACCCCGAGCGTTGGAGTGCCCCATGTCCCAGCAAGCGACCTCATCCGACGATCTGGCGCGCCTCCAAACCGAGTATCGCTACCGGCCCGAGCGCTTGGTGATCACCGACATCTCGCCGACCGTGTCCGAGGGGGCGTACCCGTCCAAGCGCGTCGTGAACGACCTCGTCGAGTTCGGGGTCATCGTGGTCTGCGATGGTGCGGTGGAGATCGGTGCCCAGCTCCGGCTCACCGATCCGAACGGCGGCGAGCAGACCGTGCCGATGAACCGGCAGGCGGGCTATCGCTTCGCGGCGGAAGTGGCCCTGACCGAGCTCGGGTCGTACACGTGGGTCGTCGATGCGTGGATCGACCGCGCTGCGACCCTGCGTTCGAAGATCGGGCGCAAGCGCGCCGCGGGCCAGCCGACGGACAACGAAGAGGAAGAGCTGCGACGGCTGGGCGACGAGCCGTGGTCCGACCGGGTCACGAGCCGGATCGAGCACGTCGTCGTCGATCGGCTGCTGGCCTCGTTCTCGGGTTGGTACGAGTTCTTCCCCCGTTCGACCGGCCCGGCGCCGGAGCAGCCAGGAACGTTGCGCACGTGCATCGATCGACTGGACTACGTCGCGTCGATGGGGTTCGACATCGTCTACCTGCCGCCGATCCACCCGATCGGCCGCTCGCACCGGAAAGGAGTCAACAATTCCGCCGAGGCCAACCCCCGCGACGTCGGCAGCCCGTGGGCGATCGGTTCTGCCGAAGGCGGGCACACGTCGATCCATCCCGACCTCGGCACGTTCGAGGACTTCGATCTCCTGGTGGCCTCCGCTCGCGACCGCGGACTCGAGATCGCGCTCGACATCGCGTTCCAGTGCAGCCCCGACCATCCGTGGGTCAGCCAACATCCCGAATGGTTCTCGGTCCGTCCGGACGGCTCGATCGCCTACGCGGAGAACCCGCCCAAGCAGTACCAGGACATCGTTCCATTCGACTTCGACTGCACCGAGTGGCGCGCGCTGTGGGCCGCGCTTGCGGATGTAGTGCGGTTCTGGCACCGCCGCGGCGTTCGCGTGTTCCGCATCGACAACCCGCACACCAAGCCGTTCGCGTTCTGGGAGTGGTTGATCGCCGACCTCAAGGCGGATGATCCCGGCATCGTCTTCCTCGCCGAGGCCTTCGCCCACCCCGACGTGATGTTGCAGCTGTCGCGCGTCGGCTTCTCGGTGTCCTACACCCACTTCCCCTGGCAGCACAGCCCGTACGACCTCGAGCACTACTCCGGGCTCCTCGCCGCCGGCGATCGCTCAGAGTTCTTCCGCGCCAGTTCGTGGGTGAACACGCCGGACATCCTCACCGAGGAGCTGCAGCAGGGCCTGCGCCAGACGTTCGAGGCTCGCCTCGTGCTGGCGGCGACGATGAGCGCGTCGTACGGCGTGTACGGCCCGGTGTTCGAGCTCCAGGTTGCCGAGGCGATGCAGGGCAGCGAGGAGTACCTCCACGGCGAGAAGTACGAAGTCCGCGCGTGGGATCTCGACAACGAGGGTTCGCTGCGGCACCTCATGCGCAGGGTCAACGAGATCCGACGCGAGCACCTGGCGCTCCAGCACGATCGCAGCCTCGTCTTCCACAACTGCGACAACCCGAGGCTCGTCGCGTTCTCCAAGACCGCTCCACGTCGCGTCGGAGCGATCGGTGACCCCGCGCCGATCCTGGTCGTCGCGAACACCGATCATTACAACGCCCAGGACGGATACGTGCGCCTCGACCTACGCGCCCTCGGCGTCGAGTTCACCGACGAGTCGTCGGCGGCCGGCGTCGCGTACGAGGCGCACGACCTGCTGACCGGTCAACGCTTCTCATGGAACGGCGCGGACAACTACGTGCGCCTCGATCCGTGGCTCCAACCGGCGCACGTGTTCTCGCTGCGCCGCCTCGACACCTCCGACCAACAGCGGGAGCTGGCATGAACGCGCCCGACTGGTTCCGCGATGTCGTCATCTATCAGCTGCACGTCCGCTCGTTCGCGGACAGCAACGGTGACGGCACCGGCGACTTCGACGGGTTGACCAGCCGGCTCGACTACCTCGTCGACCTCGGCATCGACGCGATCTGGCTCCTGCCCTTCTTCCCGTCACCGCTGCGCGACGATGGGTACGACATCGCCGACTACGAGTCGGTCAACCCGGCATACGGCGACATGGCCTCGTTCAAGCGGTTCTTGAAGGCCGCCCACGATCGCGGTCTCAAGGTGATCGTCGAGCTCGTCATGAACCACACGTCCGACCAGCACCCGTGGTTCCAGCGGGCGCGTCGGGCACCGGCAGGCAGCCGGTACCGAGACTTCTACGTGTGGAGCGACACCACCGAGAAGTACGAGGACGCGCGCATCATCTTCCAGGACTTCGAGACGTCGAACTGGTCGTGGGACCCGGTCGCGCAGAGCTACTACTGGCACCGCTTCTACCACCACCAGCCCGACCTCAACTTCGACAGCGTCGACGTGAAGCGGGAGATGTTCCGGATCTTCGACAAGTGGTTCAAGCTCGGCGTCGACGGCGTTCGGCTCGATGCCGTGCCGTACCTGTTCGAGCGCGAAGGCACCAACTGCGAGAACCTGCCCGAGACCCACGAGTTCCTGCGCCAACTGCGCGCGCACCTGGACGCGCGTTACCCGGGCCGGATGCTGTTGGCCGAGGCCAACCAGTGGCCGGAGGACGCGGTCGAGTACTTCGGTGCCGGCGACGAGTGCCACATGGCGTTCCACTTCCCGCTCATGCCCCGGCTGTTCCTCGGCCTGCAGATGGAGAGCCGCACGCCCATCGTCGACATCCTCGAGCAGACCCCGGCCTTGCCGGACGGGTGTCAGTGGGCGCTGTTCTTGCGCAACCACGACGAATTGACGCTCGAGATGGTCACCGACGAAGAGCGCGACTACATGTACCGGCGCTACGCAGGCGACGCTCGGATGCGCATCAACGTCGGCATCCGACGACGGCTGTCGACGCTGCTGCAGGACGACCGCCGCAAGGTCGAGTTGCTCAACGCGCTGCTCCTCTCGCTGCCGGGGACGCCGACGATCTACTACGGCGACGAGATCGGGATGGGCGACAACGTCTACCTCGGCGACCGTGACTCGGTGCGCACGCCGATGCAGTGGAGCGGTGATCGGAACGCGGGGTTCTCTCCGGGCGATCCGCAGCGCCTGTTCCTGCCCCTGATCACCGACTCGCAGCACCACTACGAGTCGATCAACGTCGAGGCCCAGCGCAAGAACCCTTCGTCGCTCTGGTGGTGGATGCGGCGGATGATCGCGATGCGTCAGCGCAACCCGGTCTTCGCCCGCGGCGACATGACCGTCGTCGAGAACGACAACACCAAGGTGCTGACGTTTCTGCGCAGCCTGCCCGAGCGCGAGGGAGAGCACTGGGACGACGTGCTCGTCGTCGCCAACCTCTCCCGCCACGCCCAGCAGGTCAACATCCCGCTCGGCGACTACCGCGGCGTCAGCCCGGTCGAGCTCGCCGGCGGCGCGGTGCTGTCACCGATCGACGACCGTGACTACCGGCTCACGCTCGGGCCGCACGATGTGTTCTGGTTGCGACTCGCCCATGCGGTGCCGGCCGAGCTCGACGCGATGCCGGCCTCGTCCTCGATGAGCGGTCTGTCGGTGATGCCGCTGCGGCTGCCACTGGATCGCCGTTCGACCTCGGCTCTGCTGACGGCCGCCCGTCCCTACATCACCGAGCAGCGGTGGTTCGGCGACCGCGCCCGCACGGTGACGGACACGGCGATCGTCGACGCCGTTGCGCTGCACGACGAGCTGTGGTGGATCCTCGTCCAGGTCGACTTCGACAGTGGCGAGCCCGCCCTCTATGCGCTCGTGCTGGGTCCCGACGGCGCCGACCCGGTGTTCGCCGGCGATGTCGCGAGGATGATCCTGCGCGGCGAGCGCGAGGCGGGCAAGCACGGTGTGTTGAGCGGCGAGCCGATCGGCCGTGCGATCAGCAGGCGGTTGGACACCCCGGACTCACGCGTGCTCAGTGGCGAGCAGAGCAACTCGTCGAACATCGTCGCGGACCAGTGGGTGCTCAAGCTGCTCCGGCGCGTGGAACCCGGAGTGCATCCGGAAGTCGAGATCCTCGAGCACCTCAACGCCGTCGGCTTTCCGAACGTCGCCCCGCTGGTCGGCACCCTTCAGTACGTGCCGAGCGCGGTCGGTGAGCCCACGACGGTCGCCACGCTGGTCGGATTGGTGCGCAACGACGGCGAGGCCTACTCGACGGTCGTCGACCAGTGCTCGCACTTCCTCGAATGGGCGGCCACCCTGTCCGGCACCGGTGTCGCGCCGGCCGCCGCGCCGGCATTGCTGGACGAGGGCGCGGTTCCGCCGGAGCTGGCCGAAGTCCTCGGTGAAGCGCTGGCACTCGCCGACCTGCTCGGTCTGCGCACCGCTGAGCTGCACATCGCGCTCGCCGCTGCGGAGACGCCGCGCATGCGCCCACAGGTGTTCAATGCCCATGCCCAGCGCTCCTTCTACCAAGCGATGCGCACGGAGTCGAAGGCCACCGCCGCTGCGCTGAAGGCCGTCGGTCTGCCCGTCGCCGACATCGAGCGAGCGATCATGCAGCGTTGTGATCGTTTGCTGGACCACCAGATCGATGGACAGCGGATCCGCATCCACGGCGACCTCCACCTCGGCCAGATCCTCGTTCGCGGCGGTGACGTCTCGTTCATCGACTTCGAGGGCGAGCCGAGCCGTCCGCTCGGCGAGCGCTCGATCCGGCGCACTCCGCTCATCGACGTCGCCGGCCTCGTCCGCTCCTACGGCTACGCGGCGGATGCGGCATTGCGGGCGACGGTGGAACGCGGTCTAGGCAGCATCGAGTCGCTGGAGCCGTGGGCGCGCAGCTTCGAATCCTGGTGCGGCCAGCGGTTGGTGTACTCGTACCTGCCGCCGATCGAGAAGGCAGACATCCTGCCCACCGACATCGTCGACACCGGGTTGCTGCTCGATGTCGCGCTGGTGCAGAAGGCTGCCTACGAGGTGCGCTACGAGGTCGGTCACCGACCCGACCTCGTCGGCGTCCCCTTGGCCGCGCTGCGGAGGATGCTCGCCATCTGATCCGGAGGGCGCCTCACGTCGAGCGGGCCGGCAGCGGCAGCGACCCCCGACCGGATGATTCAGTCGTGCCGGAGGATCGCGACCTGGTCGCGCCCGACGAGCAGGCTCGCGGTGCCTTCAGCGGTCGTGCAGACCTCGGGTGTGTCCCCGTTGGCGAGCAGCGTCGTCGCGTTGCCGCGCACGGTCACTGCGACCGGGTCACCGAAGTTGACGACGACCGAGATCGAGCCGCGCTCGACGACCATCCACTCGGCGCCTTCGTCGTGGTGCACAGCCGTGGTGAGCTTCCGTCCGTCGCGAAGATCGGTGGCTTCGGCACGCAGCGCGATGAGCCGTCGGTGCCAGTCGAGCAGTCGTGCGTGGTCGCCGGACTCACGCTCGTCCCAGTCGAGACGTGACCGGTCCCACGTGGCCGCATCCTGCGGATCCGGCACCTCCTCCGGCTTCCATCCGAACGCAGCGAACTCTGCCCGCCTGCCTTCGCGGACGGCGTTGCCGACTTCTTCGTCGTCGACATCGGTGAAGTACTGGAACGGTGTCGACGCGCCCCACTCCTCACCCTGGAACAGCATGGGCACGAACGGCGAGGTCAACAGGACCGCAGCGGCGATCTCGGCCCGCTCCGTCGACACGAGGTGGGCGAGGCGTTCGCCGGTGGCGCGGTTGCCGACCTGATCGTGGTTCTGCGTGAAGCACACGAAACGCGACCGATCCATCTCACCGACACCGCGCCCGTGGGTACGTTCGCGTGACGGTGCGAACTTGCCGCCGAACACGTACACGTCGCGGATCGCCTCGGCGAGATCGTCGACCCCGGTGAAGTCGCCGTAGTACCCGTCGTGCTCGCCGGTCAACGTGACGTGCAATGCGTGGTGGAAGTCGTCCGACCAGGCTGCATCGAGTCCGTAGCCGTAGGCCTCGTTCGAGCGAACCAGGCGCGGATCGTTGAGATCGCTCTCTGCGATGACCCACACCACCCGACCCGTTCGGTTGCCGGCAGCGTGGACGGCCTGACCGAGCTCGTCCAGGACGTGCATGGCCGACTCGTCGTGCAGGGCATGGACCGCGTCCAGGCGGAGCCCGTCGACGTGGTAGTCGAGCACCCATTGCAGTGCGTTGTCGATGATGAACCGCCGGACTTCGTCGCTGCCGGGACCGTCGAGGTTGACGGCATCTCCCCACGGCGAGTGGTACGCATCGGTGAAGTACGGCCCGAAGATCCGGAGGGAGTTGCCGACCGGACCGAGGTGGTTGTACACGACATCGAGCACCACGGCGAGGCGTCGGGCGTGGCAGGCGTCGACCAAGCGGCGCAGGCCGTCTGGACCGCCATAGGTCTCCTGCGGTGCGTACAGGTTGACGCCGTCGTAGCCCCATCCTCGTTCGCCCGGAAAGGTTGCAACCGGCATGATCTCGATGGCGGTCACGCCGAGCTCGACGAGGTGGTCCAGGTGCGCGATCGCTCCGTCGAACGTGCCCTCGGCCGAGAAGGTGCCGACGTGCAGCTCGTACAGCACTGCAGCGGGCAACGGGAAGCCGACCCACTCCTGATCCGTCCACTCGAACGCGCTGTGGTCGACTGCCTGCGACCAGCCATTCGGTCCGTCAGGCTGTCGCGGCGAGCGAGGATCCGGGTAGGGACTGCCGTCGACCACGAACCGGTACAGGGCGTCGGCGGGGAGGTCCTCCGCTGACTCCCACCAGCCACCGTCGGCTTGCGTCATCGCGCTCTGCGATGTCGGCGTGGCGAGCTCGACCGATTCGGCGAGTGGGGCCCAGACTCGAGCTGTGCTCATGATCCGCCTTCCTGCTTCGCCAGCACGGCAAGACCGAGCGAGCCGTTGATCTCGTCGACCCGCACCGAGCCGGAGTACAGAACGTCGGCAGCGGGGTCGAGGCCATCGCGCCACTCTCCGGGCGGGAGGGTCACCGTGGCCGATGCCCAGCCGTCTCGAACGACGCGGAGCGGGCGCACCGGGACGACCACCGTGACACGACCGCCGCGACAGAACCCGAGGGCGCGGTCGGAGCCGTCGCCGGCGAACGCCAGCGGCGCGTACGTCGCGCTCGGCCCGGTGAACGCGTCGGCATGATCCGCACGGATGCGCAGCAGCCGCCGTGTCATCCACAGCTTGCTGGCACCCGACGTGTCGTCGTCCAGCGAGACGTCCGGTCGATCCTCCGAGCCCGGCAGCAGCGCGCGTCGTGCGGCGAAGTCGACCGGTGAGCGGTTGTCGGGGTCGACCAGGCTGTTCGTCCACAGTTCGCTGCCCTGGTAGAAGTCCGGGATGCCGGGACCCATCGCCTTCAGCACCAGCTGGCTCAACCCCGCGAGCCGTGCCGCGCGGGCGGAGCCGGTGACGAACCGGTCGAGGTCGGACATGAACTCGGGATCGGCGGCGATGGCCTCTGCGAACGCGAACATCTCGTCCTCCGCCTCCGTCGGCGCGGTCCACGACGTGATCTGCTTGGCCTCGCGCATCGACTTCCTCAGCACCTCACGCACCCGGTCGCCGGAGATCGGATGTGCACCGAGCAGCGTCTGGTAGAGCAGGTACTCGGTCGCACGGTTGGGCGCTGACGGCCACTGCGGATCGTTGTGGGTCTGCCAGCGGTTCACCGTCTCACGCCAGTCGTCGGGCATCTCGCTGAGCAGGTTGATCCGGGCTCGCACGTCTTCGGACCGCTTGGTGTCGTGCGTCGACGTCGCCGACATCGTCAACGGATGGTTGGCCGCCGTGCGCACCGATTCGTGGTGGAACTCGTCGGCGGAGACGCCGAAGAGCGACGGATCACTGCCGACCTCGTTGAGCGAGATCAGCCGGTTGAAGCGGAAGAACGTCGTGTCCTCGACCCCCTTGGCCATCGTCGGACCACTGAGCTGCTGGAACCGTGCGACGAGCTCGTCTGCGGGACCGTCGGTGACGTCTGCGCGCAGGATGCGGCCCAGCGCGTCGAACAACGCGGGATCCGTCGCTGGCCGAAGCGCACTCGCTGCCGGGATCACCTCGTCGAGGATCGCCGTGTCTTCGGCCGAGACCGTCGTACCGTCCGGCGACGCAACGACGTAGGTGCGGTAGACCGGCATGGCGATCAAGAGGGCCTCGAGTGCCGAGCGGATCTCCTCGGCGGTCCAGGATGACGCGGCGCCCTCGCTCGTCAGGCAGCGCCGGGCGAGATCGACAAGACGGTTGAGCTCCGCCCCGAACATCTCGTCGAGCACCTGCTGCTTCGCGGCCGTGACCACCGCGGCGTAGTCCTCGTGTGTCCCGACGAACTGCTGGAAGGTCTCGGTCAGCGACGACTCGGCGGCGGGATCGACGAAGACGCCGGTGATCCTGCGCATCGGGTCGTACCCCGTCGTGCCGTCGACCGGCCAGGCCGACGGCAGCTCTTCGCCCGGCTCGAGGATCTTCTCGACGACGATCCACGCGTCGGGGGCAGCCTTGCGGAGATCGGCGAGGTAGCCGCCGGGATCGCGCAGGCCATCAGGATGGTCGATGCGCAACCCCTGCACGTCCCCCTTGGCCACCCAGTCCAGCGTGCGATCGTGAGCGGCGGCGAAGACCCGCGGATCCTCGACGCGAACACCGACCAGCGTGGTGACGTCGAAGAAGCGGCGGTAGTTGAGCTGCCTGCTCGCCACACGCCAACACGCGAGGCGGTAGTGCTGGCGGTCGTGCAGGGCGCTGAGCCCATTGGCTGTGGACGAGTCGTCCGTGACGGTGCCGGGAGCGACGGGGAAGCGGTGGTCGGCATAGTGGATCTCCCACTCGTGCGGGTCGTGCTCCGACCGGACGAGCGCGATGTTGGATGCGGCGAGCTCCGCGTCGAAGTCCTCGCCGAGGATCGGCAGCAACACCTTGCCGCGCAGCGCATCGTCGGGCGACGACCAATCGATGTCGAAGAACACCGCATCCGGGCTGTCCTGGCCGTCGCGCAGCACGTTCCACCACCGCCGGTTCTCGCTGGCTTCGGCGACCGACATGTGGTTCGGGACGACGTCGATGACGTTGCCGAGACCGTGTTCACGAAGCGCTGCGTGGAACCGCTGGAGCGCTGCCTCGCCGCCGAGCTCATCGCTGACGTGGCCATGATCGACCGTGTCGTAACCGTGTGTCGATCCACTCGCCGCCCGCAGGTATGACGACGTGTAGACGTGGCTGACGCCCAGCTCGGCCAGGTAGGGCACGATGGCAGCGGCGTCGTCGAGGCCGAACGTCGGGGTGAGCTGCAGTCGGTAGGTGGCCACCAACGGAGCGACGCGGGCGGGTTCGTCCATGCGGAGGGCCTTACCCGCGTCCTGGGTCCACGAAACTGCGACATCCGGCGCACGACCAGGCCATCCGCATGGTCATCGCTTGCGAGCCGCGATCAGCGGATCAGGCGACCGGACTCGAGGCGGAGGATCTGGTCGGC
>JAOBWO010000314.1 GCA_025463415.1 Acidimicrobiales bacterium | reverse complement strand
GGCACGAACGGCGCGCCAGCCGTAACCGGCGGCGACCACCGCGGAGATCCCGCCGATCATCACGCCCCATCGGGCGCCGAACTCCTGGCAGACCCAACCGAGGATGGGGCCACCGATAGGCGTGCTGCCGAGGAACACGATCGCCTGCAGCGCCAACACCCGGCCACGCATCGTGGGATCGGAGCGGAGCTGCATGATCGCCGTCGACGCGGTCATGAAGGTGATGCTCGAGATGCCGACGCCCACGCCGATCACGTACGCGAACCCGACGTTGGGCGTGAACGCGAGCAGGATCATCGCCACGCCGAAGCCCAGCGATGCGTACACGATGTTGTTGACGGTGATCGAGGTACGTCGGGCGGACAACAGCGCGCCGACCAACGAGCCGATGCTGATCACCGAGTAGACGAGCGTGAAGGTGGTATTGTCGCCGTGCAGGGTGCGCTTGACGAGCAGCGGCATGACCGTCTGGAAGTTGAACGCGAACGTGCCGACGATGGCCATCATCACCAGCGGCACCCACAGCTCGGGCTGGGTGCGGGCGTAACGCAGCCCGGCGCGGACCTGGCCCTTGCCCTTCGGTGTGGCAACCGGCTGGCGGGTCTCACTCATCCGCATCATCCCCAAGCCGACGATGACGGCGATGTAGGAGATCGCGTCCGCCGCGAAGGTCCAGCCGTAGCCGACGGTGGAGATCAGCACACCCGCCAGCGCGGGACCGACCACACGCGAACCGGTCATCAGCGCGCTGTTCAAGCTGACCGCGTTCTGCACATCGCGTTCGGGCACCATCTCGACGACAAACGCACGGCGGGCAGGGTTGTCGAATGCCGTGGCGATGCCGCCGAACACCGCGATCACGTAGATCGCCACCACCGATGGGTGATCCATGAACGCGACGAACGCCAGCGCGAACGACTGGAGCATCGCGAACGACTGGACGATGATCAGCAGCTTGCGCTTGTCGGAACGGTCGGCGACGAGTCCCGACCACGCGCCGAGGACCAGCACCGGCCCGAACTGACAGGCGGCGAGGAGTCCGAGCGCGAACCCGCTGTCGGTCAGCTTGAGGACCAGCAGCGACTGCGCGATGAGCGTGAGCCAGTTGCCGATCTGAGAAATCAGCTGACCGCTGAAGAACAACCGGAAGTTACGCTGCTGCAGCGACCTGAACGTGCTCCCGCGCACGGGAGCGACCGCTTCGAGGGCGGGGACGATCGATTCGATCTCGCTCATGACGGCACGGCCTCGCGGGAGTGGGTAGTTGGAGCTTCGGTGAGCTTGGCGACCACGTCCACTGCGGCGGCCAGGCGGGAGTACTCGTCGGCCGTGAGCCCACGCACCTGCTCGCCCAGCCACTCCGTGCGACGGCTGCGAACGTCCTCGAGCTCGGCGAGCCCAGCGGGCGTGATCCGGATGCGCGTGATCCGGCGGTCGGATGGATCGGGTTCACGCGTCACGAGCCCGAGCACCTCCATCTTGCTGACGACGGCCGTGATCGTGGGCGGGGCGACTTGTTCTGTTGCTGCGAGCTCGCCGTGAGTCGGCCCGTCGAGCCGCGCGACCGAGGCCAGCGCCGCCGTCAGCGTTGGTCCGTGGCCGTTCCGATCTTGCTGGCGGAGCAATCGGGCCAGGCGGGCGATCGAGTAGCGCAGGCTCTGGGCGAGCTCCTCCGGTTCGATCTGGGCGGGTTCGGTCTGATGCAACGTGGGCACGCCACCACTGTACCCCGAATAGTTCGTTCGTCGAACTAAATGCGTGGAGCAGTCGGTCACAGCTCGACGCGGGGGCTGCCTTGCCGCAGCCGCAGGAGGCGACTGTCGCGTCACCGACGCTGTCGAGCCGCTCCCGACGTGTCTCTTGCGCCCGGTTGACGGACACGCATCCGTTCGCGGTGCCGCCGTGCGGCCTCGACTGGCGGTACTCCGTCCGTGGCCCCTGGGGCATCGGGCTCGCTGTCCCGGATGACGCGCCCGGCGCGCAGCATCAGGTAGCCGAGCCCGATCAGCACGGCGACGACGAGGAAGATGATGAATCCGATCATGACCGGCGCGATACCCAGAACTGGCGCTGCCGAATCGCGCGTTCCCGCCGATCACAACGGCCCGTCGTACTCGACTCGTCGCCCATCGATCGCACGATCGACGCCATCACGTCGTCGCGGTCCTCGTGGTTGCGGAACGTGATCCGATCGAGCAACACGAACTGCAACAGCCACACGACACCGAACGCTGACAGGGTGGCCAGCTGTACGCAGATCGTGCGCGAAGCGTTCGGCAGGTGCTCGACGGATCGCGCAGTCACAGCGATGGCGAGGCTGGACAGCAACAGACCCAACAGGGTGGTGAGCGCGAATGGCAGCACCTCACGACGGACCGAGGATCGTCCGGCTCTCCCCCACACCCAACGACGAGCCGCTGCCCCGCCCGAAGACGTACGTCTCGCCGCGGTCCAGGTAGTGGATGGTCGTCTCCAGCCCGGAGCGCTCTGCGAGATCGCGGAAGTCGGCGAGCGGCGATCGGAAGACCTCGTAGTCGTCGAAGTGCACCGGGATCGCAACACGAGGCCGGATCAGCCGCAGCGCACGCACACCCTGCACAGCATCCATCGTCACGAGAACGCCCGCGATCGGCGTGCCGCCGAGGTGGATCACACACAGGTGGACGTCGGGATACCGATCACGGATCTGCTCCAGGTCCGCGTGGTAGAGCGGGTACCGGTGATGTACAGCCGGAAGCTGACGTCGCCATCCCCGGTGCCGCACTCCAACATCGAACCCATCACCTTCGGGAGCAACAGCCGAAGTGGTTGTGGCGCATGCTTGGCCGGCAGCGAGGTGATCCGGATCCACGTGTCGCCCCGACGAACCGTCGTGCTCGACCACGTCTGCACCGGGATGGCGCGGCGGAAGCCCTGACGAACCAGCTTGGGTGCGCTGGGCGGCTCGGTGATGATCGGCAGGTCCGTGGAGAGACGCTCCACCACGAGTGGATCGAAGTGATCGCCGTGGTGGTGCGACAGCACGACGAAGTCGACCGGGGGGAGCTCGTCAAGGTCCATCGCCGGTTCCGTCAGGCGCTTCGACGAGAGGCCGTAGCCCAGCGGTGCATGGTCACCCTGGTGCAAGAAGTTGGGGCCGGTGAGGATGGTGAGACCGCTCCACTCGATCAACGCTGTCGCAGTTCCGATGAACGTCAGCTGCGCCGTCGCAGGCCGTCCGTCGTGCTCACGATCCTCCAACACGAGATCGGATCTCGATCGGTTCACGTCCACCTCCTGGCTGCGGTACAGCCCTCGATGGCCGCCTACCCCGAGTGCCGCGCCACCAGACGTGCGGCCGGATGCGCCGCCGAGGTCCGTATCCGTCATCATCGCGTTGGGTAGAGGGCGACCGACCGAGCAGGAGCACGCATGCAGCAGAACGACCTCGAAGGGGACGGCGGTGCTCAGGTGCCGTTGGTGGTGCTGGCTGCCGGCGCCGGTTCGCGCTTCGGCGGCGAGAAGCCGCTGGCGGTCGTCGGGCCCGCCGGGGAGTCGCTGCTGGACTACACGATCTTCGACGCGATGCGGATCGGGTTCGACCCCGTGGTCCTCATCGTCTCGGACCGCAACCATCGTGCCATCGAGACGCACCTCGCCGAGCGGCACGATGTGCAACGACTCCGTTACGCCGTGCAGGGCCACGGGTCGGCGCTGCCGCAGCGACCCAAGCCGTGGGGCACGGTTGACGCTGTGCTCTCCGCGTCGCGGTTGCTGACGGGGGCCTTCGCAGTCGCGAACGCCGATGACTTCTACGGGTACGACGCACTGCGCTCGCTGGCCGACGCCCTGAACATCGGTTCCGGGCGCGGCGAGGATGTGGACCACCTCGTCACCTACCCGTGGCGGAGCACCATGCCCCCGAGTGGTACGGCCAACCGGGGCGTGTGCACGGTCGATCCCGACGGTCGGCTGGTGGGGATCGACGAGCGTCGTGACCTCACCTCGACGTCACCGCTGGATGCCGACGATCAGGTCTCGATGAACCTGTGGGGCTTCGGACCCTCTGCCGTCGACCTGCTGTCGCGATCGCTGGAGGAGTTCTTCAGATCGCACGGCAGTGACCCGAACGCTGAGCTGACGATCCCCGACGCGATGTCGCATCTCGTGCGCGTTGGACGCACCGTGCTCGTGCACTCGACGGGCCGGCGCTGGATCGGCGTCACCTACCCGGACGACGTCGAGTGGGCGCGCGAGCGGATCGCCGAGCTGCTGAGCGAGGGGGCGTATCCCGCTCGGCTGGCGGTCTCGAGGTGAGTGCCGACAAGCGAACCGGCCACGACCCCGTCGGCCATCCCGACCGCTGCTGCGCCGCGACGAGTGGTGGCTGCTCGACGGCACCTGGGACTTCGCGTTCGACCGAGACGGCCACCTCGAGCATCCGGACGAGGTGCAGTGGGACCGCACGATCCAGGTGCCGTTCGCCCCCGAGACCAGGATGAGCACGATCGGCGACACCCGGTACACGCAGGCGTGCTGGTACCGGCGCCAGATCACCTCACCTCCTCGCGGGCCGCCGAGCGCGTGATCCTCCACTTCGGAGCAGTCGACCACACCGCGACGATCTGGATCGACGGACAGTTGGCGACTCGCCACGAGGGTGGCTACACGACGTTCTCCGTCGATGTGACCCGGCTGCTCACCGAACCCGGCGAACACGAGCTGGTCGTGCTCGCCCACGACGACCCGTTGGAGCTCGCCAAGCCGCGCGGCAAGCAGGACTGGGAGGAAGTGCCGCACTCCATCTGGTACCAGCGCACCACGGGGATCTGGCAGAGCGTGTGGATGGAGGTCGTCAGCCCCACCCGCGTGGCCCACGTGAACTGGCAGACGGACCTGTCCCGTCTCGAAGTGGTCGCCGCGGTCGACATTGCCGGACGCGTCGATGAGCCGATGACGCTGCGGATCCGGCTCACTGCAGGTTCGCGTCAGCTCGTCGACGATCGTGTCACGGTGCAGGAGGGCCGCCAGCACGTGTTGCGCGCCTTCCGCCTCGATGCGACGGGGCTCGATCACCTGCGCGAGACGTTGTTGTGGACGCCCGAGCACCCCGTCCTGGTCGATGCGCTCCTCGAGCTCTGCGACTCCACGGGCCGCCTGATCGATCGGGTCCACAGCTACACGGCCATCCGCTCGGTCGGCGTCAGGGCGGGACGGTTCCTGCTGAACGGACGGCCGCAGGCGCTCCGGATGGTGCTCAACCAGGGATACTGGCCGGAGAGTGGCCTGACGCCTCCCGATGACGATGCGCTGCGCAATGACATCGAACTGATCAAGGCGATGGGCTTCAACGGCGTGCGGGTGCACCAGACGATCGAGGACGAGCGCTTCCTCCAGTGGGCCGATCGACTCGGGCTGATGGTGTGGGTCGAGATGCCGCCGGCGTATCAGTTCGACGCCACGGCGATGCATCGCGTGACCGACGAGTGGATCCAGGTGATCGAGTGCGACCGCAGCCACCCGTGCATCGTCGCCTGGGTTCCGTTCAACGAATCCACTGGCCTGATCAACCTGGCCGATCGGGCCGACGAGCAGAACTGGGTTCGCGCGTTGACCGCGCTGACAGCGGCGCTGGATCCGACACGGCCCGTCGTGTCGAACGATGGATGGGAGACGCTCGGGGGCGACATCATCGCCGGGTTCTGCTACACCCAGTTCACCGACACGTACCAGGAGATCAACGGGTTGCTGACCGCCGATCGCCAACCGAAGTTCCCCATCGAGGTGATCGCCGCGGCCACACGCGGGGCCGGCACGTCGTTCTACGACCCGTTCCAGATCGCACCCTGAGCAGGGCATTTTGAGTGGGCACGACGGGGCTCGAACCCGGGACCTCCACCGTGTCATATTGAATAAAGGTTCTATTGTGACCATTCGCGACACATAAGACCAGGTCAGGCCACTCTCGGCACGACCCATATGTGGTGTTGCCGGGTTTCGTCCCACGGCGTCCCACCGAGTCGAGCCGGCCAGGGCAGAGCGATCACTGCGTCGTCGGCAGGAATCGCGCCTCCCGAGACACCGAGGCCACGATCAACAGCCCCGGTACCCCTCGATACCCGCTGGCGTGGCTTGCGCACACGCGCAACGGCGTTTACAGTGACAACTGATTCACGACCTGGGGATCAATGGATGGGAGTTCTGTCGGCCCGTTGGGGAGGACTGGGTGATGTCCGGCTTCCGGAACACGGCGATGGGTGGTCTGACGTGGCGTCTCGCGTCGGAAGCGAGTGTGAGCGATGGCCGACGAGGTTGATCGAGTGTTGGCATCGACCGAGCAGTGGCTCGACTCGGCCCCTGATGGTGTCGTGATCGTCGATGCGGAGGGGCTGATTCGATTCGTCAATCGTCACGTCGAGCACATCTTCGGTTACGAGGCGTCGGAGATGATGGGCAAGCCGGTGGAGATCTTGATGCCGGAGCGCAGCTGGCCCGATCACTCGCGACATCGCGATGTCTACTTCGCGAGTCCTGTGCGCCGTCCGATGGGCGCCCAGTCGGATCTCGCCGGGCGCCGCAAGGATGGTGCCGAGTTTCCGGTTGACGTCTCGCTGTCGGTGCTCGAGACGGTCGATGGATTGATGGTTTCCGCAGCAATCCGAGACATCACCTGGAGAAAGCGTCTGGAAGCGCAACTCCACAATTTCGAGGCGATTGCCCGGTTGGCAGCGATCGTCGAGTCATCCCAAGACGCGATCATCGGCAAGACGCTGGATGGCGTCATCACCAGTTGGAACAGCGGGGCCGAGCACATGTACGGCTACGTCGCCGAGGAGATCATCGGTCGCAACATCTCCGAGATCATTCCCGACGCACTTGCCGATGAGCTGGTGGGGATCACCGCGCGCATCAAGCGCGGCGAGCGGGTGCGCAACTTCGACACCCAACGTGTCGCGAAGAATGGTCAGGTCCTCGACGTGTCGGTTGCGATCTCGCCAATCCGCGACGCGGACGGCAATGTCATCGGCGCATCAACGGTCGGTCGCGACATGACTCAGGTCATCCGAGCGGAGAGCGTGCGACGCGCGCTCGAAGCCGGGCTCCATCAAGGTCAGCGCTTGGAGAGCCTCGGACAACTTGCGGGTGGTATCGCCCACGACTTCAACAACCTCCTCGCCGGCATCATGAACTACGCGGCGCTGGTCCGAGACATCTTGAACGAGGAGCTGAGACAGAGCGGCGTCTCCGGCGAGAACCTCCTCACGACAGCACGTGACGATGTGGAGCAGATCACGGCGATCGCGAAGCGGGCCGCAGCGCTGACGCGTCAACTGTTGACGTTCAGCCGCCGCGAAGTGTTGCAGGCTCAGATACTCGACCTCAACGCCGTCGTCGCCGAGATGGAGCAGTTGCTACGCCGCACGATCGGTCAAAACGTCCACCGCCTGCACACCGCGTTGGCCGCCGACCGTCCGACGATCTCCATCGATCGCGGTCAGATCGAACAAGTGATCATGAACCTCGCCGTCAACGCCCGCGACTCGATGCCGGACGGCGGCACGCTCGGCATCGCGACTTCGGTCGTCGAGATCGACGACGAGCACGCGAACCTGCGCAGGATCTCGGCGGGAACGTACGTGCAACTCTCGGTCTCGGACACCGGAACCGGCATGAGCAGCGAGGTGGCTGCGCGCGCGTTCGAACCGTTCTTCTCGACCAGGCCGACGGGAGAGGGAACGGGCTTGGGACTCGCGACGGTATTCGGCATCGTGACGCAGGCAGGCGGCGAGGTCGTGATCGACTCCGAGCTCGGCGTCGGTACGACGGTCTTCGTGAACATCCCGGCATCGTTCGACCCGCCAGTTCAGGCACCGACCCCGCAGAACACTGCTCAGTCCGCCAACCGCGAGACGGTGCTGCTCGTCGAGGACGAAGACATCGTGCGCGACCCCACTCGCCGCCTGCTGTCGAGATCCGGATACACGGTCCTGGTGGCACGCAACACCGACGAAGCGCTCGAGATCGAGGCCAATCATCCCGGCACGATCGATCTGCTGCTCACCGACGTCGTCATGCCCGGAAGATCTGGCAAGGACCTGTCGATCGAAGTGCTCAAGCGACGGCCCACCACGAGAGTGCTCTTCATGAGCGGCTACAGCGAGAACGTGATCGTGCATGAGGGCGTGCTGGAGGACGGCGTGTGTCTGATCGAGAAGCCGTTCGCGACGGACGATCTGCTCGGCGCCATTCGCAGGGTCCTCGACGGTGGCGGATAGGCGGTGATTCCTCCTCTGACTGGAACGAGCATCAAAGTGCTCGTCGTCGACGACGACGACGATCTGCGACGCAGCACCGCGCTGATCCTTGTTCGACACGGCTACGTCTGTTGTGAGGCGGCGAGCAGCGCGGAAGCGCGCGCCGTGGTTGATTTCGAGCAGGACGTTGCGGTGGTTCTGTGCGACATCAGCATGCCTGGGGGGTCCGGCATCGAGCTGTTGCGCTGGTTGACTGCCGACTTTCCAGACCTCGCCGTGGTGATGATGACAGCTGTCGATGATTCGAGTGTCGCCGAGACCGCGTTCGACCTCGGAGCGTTCGGGTACGTGACCAAGCCGTTCGAGCCGAATCAGCTGTTGATCGGTCTGTCCGGGGCCCTACGCCGCCGTGAACTCGAAGCGGACCGGAAGAACCATCTCCATGCGCTCGAGGACACGATTGCGCGGACTCAGCTGCTGAATGGCGTGGTCGACGAACTCGGCCGTCGCTCGCCCGAGGCGTCGGTTGATGGTGCTGAAGAGATCGAGCGGCTGTCACTGGCGGTTTCCTTGCGCGATGAGGAGACGGGTCGGCACCTGGAGCGCATGAGCAGATATGCCGTCGTGCTCGCCCAGGCAGTCGGCTTCACCGCGATGCCTCTCGACGATCTTCGCGTGGCGATCGCGCTGCACGATGTCGGCAAGATCGGGGTGCCAGACGGGGTCCTTCTGAAGCCGGGCCCGTTGTCACCTGACGAGTACGCCGCGATGCAACGACACGCTCAGATCGGGTTCCAGCTCCTTGCCGGATCGACGTCGGAGCTGTTGCTCATTGCGTCCGATATCGCGATGACACACCACGAGTGGTGGGACGGACACGGCTACCCACGGGGGCTGGAAGGTACCGAGATCAGCGAAGCAGCGAGGATCGCCGCTGTCGCCGACGTCTTCGACGCGTTGACGAGCGACCGCGTCTACCGACCCGCGCTCACCTTCGACGAGGCGATCGCGATCATGAGTGAGCTCCGCGGTCGACAGTTCGAACCGCGCCTTCTCGATGCGTTCGTCGGCTCGATGGGCGCGATTGCCGAGATTCGCGTGGCCTACCCAGATCTCGCCGATGCACAAGGACGGATCCGGATCTTGGTCGTGGACGACCACGAGATCTTCGTGCACAGCCTCGTGCGGCTGCTCGGCAGCAAAACGGAGCTGAAGGTGGTTGGAACGGCAGGCAACGTCGCCGCGGCAGTCGCGGCCGCGTCGTCGTACTCGCCCGACGTGGTCCTGATGGACTTCGAGCTTCCGGACGGAGACGGGCCGCAGGCAACCCGGTTGATCAAGGCGTTGATGCCTGCCGTACACGTGATCATGTTGACAGCGCGGACCGACGACGACTCCTTGGTACGCGCGATCGCGGCCGGATGCTCGGGCTTCGTCAGGAAGGAAGACACCGTCGAGCAGCTCCTCGGAGCAATCATCGCCGTTCGCGATGGTGAACCGGTGGAGCCGGGGAAGGATCTCACCCCACTCCTCCGGCAACTCCGCCCGACGGGTCGGGGACTCGGCGCCGACATCAGTCCGCGAGAGCTCGAGGTCCTCCGCCTGATGGCCACCGGGATCGCCAACAAGCAACTCGCCAGACTTCTCGGTCTCCGCCTGAACACCGTCCGCAATCACTCGCAGAGCATTCTTGGCAAGTTGCAGGCGCACTCCCGGATGGAGGCCGTTGCGACCGCCGTGCGCGAGGGCATCATCAGCTTCCCGAACCCGTCGTCAACATGACCAGCTGCGGCGAGATGTCATCGTCGCGACGTGTGAGCCGCGGCAGTGGCCGACGATGATCGGCGACGCGGTCGCGAGCCCACGTTGACAGGGCGGTTGCGGTGAGCGGTCTGCTCAGGAGATACCCCTGCACGCGATCGGCGCCGATGTCCTTGAGCGCCACCAGCTCCTCCTGAGTTTCCACGCCTTCTGCCACGACGTTGAGCTCGATGGCATGGCCGAGATCTGTCACTATGCGCACCAGGGACATCCCCCGACCGACGTTGAGGCGGCTCACGAAGGATCGATCGATCTTGAGTGTGTCGATCGGTAGCTGCTGGAGGTGCGCGAGCGAGGTGTAACCGGTGCCGAAGTCGTCGATGGCCACCTTGACACCGAACGCCCGCACCACATCGAGCTTCGCGGCAGCGACCGCGAGATCGGCGAGCAGGACGGTCTCGGTGATCTCGATGGTCAAACGGTGAGCGTCGATGCCACTCTCGTCGAGCGCGGAGCGGATGTTGCCGGGCAGCTGATCGCTGAGGAGGTGCCTGCCGGAGATGTTGACCGCAACCGGAATCTGCCCCAACGCCGGGTCGTCGGACCATGCCGCCAGCTGACGTGTCGCCTGACGCAAGACCCACTGGTCGACGTCGATGATCAGCGCCGTCGCCTCCGCAATCGGGATGAACGAATCGGGGGCGAGCAATCCGTGGCCAGGCCGATCCCAGCGAATCAGCGCCTCCACGCCAACGAGCTCACCCGACTTGGTGTCGAGCACCGGTTGATAGTGGAGCTGGAGGCCATCACCGTCGACGGCTGCCAGAGCTGATGAGAGCGCCGATTCGATGTCCTCGCGTTTGATCATCTCGTCCTGCAGGTCGGCATCGAAGATCTGGATCGACGATCCTTCATGGGTCTTTGCCCGGTACATCGCCGCGTCGGCTCGTGCCAGCAGGCGAAGCGGTTCCTCCGGTCCGTCGAGGGTGAGGGCGACTCCCACCGAGGCTCCGACGCGGACGGAGAGACCTTCGAACTCGATTGGTCGATTGATGGCATCGAGGACACGCTTGGCGAGATCCGTGGCCTCGGCAACGTTGTCCATGTTCTCGGCCACGACGACGAACTCGTCGCCGCCCAAGCGTGCGGCGAAGTCGCCGCTGCGGAGCTCGACCGTGAGCCGCTTCGCGGTCTCGCGCAGCACCTCGTCGCCGACTCGGTGGCCATGGCTGTCGTTGATCGCCTTGAAGTCGTTCAGATCGATGAATAGCAGGGCGGTAGTCGCCCAAGTCCTCGCGGCTCGTCGCATCGCCGCCTCGATCGCCGAGATCGCGGCGGGCCTGTTGCCGAGTCCGGTCAGGGAGTCGTGGGTCGCCTGGTACGCGAGGCGGATCTGCAGCTGGTCGCGCTCGACGATCGACCCGGACAACAGGGCGACTGAGCTCTCAAGCGACCGACCGAGGCGCCCTGGCAATGCTTCACTCAGCACGGGAGCATCGAAGTGACACTGCGCCAGCGCATTTGCCTTGGCGTCGAGCAAGCGCAGGTTGGCGACGAGATGCGAGAACGTTCGGAACGCAACTTGTGTTTCCCGCGGCCCCCGGTGCCGATTCGACGGCGGCTCCGTGTCGAGCTGACCCTCGCTGACCTCGTGCGCGTATTCGGCCAGGTCCTTCAGCGGCTTGGAGATCGAGCGGGCGAGCCACACGGCGATGGCGATCGAAGCAAGCGCCATCACTGCAGAGCCGAGGGTCCAGGTCACCAGACCTCTCCGCTCCGAGGAGTGGAGGTCCTGGGCGCGCTGACGAACCTCGTGGATTGCCGTGCCGACGAGCTCATCGAGCAGCTTCGCGCGAGCCAGGTAGCCACGGAACGTGGCGCCGATCTTGTCGTTGTCGACCACAGCGCCGACTTCGGTCAGCGGTCGGCCCACCAATGTGTCCGCAACCGCCTGGTCGAACGCCTGCACCCGAGGATCACGCTCAATCTTGGCGAGGTCGGCAACGATCGCTGCCACCCCGAGTTCGCGGAGCTTGTCTGCCGCCGTCGAGTACCTGGCGTTGTCCGCCCCGAATCGGGCCATCGACCCCAACGCTGAGCTGTCTGTCGGCGCCGGAAACCAAAGGGCGCTCAGGTCGACCGCTTGCGGCGTGCCGGCGTCGACCATCTCCGCGGCTGCGCGCAGTGACTCGAGAGCAGCAGCCAGGTGGGTGCCCGACGCGACCGCCTCGAGATGATCAATTCTGCCCGTCAGATCGGCGCCGGTCATCTCGATCAGATTGCCGAGACGGTTCAGGGCAACCTCAGGGCTGATGGTTTGTGTGTCGATCGCAGCGGTCAACTCGTTCAAGGCGGTCTGCGTGACCGGGCTCGCCTCGCCAAGGGCTGTGATGGCGGCCTGTGCCTCGGCTCGCGCCGGCGCGATTTGAGCTTGCCAGTCGAGTCCGATGAACTTCGTGGCGACCTCCTTCGTGACGTCGAGCTCAGCAAAGCGAACCTCGAACGCCTCCGCCAACTTCAGGCTGTGGAGCCCATCGCGGAGCGCCACGACGTGGTCCAGTACCGTCACCCCGTTCTGGATGTCTGCAGCTTCACGCGCTGTAGAGCTGTGGGCGACGACCACCGAGCCGGCAAGGACGCCCATCGCGCAGACGGGCAGCATGACGAGGGCGACGAGCCGCGTCGTCACCCCGGTCGAATGCCGGTGACGCGCCCGTCGAGGTGAGCCCGCTTCGGGCGCCTGCTCGGTGGTCGACGGGCCTGCGACCCAGTGCCTGGCCCTGTATGACATCTCGCTGTCGTCGCGGTCCATACCTCTCCATCGGTACGACCCTGACCCCGCGGGATGGCGCGATCGCATCCGTTCAGTCGTTGGAGGATCGCGCCGAGACCTTGGTCGACCGCACACGGGGAGCCTCATGACATTCATCCGCAACGACCGCCGCCCAGCCGCCCACCTCGACGGGACACAAGCTCGCGCAAGCCTTTGCTCGCGGCGGCTGACGGGCCCAGCACGTATCGCGCTCACGGCCACCTTGTTCGTCGGCGGCCTCGTCGTGCGTGCCGAGCCGGTGGCCGCCACCGGCCTGACCCCGGTCGGGCTGGGCGCCGCCTCCACCTATTCCGTGCTCAGCGGGGCGTCGGTTGCCAACACACTGACCGGTCCCGCGACGACGCTGCGGGGTGACCTCGGCGTGGCTGTCGTCGACACGATCTCCGGCTTCCCTCCCGGCGTCGTCGTCGGCACGACGCACAATGCGGACTCACAGGCGCTGACCGCGAAGGCTGACCTGGTGTCCGCGTACAACGACGCGGCTGGCCGCACGCCGGCGATCCCGTTCGCAGGTGACCTCATCGGACAGGCGCTGAGCCCCGGCGTCTATCACTCTGGTGCGGCAGTCTCGAACACGGGCATCCTCACCCTCGACGCCGGCAACGACCCAAACGCGGTGTTCATCTTCCAGGTGGGCGGTGCACTGAGCGTCGCCGCAGCCACCGAGGTCAAGCTGATCAACGGCGCCCAATCCTCACGCGTCTTCTGGCAGGTCAACGGTGCAGCCACACTCGGCGCGACAGCCAAGTTCGCGGGGACGATCATGGCGCTCGACGCGATCAGTGTCGGAGCCGGCGCGACCGTGTACGGGCGCATATTGGCCCGCAACGGCGCGGTCACACTCAACAGCAACAACGTCTACACCACGCCGCCGGCGCTGACCATCACCGGTGGCGCGACCCCGACGACGAACGACTCGACACCGACCATTGCCGGGTCGACGGACGTCTCGGCAGGGCAGATCGTCTTGATCACGGTGGCTGGGCAGTCGCTGTCGGCAACGGTGCAAACGGGCGGCTCGTGGGCGGTGACTGCGGCGCCCGTGAGCGACGGCGCCGTCAGCGTGACAGCCTCCGTGAGCGACACAACCGGGAGTTCGACAACGGCGACACAAACACTGACCATCGATACTGTGCTGCCCATCGTGGCGATCACCGGTGGTGTGGCCATGTCGACGAACGACGCGACGCCGACGATCGGCGGCACCACAGACGTCGGTGTCGGAGCGACAGTCACCGTGACCGTCGCCGGCCAAACCTTGACAGTGCTGGTCCAGGCTGGGGGCGCTTGGAACGCGACGCCGACAACGTTGGGTGATGGTGTTCATGCCGTGGTCGCCTCGGTGACCGACCTCGCCGGCAACGTGGGGACGTCCACACAATCGCTCACCATCGATACCACGGTGCCGATCGTCGTCGGAGGTTCCACCGCGCTGACCAACGATGCCACACCGACCCTGACCGGTGTCACGGATGTCGGCGTCGGGGCAACTGTGACCGTGACCATCGCCGGGCAGACCCTGACCGCAACCGTCCAGGACGGCGGAACTTGGAGCGTCACCGCTGCAACCATCGTCGACGGGACATGGACCGTCGTGGCCTCGGCAACCGACATGGCCGGCAACACCGGCAGCGCCACGCAGACGCTGACGATCGACACAACCGCGCCTGCGCTGACCGTCACGGGCGGCGCAGCGGCGACCACGACCGACTCGACGCCAACCGTCGCCGGG
This sequence comes from Acidimicrobiales bacterium, assembly GCA_025463415.1. Classification (GTDB taxonomy): domain Bacteria; phylum Actinomycetota; class Acidimicrobiia; order Acidimicrobiales; family Ilumatobacteraceae; genus WLMZ01. The sequence goes on along the minus strand of JAOBWO010000314.1, from coordinate 3,840 downwards.
CTCACGAACATCGCGCCGGGCCAGATCGTCACCGTGACCGTGAGCGGCCAGTCGCTCTCGGCGGCCGTTCAGGCCGGTGGTACGTGGTCCGTGACGGCAGCGACCATCAGCAACGGCACCTACAGCCTGTCGGCCGTTGCCAGCGACCCGGCTGGCAACTCGACGACCGCCACGCAGTGGTTGACCGTCGACACTGTGCTGCCGCTCCTGACCATCAGCGGTGGTGCCACGGCATCGACGAACGATCCGACACCGACCATCGACGGCACCACAGATGTCGGTGTCGGCAGGACCGTGACAATAGCGATCGCGGGTCAGACCTTGACCGCACTCGTCCAAGCCGGTGGCAGTTGGAACGTCACACCGTCGACCGTGATCGATGGCGCGCACACCGTGGCCGCCTCGGCGACCGATCTCGCTGGAAACGTCGGGACCACGACCCAACTGTTGACGATCGACACGGTGGCACCGACTGCAACGATCACGGGCGGAGCGACCGTTCTGACCAACGATTCGACACCGTCGATCAGTGGGACCGCGACCGCTGATGTGGCTGTCGGGTCGACCGCGACGGTCACCGTTGCCGGACAAACCCTCACCACGACGGTTCACAGTGGCGGGCTCTGGACCGTGACCGCAACGACGATCGCTGACGGCAATCACACGGTGACCGTCTCGGTCACTGATGCCGCCGGAAACCCGGGCAGCTCGACGCAGTCGCTGACAATCGACACCGTGCCACCGACCGTCACGATCGACGGTGGAGCAGCGATGCTGACGAGCAACACCAGCCCGACCATCACCGGCCGCACCGACGCTCCGACGGGCGCCACCGTGACCGTCAGAGTGGCAGGGCAGGTGCTGACCGCGCTCGTTCAAGGTCGTGGCACGTGGAACACGACACCAGGCGTCCTCGCTGACGGCGGCTACGACGTCTCCGCAACGGTCAGCGACCAGGCGGGTAACAACGCCGCAACCACCCAGCTTCTGACCGTCCACGCCACCCGCACCACGGTGCCCGATCTGCCGACGCTCGACTTCACCCCTGTCGGGCCGAAGCGATTGTTCGACACACGTGCCGGCCAGAGCCCGAACGCGTTGCGCTCGCTCGCCAAACGCAAGATCGGTGGAATCAACGAGCTGCAAGTGCAAGTCACCGGTCTCGACGGCTACGTCCCGACCGTCGGCGTCGGCGCCGTGTCGCTCAACCTCACGGCGACGAACTCCGACGGAGACGGCTTCATCACGGTCTACGCGTGCGGTACCCGCGAGTCGGTGTCAAGCCTCAACTACACCGGCGGCCACACAGTCGCCAACGCGATCATCGCACCGGTCTCCGGCACGGGGATGGTATGCATCTTCAGCAGTGCCCCGACCGACATCGTCGCCGACATCAACGGTTGGTTCGCATCCGGCAAAGCTTTCACCTCGATTGGTCCAAAGCGCCTCTTCGACACCCGACCCGGCCAGAGCCCGCAGGCCTTGCTCACACCCACGACCGCCAAGATCCAGGCCGGATCCATGCTCGAAGTCAAGGTCACCGACATCGCTGGCATCGTGCCTACAGCAGGCGTCGGCTCCGTCTCACTCAACGTCACCGCAACGGATCCAGCAGCATCCGGCTTCATCACGGCGTACGACTGCGGAACCCGCCAACTGGTCTCCAGCGTCAACTACGCCGCCGGCGCGACCGTAGCCAACGCAGTCCTAGCGCCCGTCTCAGCAACGGGCACCGTGTGCTTCTTCACCTCGACAACCACCGACCTCATCGTCGACATCAACGGGTGGATCGCGGCAGGACGCGGTTTCACAGCGATCAGCCCACAGCGCGTGCTCGACACCCGCGCCGACCAAAGCCCGACTGCACTCCGCAGCGTCACCAAGGTCAAGATCAGCGGCGAGCGCGAGTTGCGGGTCAATGTCACTGATCTCGCCGGATACGTTCCGGCGTCGGGGGTGGAAGCCGTCTCCCTCAACGTCGTCGCCATCGAGCCGGACGGCGACGGATACATCACCGTCTACACATGTGGCACCAGAGAAGCCGTCTCCAGCCTCAACTACACCACCGGACAGACCGTCGCCAACGCGGTGCTCGCACCCGTGTCAGCATCCGGCACGATCTGTCTCTACAGCCAAAGTCCCGCGGACGTAATCGTCGACATCGACGGGTGGTTCTCGAACATCGCAACCACGACCTGACGCCGCTGTCGACGAGCATGAAGAAAGAGCCCCAAACAGGTGCATGTAGAGCTCCGCCTGCGCGCCGTAGGCATTCCGAACCTCTCACCGGCTGGCACTCTAGGACCCGATGCAAACGATCCGATCTCGCGCAGGAGCTCGGGCGTCGGCGATGGAATCGCTCCGACGCGTCGCGGCAGACAACCCGCTGAGTCAGGTGTACTTCCCCCGGCACCGAAGGGACAACTCTACTGTTTCTAGTAGAGCTGTGGCAGATACTCCGAGCAGGTCGAGGTGGTCGTTGACACATACCGGCGGCGGCTCGCCGCTCAAGCTGCAGATCAATATGGCTACGTCACCACACGTGATGCGGCCGAGTTGGAGATTCCCCCCGCCGAGCTCCCGAAGCTGGCAGCCACAGGTGGGTGATCGCATGTCGCTTACGGATTGTGGAGATTCGACGACCAACCACGAACCGGCCGGGATCAATTCATGGAGGCCGTGCTGCGCGTCGGCGCAGACGCCTACCTGACCCACGATGCCGTGCTGGCATTCCATGAACTCGCCCAGGTGAACCCGAGACTGATCCGAGTCGGTACGCCGCGCCGGGTGCGGGCGCGGATGCCGACTTCGTCGAGGTCGTCCGCGAGCAGATCGGCCTTGCCGACCTCACCGAGTACGAGGGTGTCCCCTCAGCCACGGTCGCACGGGCGCTCATCGACTGCCGCGACATCATCATGCGCGACCGACTCCTCGACGCCGTCGCTACAGCCAAGAGAACCGGACTCCTCCGCACACGTGAAGCTCGACGGGTACTCGACGCGATCGGCCATGACGGATGAACACCAAACGCGACACGCCGCCCTCCAACCTTCGCTCGCTGCAAACCCGGATCGACAAACGAAGCAGCGGCGAGGGATCTACCGGTGCGGCGCATCATGCGCGCCGCCGCGAACGTGGCCGTCGGACAGATGTTGCCATCAAGCGTCGTCAAGGGCGCACCGCGATGAAGCTGCGCGTCGGGGAACCCGGCAGCCGGTTCACCCCGGACTTCGACGGCTCACGACCAGCCAAAATCACCCTCGACGAGAACATCGACGAACTCGCCGACCGGTTGGCTGACGGCTGGAGCGGATTCACCGGCACCGTTGAACAAGAGGACGCCGCCACCCCAGACGGCGTCCCCTGCCGAGTACGTGATGCAGCCATTCTCGATCCGCCTCGCCTTCGGGGGACGGCACTGGCTGACGGTCGCGTTCGAGCTTGGTCACGATGAGATCGGCAGCACCAAGACTCACGACCTCCGGATCGCCGACGACCTGATCACATGGTTCGAGTCACTCGAACTCGCGACGCCGGCACCGATTCCGGTGCTCGCGTTGGAACATCAGATCGCGCAGAAGCTCCATGCGTGCACCTACGTCAGCACTGTATTTTGGACCGATGTCTGAGGACACAGACGAGACTTCGTTCGAAGACAATTACCTCGAGGCAGTCGCGGCGGTCCGCGCCCATCCGGGCTCGATTGAGCACGAGAAGACCCTCGCACCACGGACAATGGCCGTGGGGGTTGTTCGGCCGGACTATCTCGAACTCGTGGCGTTCCTGGAACGACTTGAACGTGATCCGGGACTCTCCATGATCGTGGCCTCGAACACACCG
>JAOBWO010000308.1 GCA_025463415.1 Acidimicrobiales bacterium | reverse complement strand
CCTTCATGATCGGGTTCTTGATCTGGGTGCCGTTCCTCCTGATCGACCTGATCGTGTCAACGGTCCTTGCGTCATTGGGGATGCTGATGATGCCCCCTGTTGTCGTGTCGCTTCCCGTGAAGCTCGCATTGTTCGTGCTCGTCGACGGTTGGGCCCTGCTCGCCGGCTCGCGCCTGAAATCGGTGATGTAGATGGATGACATCGAGATCGTTCACGTCCTGAAGATGATGGCGATGGCGGGCCTCAAGGTCGCCGGACCGATCCTCGCGATCGTGCTCGGCGTCGGCATCGCCGTCAGCCTCGTGCAGACGATCACCCAGATCCAGGAACAGGCCGTCGTGTACGTGCTCAAGTTCGCCGCGGTCGGTGTGTTCATGATCGTCGCCGGACCCTGGATGCTGCAGATCCTCACCAGCTTCGTCACCACGCTCTGGGCTCGGATACCGGACGTCCACTGATGCAGTTCGACATCTCCGTCGCGTGGGCCCTGGGGCTCGCCTTCGCCGTGGCGCGGGCGGGAGCGTTCGTCGCGCTCTGCGCGTTCATCCCGCGCAGCATCCCCGGGCTCGGCCGGACCGCGATCGCGCTGGCGATCGGCATCTTCATCGCCCAGCCGGTCACCCACGCATCGATGAGCTCGGCCGACCTCGTCGTCGCGGCGGTCACGAACCTGGTCATCGGCGGCGTGCTCGGCTGGTTCGTCGGGCTGCTGACGTTCATGTTCCAGGTCGCCGGCTCCGTCGTCGACGTGACGAGCGGCGTCAGCCTCGGTTCGGTGTTCGACCCGGACACGGGCAACACCCCCGGACCGTTCGCCAAGTTCTACACGCTGTCGGCGCAGACCCTGATCATCGCCGGCGGCGGGCTGACCGTGATCATCCAGGTCGCCTGGGTCAGCACCAAGGCCATCCCGCTCGACGGCCACCTGGCCAGCCTCAAGATCCTTGGCTCGGCCGCGACCTCGCAGGTCGACCAGATGTTCCACCGCGGTGTCGAGCTCGCCCTCCCGGTGGCCGCCGTGCTGTTCGTCGCCGAGCTCGCCTTCGGCCTGCTCAGCCGCCTCGCCCCGCAGATCAACATGTTCCTGATCGCGCTGCCGATCAAGACCCTGATGGTGATCTCGATGATGGGCACCGCCTGCGTCGTCTTCCCGCGCTTCGCCGATCAGGCGATCTCCGGCGGGCTCGACGCCGCCGCTCGGTTGTTGGGGCGCTGAGATGGCAAAGCGCGATGGGAAGACAGAGCAGGCGACCGCCAGGCGGCGCCGGGAAGCCAAGCGCGAGGGCCAGCTGCCCCGCTCCCAAGAGACGAACACGATGCTGGTCACCATCGTCGCGGCGATGGCGATGATCTCGACGGCACCGAGCGCGCTGCGCACCAGCGGTGCGGTCATGCACGACTGGCTGGCCAACGCCGACGGCAAGTCCGGGCTCCGCTTCGGCTCGCTCGTCAGCACCGTCGGCACACTCGTCGCGGCCTGGGGCGCACCCGTGCTGGCTGCAGCGGGTGCCGGCGTCGTCGCGACGATCGCCCAGGGCGGCATCGTGCTGATGCCCAAGACGTCACGCCCGGCGCTGAAGTCGTTGTCGTGGAGCCGCGGCCTGGCCCAGCTCAACCCGAAGAAGGCGTCCTACACGCTGCTGCGCAACGTGCTGAAGTTCGCGATCGTCGGCGGCGCCATGGTGTCTCCGGTGCAGCAGCTCTGGAACACGCTGCCGAGGGCCTCCGGGCTCGCCTCTGCCAGCGCGATGACAGGCCGATCGATCAACACGATCCTGATGCGCGTCGTCGGCGGGGCGCTGCTGATCGCCGCCATCGACCAGGTCGTGACCCGGCGCAAGTGGCGCCGTGACCTGATGATGAGCAAGCAGGAGATCATCGACGAGGCCAAGATGAGCGAAGGCGATCCCCACGCCAAGGCCGCTCGCAAGCGGCGCGGCATGGAGCTGCGCCGGCGCCGTTCGTCGATGCCGATCTCGATGGCCGATGTGATCATCACCAACCCGACCCACTTCGCCGTCGCGCTCTCCTACGCAGAGGGTTCGGTCGCCCCGCAGGTGATCGGCAAGGGCACCGAGCGGATGGCGAAGCAGATCCGCCGTGAGGCATCACGTCACGGCGTGCCGATCATCGAGAACCGGCCACTCGCCCGGGCCCTGTACCGCCAGGTCCCCGTCGGCGGCTACGTGCCGGAGAAGTTCTTCGACGACGTCGTCAAGGTCCTGGTCGCCGCCTACTGGCGCCGCGGCAAGATCCCCGGCCACGTGGCGGGCAACCACAGCAGCACCAAGCAGAACAACGCCCAGCAGACCACCTTCCAGCAGAACGGTTCCGCCGCATGAGAAACAACACCCGTATCGCGCTGCCGCTGATGATCGTGTGCATGGTCCTGTGCCTCGTCGTCCCGATGCCGCTCGGCCTCCTCGACATCCTGCTCTCGATCAACATCGTCGGCGGCGTCGTCACGCTGGCGTCGGTGCTCAACGTGGCCGACCCCGTCGAGTTCTCCTCGTATCCCTCGCTGCTGCTGGTGACGACCACGGCCCGGATCACCTTGACGGTGTCCACGACCCGAGCGATCCTGCTGCACGCCGATGCCGGCGACGTGGTGCGCACCTTCGGTAGGGTCGTCGTCGGCGGCAACGTCGTGGTCGGCCTGGTCATCTTCCTCGTCCTCACCGTCGTCAACCTGATGGTCATCACCAAGGGCTCCGAGCGGGCTGCCGAGGTCGCCGCACGGTTCAGCCTCGA
>JAOBWO010000300.1 GCA_025463415.1 Acidimicrobiales bacterium | reverse complement strand
ACCACACTCCTGCTCTCCCAAGGCGTGCCGATGATCCTCGGCGGCGACGAGATCGGCCGCACCCAGGGCGGCAACAACAACGCCTACTGCCAGGACAACGAGGTCTCCTGGTACGACTGGGCCAACGCTGACGGCGAGCTGCTCACCTTCGTCTCGGCGCTCATCCACCTGCGCCGGGAGCACCCGACGTTCCGCCGCCGCCAGTTCTTCCAGGGCCGCACGTTGCACGGCGAGGACACCATCGATCTCCAGTGGTTCACCGCCGATGGGTCGGTGATGAGCGACGAGCAGTGGAACGAGGGTGACCTGAAGACGGTCACGATCTACCTCGGCGGCGGCACGATCGAGCAGAGCGCGCGAGGCGAGCAGATCACGGACACCGACGTGCTGTGGTTCCTGAACGCCAGCGACGGCACGGTCGAGTTCACCGTGCCCCCTGAGCAGTGGGGCGAGCAGTGGCGCTGCGTGCTCGACACGGCCACGGGCCAGGTCGGCGCGCCTGAAGCTGCGATCGCCACGGCAGGCGCCACGGTCGAGCTCGTCGATCGCTCGCTGATGCTCTTCGTGCGCGTCGACGAGGACCCTGCGGCTGCGGTCGCAACCACTCCCGCCGTCAACGCATCGTGATCGCCGCGACGGGAGCGTAAGGTCGCGCCGATGTCCTGGCCGTTGTCGCCGATGAAGGCCACCAGTGGCGCGCTGCCACGTGGCGCCGACTGGCGCTACGAGCCGAAGTGGGACGGCCATCGGGTGATCGTGCGCATGCATCGCGGCACCGTCGACGCGATCAGCTCCAGCGGGCAGAACCGCATCGACCGCTGGCCGTGGCTGGCGACGGCCGTCGCGGCGTCGTGCGCCGGCGACGTGATCCTCGACGGCGAGGTGATCGCACTCGACGACGACGGACGCCACTCGTTCCAGCTCGTCGGCCGCAGCGACCGCCCGCATGCGTTCGTGGTGTTCGACATCCTCGGGGTCGGCGGCAACGACCTGCTCGGCCGGCCCTGGAGCGAACGACGCGATCTGTTGGCCGAACACGTGCACCCGCTGCCCCCACTCTCGATCACCCCGGTCAGCGACGATGCCGACGCGATGCTGTCGGCGACGAAGGCGAACGGCTTCGAAGGCGTGATCGCCAAGCGGATCGATTCGATCTACCTCGCGGGGCGGCGCACGTCGTCCTGGATCAAGGTCAAGCACCGCTTCGAGCAGGAACTGGTGATCGGCGGGTACCTCCTCGGCGAGGGGAACCGGGCGACGTCGTTCGGATCGATCCTCGTCGGCTACCACGATCCGCCCGGCGGACCACTGCGCTTCGGCGGTGCGGTGGGCACGGGCTTCAACGAGGTCACGCTGCGTGCGCTGCAACGGCAGTTCGCCGAGCTGACCACATCGGATTGCCCCTTCGATCCCGTTCCCAAGCTGCCGCGGGGACGTGCCATGTGGCTGACGCCGACGCTCGTCGCCCAGGTCAGCTTCGCGGAGTGGACCGAGGCGGGCCACTTACGTCATCCCGTGTACCAGGGACTCCGCGAGGACAAGTCGCCGGAAGACGTCGTGCGCGAGGTCTGAGCACATGCGGCATTGCTCACGAGCGATGAGCAGTGGCCGGTCGTCGCAATGAGCAACCACTACTCACGACCCCGGCCGGATCCGCGCGGAGGATGGTCGAGCGGTCGACGTGGGTCGACTGCTCGGAAGCTCGAGGATCAGACAGATGAACAGACGAATGGGATGCGTCGCGGCCGGCCTGCTGGCCGTCGTGGCGCTGCCGACACACGCTGTCGGAGCGAAGGGCGCCGGCGGCCCGCTGGTCGACGGACACTGGGCGGGCACGATGGCCGTGGGAGCGACGATCGACTTCAGCCAGGGTGGCACGGGACTGATCGCGGTCGGCAGCGGCAACGGCACGTTCAACCTCGCTCTGGCGGGCGGGACCGGATCGGGCGACTACGTGCTCGGAGCGACTTCGGACGCGACGCTCGAAGGTGACGCCTCGACCGGCGACGTGCAAGCGGTGGGCGCGATCAGTGGCACGTTGGAAGGCACCTCGACGGGCCCGATCCTGCAACCTGCGCAGGGCCAGTTCGACATCACGGGCTCGGTGACCGTCAGCGGCTACACGGCACCGATCGAGGAGAGCCTCAGCTTCGGACCGGAGGACCTCACCAGTTCGGTCCTCGTCATCACCAGCTCGTCCTGCACGCTGGCGAGCGGCACGTGGGCCCAGGAGTTCAAGGACGCCGCGCAGGCGGCCGGCGTCAGCGTCAGCAGGTTCCAGGGCAGCTGGTCGGCCAGCTACACGGGCGCCGACACCGGCGCGACCGATGAGGCGCTGGCCGACCTCGACGCACGCGGCGAGAAGATCATCAGCGGTTGGTTGGCCGACGGCACCTTCGATGCCGACGCGCTGGCACAGGTGCTCGTCGACGCCGAGCACTACGCCGTCTCCGGCCCCCGCAATGACGCCTGCAGCTCGGTCCGCCGTGGCGACTGGGCATCGCCCTTGGCCGGCACCGTGCAGCGCCTGCTGGGAGCACTTGCCAACTCCACTTCGACCACCGCAGAGGACCTGCGCGCCGGCGTGTCGGCCGGCTTGCGCACCGGCGTCCTGCCGTCGATCGACGATCCCATCGAGGGGCAGCTGCAGGGCAAGGCCCAATCCTTGCTGGACGCGGCGATCGCCAGCGGCAGCACGACGGACATCCAGTTGATCGCGATCAGCGCCGACTCGCTGGGCTGGTCCGACATCTCCGACGCTGCGGCAACCGCGCTGGCAGGCCTGTGATGCAGCATCGCACCACCCTCATGACGGCGATCGCCGCCACCGCGATCCTGTGCGCCGCCTGCGGCAGCGATGCCACCAAGTCCATCTCCACCTCGACCGTGCCGTCGACGAGCGCCAGCGTTGCCGCGACGTCGCCGGCCACGGTCGACACGACGCCTGGCTCCTCCACGGTCGACACGACCGTCGCGACGACAGACACCACCCTGACATCGGTGATCACGACTGCCGCGACTGCACCGTCCACGACGGTGCCGGCGACCACACCTGCGACGGAGGCACCGACCACGACTGCGCCGCCGGACAAGCTCCAGCAGCTGCCGGGGATCGCCGCGCTCGACGTCACAGTGGGAGGCACCGACCCGGCTCGACCGACGTTCGCGTGGACGGCCCCGGCCGGCGCTGCGACCTACGAGCTCGTCGTGCAGACGGCCGACGGCACCCCGGTGTGGGGCTGGACCGGTGCCGACATCAGCGTCGTCCTCGGCGGGATCGATCGCGCGGCCGAGGTCGAGGGCCCGACCCTGGCCGGCCCGTCACGAGTGCGGGTCTACGCGCTGGACGCCGGCGACGCCCTCGTCGCGATCTCCGCCTGGACCCCGCTCCCCGGCGCCTGACCACGTCGCTCACGAGCACGCGGCTGGAACGGGTCAGGCGGACTTGCGGGTTCGGGCTGGGGGCTTCGGGGCTGTTGCCTTCTTGGCGGCGGCTTTGGCGGGGGCGGCCTTCTTCGCAGCGGGCTTCTTCGCCGCGTCTTTGTCGGCGCGGGCGGCGGTGAGGCTGGTGGCGGACGGGTGGCCGGCACGCGCTTCCTTGGCGTCGCGCAGGCTGGCCTCCAGCGCGGCGGCGAGATCGATGACCGTCGCCTTCGCGGCGGGAGCGTCCTCGAACACGGGCACCTTGCCGGCGGCCTTCTGCTCGATGATCTGCTCCACCGCGAGGCGGTACTCGTCGCGGTAGTCGGCCGGCTGGAAGTCCTCGCTCAAGGCCTCGACCAACGACTTCGCCATCAGCAGCTCCTTGTCGGAGATGTCGACGTCGTCGAGCGTCTCGAAGCCTTCGACGCTGTCGATCTCGACGAGCTCATCGGGGAAGACGAGGGTCGACAGGGTGAGGTACGTGCCGTCGGAGCGCACCGCGGCGAGGTACTCCTTCTGGCGCATCACGAACCGGCCGATCCCGACCCGTCCCGACCCCGCCATCGCGGTGGCCAGCAACGCATACGGCTTCGGTGTCTTGTCGGGGACGATGAGGTACGAGGCGTCGAACATCAGCGGATTCAGATCGTCGGTGGGCACGAAGACCTCGAGGCCGATCTCCTTCGACTTCGCCGGCGCGAGCGGCGCGAGGTCGTCATCGGTGATCAGCACGTAGTTCTCGGCGCCGGTGTCGAAGCCCTTGACGATGTGCTCCTGCGGCACCTCCTCGCCGGTGGCCTCGCTGACCTTGCGGTACCGGACGCGCGACATCGTCTGATCGTCGAGCTGGTTGAACGAGATGCTCTTCTTGCGGACCGCCGGCACGAGACGGATCGGGATGGAGACCATCCCGAAGCTGATCGAACCTGTCCACACCGGGCGCGCCATGCGCACAGATTACCCAATCAGAGTGTCGGCCATTCAGAGAACAGGCAGCTCCTGCTCCACGCCCACGATCGCCACGAACGGGTCGCCCACCTTGGCCAGCCGGGGCAGCACGTCGCGGATCGTCCAGCGATCGGGGCGCAGCTTCGGATCATCGAGCTCGTCCCATTCCAGCGGCACGGACACCGGCGCACCCGCCGCCGGGCGCAGGCTGTACGGGGCCACCAGCGTCTTGTTGATCTGGGTCTGGGTGTAGGCCAAGCGGGCCAGGCCGCGCCGCTCGTTCTTGTGCCACTGCCTGCTGACGTGTTCGGGCACGACCCGTCCGACGGTGCGCGTGAGCGCTTCGACGAA
>JAOBWO010000282.1 GCA_025463415.1 Acidimicrobiales bacterium | reverse complement strand
ACCGACGACGCGATCGTCGCCTACCAATTCGAGGGTGAGGACATCGAGCCGATCCACGGTGGCCCGGTGCGCATCGTCGTCCCCCACCTCTACTTCTGGAAGAGCGCGAAGTGGGTGCGTGGACTCGAGTTGCGCGACAAGGACAGCCCGGGCTTCTGGGAACGCAACGGCTACAACATGTACGGCGACCCCTTCAAGGAACAACGCCACACCGGCGACCGCTGAGGCCCCGGCTTCGAGGCGCCTCCATCGTCACATGCGGGGCTGTGCGAACGGTGGCGGGCCGAGGATCTCGATGCCGCCGTTGGTGCGGGCTGACTCCATGACCCGGGTCATGTCCAGCGGACCCGCGGCGAGATCGCGGGTGTCAGTCGCTTCGACCGGCTCGCTGGCATCCCAGTAGAACGCCTGGCAACAACCAGGCGTATGCAGGCACAGCAGCCGGGCACCGTCTGCGCCGCTGACCATGAACGCGTGAGGAACGCCCCGCGGCGCGCTTGCGATCCCGCCGGCGGTGACGGTGTGCTCGGTACCGTCGAGGTGCATGCGGATCTCGCCCTCCAACACGATCATCGTCTCGTCGGAGTCCGGATGCGTGTGCAAGGGCGTCATCTTTCCGTGATCCATTCGGTCTTCGAAGAGCAGGAACGCACCGTTGGTTTCCTCGGCGGTCGCCTTCCAGATGTGCAGACCACCGCCGAAGAACCAGCGACGGTCGCCTTCTTCAGCCGCTCGGACCAAAGACGGACGTACGGAGTGTGGATCCATGTCTCCTCCTTCATGGGACTTGAGTACCACGACGAGACTGACATACCATGACATCGATGTCAACGCCCTACGAAGCCGGTGGGCGCGCTGCGCAGAAGGGCAGGACGCGCGCGGCGCTGGTGGCGGCCGCGCGTCAGCTCATCGCGGATGGTCTGACGCCCACCGTCGAGGACGCAGCCGAGGCAGCGCTCATCTCGCGCACCACGGCGTACCGGTACTTCCCGACCAAGCGTGCGCTGTTGCTGGCAGCTCACCCCGAGGTGGGGACCGTCTCGATGCTGCCTCCCGACCCCCCCGAGGACGTCGCTGCGCGTCTGGACGCTGTCGTGAGCAACTTCACTGCGATGATCCTGGACACCGAAGCGCAGCAGCGTACGATGCTCCGCCTCTCGCTGGAGGTCGATGGCGCCGACCGGGGCGAGTTGCCGTTGCGCCAGGGTCGTGCCATCGCTTGGATCGCTGAGGCGTTGGAAGGTCTGCAGGGCACGATGTCGGACGAGCAGTTGACCCAGCTCGTGCGGAGCATTCGAGCGACGATCGGGATCGAGGCGCTCGTCTGGCTCATCGATGTCGCCGGCCTGTCACGCGCCGACGCGGTCGCGCTGATGCGATGGTCGGCGGCAGCGCTGCTCGAACGGGCCACCGCCGACCCTCCACCCGCGCCCACTGGCCGAGGCTGAAGGCGCTCCCGCAGGCCACGGCGACCCCTTCGAGGAATCATCGATACCGCCATGATGGGCAGCTTCACCGGTGACACCGACGCAGCCGTCGATGACGAGGGCGTGTCCGACCGACGTGAGTCGTGGTCCGGCCCGTTCGCGCAGAGGGTTACGGTGTGGACCCGACGAGACCGGAGGTTCCATGGAGCGGTGCGATGTGGTTGTGGTCGGCGGCGGCATCGCCGGCTCGTCGATGGCGCTGGTGCTGGCGGCTGCGGGTCTCGACGTGATGGTGCTCGAACGAGCGGAGGAGTACCGCGACAGGGTGCGCGGCGAGTTCATGCAGCCGTGGGGTGCGCTCGAGATGGTGCGCCTCGGTCTCGAGCCGAGGTTGGTCGCTGCCGGCGGCGGATGGTGCGCGCAGATGATCAACTACGGCGAGGACACCGACCCGGCCGAAGCCGAGGCCGCCGCGGTGCCTCTCGATGCACTCGTGCCGGGTTCCGCCGGCGGGTTCTGCGTCGGCCACCCCCAGGCGAGCACTGCCTTGAGCGGAGCCGCTGCCGAACGAGGCGCGCGAGTGCTCCACGGAGTGGGCGGCGTCGCAGTCACGACCGGGCGAGATCCGATCGTGCGGTACGAGCACGCCGGGTCCGCGCATGAGTTGGCCTGCACGCTCGTCGTCGGCGCGGACGGCAGGCGTTCTGTCGTGCGCGACTCGATGGGTGTCGAGCTGCAGACCGTCGAGCGGGATGTGGTGCTCGGCGGGCTGCTCGTGCATGCCGACGGCTGGCACGAGGACGTCGCGGCCCTCGGGGTCGAAGGCGAGTGCCACTACCTCGCGTTCCCGCGACCGGGCGGGCTGGTTCGGCTGTACCTGTCGCGGTTGCCGTCAGAGGCGACCTCCGGGCCGGATCGGGCCAGGCTCATGCTGGAGGGCTTCCGGCTCGACAGCCTGCCGCGCAGCGAGCTGCTCGCCACAGCCGAACCAGTGGGCCCGTGCGCCTACGCGCGGGCCAGCGACGCGACGGTGGACACCGCGGCCGTCGAGGGCGTGGTGCTCATCGGTGACGCTGCCGGCTGGAGCGACCCGATCCTCGGGTGCGGCCTGAGTGGCGCGATGTGCGACACGCGCTCGGTCGCGGACGTCGTGCTCGGCGGCGACGATTGGTCACCACCGGCGTTCGAGGCGTACTCGGCCGAGCGCGCGGAGCGGATGCGTCGTCTCCGGCTCAGCGCAGAGTTGACCACGCAGCTGCAGTGCACGTTCACGCCCGAGGGGCGCCAGCGCCGGAGCGCGTTCGGGGAGTTGATGGCGAACGATCTCGCCGTCCAAGCGATGCGGATCATGCCGCTCTTCGGTCCGCACAACGTTCCTGCCGAGGCCTTCGACGAAGAGGTGCTTGCTCGCTCGCTCGCGTTCGCCTGACATCGCCTGGGCGCGTGTCTGGATGTGATCTTGGTTGGGCAGCTCACGTCCGCTCGTCCACCGAGACCCTCCCCGATGATCGGTGGGCGAGCACCCGTGCGGGTGTCAGTCGAGCCGGTGGCGAACCCACCACGTCGCTGCCGCAGCGAGCACGAGCGCCGACCCGAGGTAGAGAGCGAGCTCGATCCACTGCAGCGGCCAGTAGCGGTTGGCCGGTTGGTAGGTGGTGACCGTGTGGAAGTTCGCGCTCAACTTGTCGATGCAGCCTTCGATCGAGCTCTTGACGGCCACCGCGACTTCGGTCTTGGTCGTGCCCGGGCCCGGACGGGGTGGCGGCAGATCGGTGGCAAGCGTCGGGCACGCGGCGTCGAGCGTCGCGGTGGTCAACGCCCTCCCGGCTGCGTCGACGATGCGCGTCGAGTAGATCCATGCGTTGGTCAGCCGAGGGGCGTCCGGGAACAGTGACGGCGGACCACCGTCGATCATGCCGAACCCGATACGGGTGGGGTCGAGGGGCGCGGTGAGGTGGACGGGGGCGAGCAGGATGGGTCGGATCCAGTTCGTGACTGCGATCCGGATCGCCGTGAACGCGACCACCACGACGGCGATGGCGGTGAGCGTGCGTCGGGCCAGCACGCCAGCGGCCACGCCGAGGACGAACGCGAATGCCGCGTAGCCGATCGGCACGATGTCGCGCTTGTCGAACGTGAAGAAGGCATTGGCCTGCGCGATGTCGAGCGGATGTGCCCACCGCGTGATCATCAGGCTGAACAGCCCGGCAACCACCATCGATGCCACGAGACCGAGCCCGATGCGCGTCACCATCCAGCGCGTCCTCGAGACGCTCTGTGACCACGCCAGTCGGTATGTGCCCGTCTCCAGCTCGCGAGCCACGAGCGGCGCGCCCCAGAACACGCCGAGCAATCCGGGCATGACCGCGCTGAACACGCCGGCCCAGATCGACAACGTGTGGCCCTTGCCGAGAAACGCGTTGATGGTGGTGTCCGAGCACCCGTTGGCCAGGCACGGACCGATCATCGTGTCGTACAGGTGGGAGAGCCGCATGCCGGTCACCAGCAGTGCGACGGCGGCGGCGCCGACAGCGGCTGCCGCGATCAGGATCTGGCTGCGGGCCTGGAGCCAGGCGAAGCGGATCATCGTGCGACCGCCAACTCGGCACGACGCGCCGTCGGGCGGGTCTCGCGAGCACGACCCATGTAGCCGAGCACCACGTCTTCGAGGTTCACGTTCGCCACGGTCCACGCTGGATCGAGGATCGGTTGCTCCGTGTGGACGAGGAAGGTGGACTGCTTGTCGGTGTGGCTCTCCTCGATGACGCTCTGGTCGCCGGGCAGGCTGTCCGCCGAGCGAAGGGGTCCGGTCAACCGGTGGTGGGCGGTGAGCATCTCGTCGACATCGCCGGCGAGCTGGACCTTCGACGCAACGAGCAGGACGATGTGGTCACAGACTCTTTCGAG
>JAOBWO010000279.1 GCA_025463415.1 Acidimicrobiales bacterium | reverse complement strand
AGCCGCTCGAACGTCGCCAGTGGGTTGGGAGTCGCGTTGGCGAGGTCGACGAACGTCTGGCTGATGTCGACACCGTGCACCTCGATCCCCAGCTCGGCGAGTGCGTGGGCGTGGCGTCCGGGACCGCAGCCGACATCGAGCACGCGCATCCCTGGCCTCAGGTCCAGCGCGCCGACCAGGAACTCGACCTCCTGGCGGGTGCCCTTGGTGAACGAGTAACGCAGGTACGCCGGGCCCATGTGGTCGGCGAGCGGTTCGAACCAGTGCTGGTGGTCGGGACTGGCCTCCGCTTCGCTTTGGCCGCTCCCTCCGTGCGGCCTCTCGCCGGCGCTCGCGGCGCCGCGCTCTCCTACCCCTTCGCTGCTGCCCACGTGTCGCCCCAGCTGACGTTGACTTCCAGGGGCACGTCCAGCTCGGCGGCGTTGTGCATGATGTCGATGATCATCGTGCCGACGACGTCCTTCTCATCCAACGGCACCTCGGCGATGACCTCGTCGTGGACCTGCAGGATCACCTGGCTCGCGTAGCCACCGGCGACCAGTGCGGCATCGATGCGGACCAACGCGACCTTGAAGATGTCGGCAGCCAAGCCCTGGATGCCAGCGTTCATCGCCTGGCGCTCGCCGGCCTGGCGGATGCGGAAGTTGGAGTTGCTGAGCTCGGGGATCGGCCGGCGACGCCCGAACAGCGTCTCGGTGTAGCCGCGCATGCGTGCCTCCTTCACCGTCGCGTCCATGTACGCGCGCACGCTGGGGAAGGCGACGAAGTACGCGTCGAGGATCACTGCTGCCTCTTCGGTGGGGATGCCGAGGCGCTGCCCGAGGCCGTACGACTCCATCCCGTAGGCCAGGCCGTACGACACCATCTTCGCCTTGGCTCGCTGATCCAACTTCACGTCGGCCGGGTCCACGCCGAACACTCGGGCTGCGGTTGCGTTGTGGATGTCCTGCCCGGTGGCGAAGGCCTCGATCAGGCCTGGGTCCGCGGCGAGGTGGGCGATGCAGCGCAGCTCAATCTGGTTGTAGTCGGCGACCAGCAGCGTGGAGCCGGGTCCGGGCACGAAGCACTGCCGGAACGCGCGGCCTTCCTCGGACCGAACGGGGATGTTGTGCAGGTTCGGTGCGTCACTGCTGAGACGACCCGTACGGGCCACGGTCTGGTTGAAGGTCGCGTGGATGCGGCCGTCGGCGGCCACCTCGGCCAGCAGACCCTCGCCATAGGTGCTGCGCAGCTTCTCGACCTCGCGGTACTGCAGCAACGGCACGATGAACTCTGGCCACTCGTCGCGCAGCTTGTCCAGCGTGGCCGCGTCCGTGGAGAACCCAGTCTTGGTCTTCTTGCCGGGAGCGAGACCGCGGTCGCTGTAGAGGATCTCGCGGAGCTGCACCGGTGAGTTGATGTTGAACGGCTTGCCGACAACCTCCTGGAGGACGACGCTCAACCGCTGCACCTCGGCGGAGAGGCGGTCGCTGAGCCGCTGCAGCTCGCCGCGGTCGACGGCGATGCCGACGTGCTCCATCTTGGCCAGGATCTGCACGAGCGGGTTCTCGATGGTCGCGTAGAGGTCGGTCATGCCCTGCTTGTCGAGCGCAGCCTGCAACGCGTCGGCGAGATGCGAGATCGCGAGCGCCTCGCGTCCGGCCCGCTTCGCGTCGTCGACGCCGGCGTCGCCGAAGTCGAGCTGGCCCTTGGCCCCGGGTTCGTCGGGCGGGAACCGGAACCCGGTGTACTTCTCGAGCAGATCGGCGACTGCGTAGCGCGACTCCGCCGGGTCGATGAGGTACGCCGCGATCGCGGTGTCGAGCGACAGGCCCGCGAGCACGAGGCGATGGTCGAGCATCCAGCGCATCAACGCCTTCACGTTGTGCCCACGGACGTTGGTGAGGTTGCCGAGCGCGGAGGCGAGGTCCTCTTCGATCAACTGGTCAGCCGGGATCCACAGGCATTCGGCCGTCGCCACGTCGAGGACGACGCTGACGCCGAGCAGCGCGCTGCGGCCCGGTTCACCGAGCCAGCGCGCGGCGATGTCGACGGTCGGCAGCACGGCGATGACCGCTGCGCTCTCCTCGGACGACGCGCTGACCGAGATCTCCGCTTCGAGCACCTCGGCCGACGCCGACGGCCCGCCCGACGACTTGCCGACCATGCCGAGCGCTTCGTTGAGGCGGTCTCGCAGGCTGCGGAACTCGAGGAACTCGAACAGTCGGTCGACCTCGGCCTCGTTCGGAGTGAAGCCGAGCGCTTCGAAGTCGATCTCGACCGGGGTGGCGCAGTCGACGATCATCAGCTCGTGGTTCAACCGGGCGCGTTGCTCGTGCTCGATCAACGACGCCCTCAGCTTCGGCGTCTGGGCATCGACGTTGGCGAAGATGCCGTCGAGCCCGCCATATGTCTGGATCAGCTTGGCAGCCGTCTTCTCGCCGATGCCCGGGATGCCCGGCAGGTTGTCGCTGTTGTCGCCGCGCAGCGCTGCGTACTCGGGATACTGGGCCGGCGTGACACCGGTCTTCTCGAGGATGCCTGCTTCGTCGTAGAACGCGTAATCGCTGACGCCACGCCTCATGTAGAGCACCTTGACGAATGGGTCACTGACGAGCTGGTAGCTGTCGCGGTCACCGGTGACGATGATGATCTCGTGGCCGAGGGCCTTGCCCTGCGCAGCGATGGTGCCGATGATGTCGTCGGCCTCGAAGCCCACGAGCTCGATCGAGCTGACGTCGAGCGCCTGCAGCACCTCGCGCACCAGCCCCATCTGCTGACGGAGGATGTCGGGCGCGGCCTCGCGCTGGGCCTTGTACTCCGGGTTGGCGTAGTGCCGGAACGTGGGCTCGGGGCGGTCGAACGCGACCAGCACGCCGTCGGGCGTGTGCTCCTTGACCAGGTTGATGAACATCGACGTGAAGCCGAACACCGCGTTCGTGACCTGGCCGCTGGCTGTGGCCATGTCGGTGGGCAGTGCGTAGAACGCGCGGTAGGTGACGGAGTTGCCGTCGAGGATGAGCAGCTTCCCCACGCGGGCTAGTCCTGGTTGTGCGTCGCAGGGCGCAGGGTCCCGGCGATGACGCGTTCGGCGACATCGCGCATCCGCCCGCGCTCGCTCATCGCCGTGCGCTGCAGGAAGGTGAAGGCCTCCTGCTCCTTGAGTCCGCACTCGTCGGACAGGATGCCTTTCGCACGATCGATGATCTTGCGCGACTCCAGCTGCTCGCCGAGCGCGTCGACCTCGCCGCTGAGCGACTGCAGCTCACGGAACCGCCCGATCGCGACCTCGATCGCAGGGATCAGATCGGCCTTCTGGTACGGCTTGACGAGGTAGGCGAGCGCACCTGAGTCGCGGGCTTGTTCGATGATCTCGCGCTGGCTGAACGCGGTCAGGATCAGCACGCCGCAGAGCCGCTCGGCGTTGATCAGCGCCGCCGCTTCGAGGCCGTCCATGCCGGGCATCTTGATGTCGAGGATCGCCAGGTCCGGCTTGAGCTCGCGCACCAGCTCGACCGCTTTGTCGCCACGACCCGTCTCGCCCACGACGTCGTAGCCCTCTTCCTCGAGGGTCTCTTTGAGGTCGAGCCGAATGATGGCTTCATCTTCGGCGATCACGACACGAATGGTCACGAACGGTCCTTTCAAGATCAGGTCGGTGCGGGCCAGAGCGCAGCCACATTCAACCATGTGGACGGTGGACGCGGTTCATCGCCGTTTGCCCGCCATCCGATCAGGGCATCAACCCGCCATGCGGTCGAGCAAGTGATCCTGACGTACTTCCAACTCGGCGATCGATGCCACGACGTGGGCCCGGTGGTTGGCCATCGCGTCGGCGTGGGCCTGGGCGTGGTGGTACTCGTAGGACGCCCCCGGCGTCTCGGACACGAGCGAGCGGATGCCCATGTCGCCCGCCTCGTCACTCAGGTGGGCGAGCTGCTCGTCGATCACGCGCAGCTCGTCGCGGAGGCTGCGCAGACGAGCGCTGTCGCGCTTCAGCCGACGTTCGATCAACCACTTTGCCACGGGCCCAGTCTAGGAACGGCGACGCCGTGCGGTGGGACACTTGCCATGGCCATACTGTGACCGTGCACGACGAGTGGTCGATCAGTGACGGCTACCACGACGTCGGTGGGACCTGGCACGCGACATCAGACGCCACGCGCGCCGCGTTGCGCGATGCGATGGGTACACCAACGCCTGGACCCCCGCTGTGGTTCGTCGAGACCGGCGCCTCCCATCCGCTGTGGAACCCGTGCAGCATCGTGCTCGAGGACGGTCGCACCATCGAGGAGCAGTCCTCGCTGCCATCCGGGCTGCCCATCGGCTACCACGATCTCGTACCGGCGGACGGCGGTCCCGTCACGCGTCTGATCGTGCACCCCGACCGGTGCCCGGAGATCCCCGACACCTGGGGTGTGGCCGCACAGCTGTACGCGCTCTGGAGCCCGGCGTCGTGGGGCATCGGTGATCTGGGCGATCTCCGACAGTTGGCCCGCCGGCTCGACGACGCAGGCGGCGGAGCCATCCTCGTCAGCCCGCTGCACCAGCCCGCACCGTCACTCCCGCAACAGGACAGCCCCTACTACCCGAGCAGCCGACGCGCGTGGAGCCCGTTGCTGATCTCGCTGAGCGAGAGCCCACCCGACGACCTCCGATGCGCCGCGGACACACTCGTCGACCGCGACGCGGCCTGGCTGGCGAAGCGCGCAGCCTTGGAGTCGCAGTTCGCGGCCGAGGTCGCGCACGGCGATCGGCCGGATGACGGTGTGCCGACGGCGGTGGCGTGTTGGAACGCGTTGTGCGACGAGCTCGGCCCGGCGTGGCGCGAGTGGCCCGAGCCCTGGAGTCGTTTCGAGCCGTCATCGGTGGCGGCCCGCCTGCGCGACGATGCCGGTTTCGCCGGCCGCGCGGCCTTCCACGACTGGTGCCAGGGCGAGGTGGCACGTCAGCTCGACGCGATCGGCGAGGTCGGTGTCCGCATCATCGGCGATCTCGCCGTCGGGTTCGCGCCGGACGGCGCCGATGCGTGCGAGTTCCAGGACCTGGTCGCGCTCGACGTGCGGATCGGCGCGCCACCCGACCCGTTCAGCCAGGACGGCCAGGACTGGGGCATCCCTCCGTTCGCACCCTGGCGGTTGCGCAGTGCGATGTACGCGCCGTTCATCGACACCATTCGTGCCGCGCTGCGCGGAGTGCACGGACTGCGGATCGATCACGTCATGGGCCTGTTCCGACAGTTCTGGATCCCTGACGGCGCGCAGGCTGCAGACGGCGCGTACGTGATGTTCCCCAGCGACGAGCTGCTCGCGATCATCTGCATCGAGGCCACGCGCGCGGGCGCGTTCGTGATCGGCGAGGACCTCGGCACGGTCGAGCCGGGTGTGCGTGAGCGGTTGGCCGCGAGCAACATCGCCGGCACGAGGGTGCTGTGGTTCGAGGATCAGCCGCCACACACGTGGCCCGAGCACGCGCTCGCCACCGTCACCACCCATGACCTGCCGACCGTGACGGGTGTCTTCAACGGCACCGACGGCGACGATCAGCAGCAGCAACGGCTGGCAGCGATCACCGGCGCGGCGTCGGCACCCGACGTGATCGCCGAGGTGCACGCGACGCTGCTGGCCGCGCCGCCGCGGCTGCGGTTGCTCACGATGGACGACGTCTGCGGCGCGGCCGAGCGACCCAACCATCCAGGCACCGTCGACCGTCTCAACTGGCGGCGACGCCTGCCGCAGTCGATCGACGACGTCGAGCTGCCGCAGTTCGCCGAGGGCACCACCGACGCCCCCGGCGACACCAGCTGATGGAACCCGTCGGACCGCCGAGCGAACCGCCATACGGACCTCGCTACGGGTCTGCGGCCGGCATCCCGGCGCCACCGGATGCGACAACTGCTTCGACGCCGGAAGGCTCCACGCGCCCGGCGCCCGCCGGCCCCAACCGGCGGCGCAGGCTGCGACTCGTCTTCGTCGTCCCCGTGGTCGTGGTCGTGGCGGTCATCGCCTACCTCGTCGGTTCGAAGGACACGAGCAACGGCCTCGGCTCGCTCCGTGCCGGCGATTGCATCGCCGGACAGGACACGACCTACACCCACATCGACACCGTCAATTGCGATCAGCCACACACGCAAGAGGTGTACGCCACCGGCTCCACCACCAAGACGATCGCCACCGGCACGGACGCGCTGACCGATCCGGAGATCATCCGGATCTGCCGGATCGACGTCGATCCGCGCATCATCCGCGTCCTCGGCCACACGAGCGATGTCGAGGCTGGTTTCCTCGTCGACAGCGACAAGACGGGGACCGTCGTCTGCACGGCCATCTCCACGGCGCCGCGAACGGGATCGCTCGTCGCCGAAGCCGATTCGTGACCCGTGACTCCCGACGATCTCGACCCTGCCGCCCCAGCGTGCCCGAGGTGGGACTCGAACCCACACGTACTCTCGTACAAAGGATTTTGAGTCCTCCGCGTCTGCCATTCCGCCACTCGGGCCAGGAGCGGAGACAGCATAGCCAGCGGGTCGAGCAGACCACATCCCCTGCACCGGGACGTCGGCCGAGCTACCCGGCGGTAGCAACGCGCGCCGGTGCGGAAGGGTCTAGCCTGCTGGCGCAGGGGGATCATCCCTGGGGCTGCACGAGGAGATCGAACACCAAACCATGCTTGCCTTCACCTTTCCCGGGCAGGGGTCACAACGACCGGGCATGGGCCGCCCCTGGGCGGATCACGAGAGCTGGGAGCTGGTCGAAGAGGCGTCGCAGTACGCAGAGCGCGACGTCGCCCGGTTGTTGCTCGACGCCGACGCGGACGAGCTGCGCGACACCCGCAACGCGCAGCTGACCACCTTCGTCTCCAGCCTGATGGTGCTGGATGCGGCAGAGCGGTTGGGCATCGAGCCCAGCTTCTGTGCCGGGCACAGCCTCGGCGAGTACACCGCGTTGACCGCGACGGGCGCGCTCAGCTTCGAGGACGGCGTGCGGCTCGTCAGCGAACGCTCCGACGCGATGCACCAGGCCGGCCTCGACAACCCGGGCACGATGGCCGCGGTGCTCGGCCTCGACGACGATCTGGTCGAGGTCGCCTGTCGGCGCGCCGACAGCGACGTGTGGGTGGCGAACTTCAACGCGCCCGGCCAGGTCGTGATCGCCGGTTCCCCCGACGGCGTCGCCGCGGCGGGTGTCGTCGCCAAGGAGCTCGGCGCGAAGAAGGTCATGCCGCTCCAGGTCAGTGGTGCGTTCCACACCCCGTTCATGGCTCCCGCCCGCGACCGCCTCCGCAAGGCGATCGCCGAGGCCAGCCCGCGCGACACCGAGGTGCCGGTCGTCTCGAACGTCGACGCGCTCGCCCACGACACCGGTCAGGCGTGGTCGAGCCTGCTCTCGGCCCAGCTCAGCAGCCCGGTGCGTTGGAAGCACTGCCTGCTGACGCTCGCCGAACTCGGCGTCACCGGCTTCGCCGAGCTCGGCCCGGGCGGCGTGCTGACCGGTATGGCCAAGCGCACGGTCGAGACAGCACGGACGATCTCGGTGTCCACGCCGGAGGACCTCGACAAGCTCATCGAGTGGGTCAATGCCGGCTCCTCGCGCAGCGCCACGCAGTTCGAGGGTGAGCACCTGTTCGCTTCCGAGCGGCTCGTCGTCAGCCCCGCCGCCGGAGTGTTCACGCCGCTGTCCGAGATCACCGACGGCATGTCGATCACCGTCGGCACGGTGCTGGGCCACGTCGGCGACGCAGAGGTCAGGTCTCCGTTCGCGGGGGTGCTGCAGAGCTACATTGCCCTGCACGGCGAGCGGATCACGTTGCGCCAGCCCATTGCCTGGTTAAGGACGGTCTGAACATGCCCAAGATCCCCGCTGGAGTACGCGGCGCCGTCATCACCGGTTGGGGCTCGGCCCTGCCACCCAAGGTGCTGACCAACCACGATCTCGAGCAGATGTTCGACACGAGCGATGAGTGGATCGTCGAACGCACCGGCATCCGCGAGCGCCGCGTCGGTGGCACCACCGTGGGCCTGTCGATCGAGTCCGGCCGCCGCGCGATCGAGATGGCCGGCATCGACCCGTTGGAGATCGACGCGCTCGTGCTGTCCACCACCACCCCGGACCGTGCCGTGCCGGCATCGTCGGCCGCCGTCCAGCACGAGCTCGGCCTGCGCTGCGGTGCGTTCGACATCAACGCCGCCTGCTCGGGCTTCACCTACGGCCTCGTCGTGTCGCACGGATTGATCGCGATGGGCTCGAAGAAGGTCCTCTGCATCGGCACGGATTGCCTGTCCAAGATCACCGACTGGACCGACCGCAACACGGCCATCCTGTTCGCCGACGGTTCAGGCGCAATCGTGCTCGAATCGGTCGACCACGGTGGTGGGCAACTGCTTGGGTGGGACCTCGACGCGGACGGCTCGGCTGAGCGCTTCCTGTTCGCCGAAGTGGGCGGCTTCGTGCAGATGGAGGGCAAGGAGGTCTTCCGCCGCGCCGTCCGGATCATGGTCGACTCGGCGACGAAGACGCTGAACCATGCCGGCGTCAGCGCGGACGAGATCGCGATGGTCGTGCCGCACCAGGCCAACATCCGCATCATCGAATCGGCATGCGCCAAGCTCGGCATCCCGATGGAGAAGGCCGCCACCGTCTTGCACTACACCGGGAACACGTCGTCGGCGTCGATCCCCCTGGCGATGAACGAAGCGCTCGACGCGGGACGGATCAAGCACGGCGACCTCGTCCTGCTGGTCGGGTTCGGCGCGGGCATGACGGCTGCGAGCGCGCTGCTCCGATGGGGTGGCGACGAGCAGTGAGCCGCACCGTTCTGGTCACCGGCGGATCCCGAGGGATCGGCCTCGCTTGCGCGCAGCGATTCGCTGCGCTGGGCGACAACGTGGTGATCACCTACAACACGTCTCCCCCGCCTGACGGCTTCGCCGGCGTCAAGTGCGACGTCACCTCGGCGGCCGACGTCGATGCCGCCTTCGCGTTCGCGGAGAGCACCTTCGGCCCGGTGCAGGTCCTCGTCTCGAACGCAGGGATGACGAAGGACGGGCTGCTGCTGCGGATGAGCGAAGACGCCTTCGCCGACGTGGTCGACGCCAACCTCACCGCCGCGTACCGGGTCGCCAAACGAGCCGCGCAGGGCATGCTCCGCGCCCGCGCCGGACGGATGATCTTCATGTCGTCGGTCGTCGGTCTGCTCGGGTCGGCCGGCCAGGTGAACTACGCGGCCAGCAAGGCCGGCCTCGTCGGCCTGGCCAGGTCGCTGGCGCGAGAGCTCGGGTCGCGCAGCATCACGGTCAACGTCGTCGCGCCCGGGCCGGTCGCCACCGACATGACGGCAACCCTCAGCGAGAAACGGCTCGAGGAGCTCACCGCGGCCGTGCCCCTGGCGCGGATGGCGACACCCGACGAGATCGCCGGGGTCGTCGCGTTCTTGGCGTCCGACGATGCCGCCTACATCACCGGTGCCGTCATCCCCGTCGATGGCGGCCTGGGCATGGGGCACTAGGCGACACCCTCCCGGACGCGGCAGAATCTCAGTCAGCAGTTCGCTGCAAGCCATCTCGACAAGACATCTCAACAAGACAATGGAGAATCCAGTGGATCAGGAAAAGTTCGATCGATTCAAGAAGTGCGCCGTGGATGTTCTGTCGGTGTCGCCCGAGCAGGTCGTGCCCGAGGCGAAGTTCGCCGACGATCTCGACGCTGACAGCCTCGACCTGGTCGAGCTGGTCATGGCACTCGAAGAGGAGTTCGGTGTCGAGGTTCCCGAAGAGGAGCTGGAAGGCATCGACACGGTCGGCCAGGCCTACGACCTGGTCGTCGGCAAGCTCTGATGCAGGGGCTCGGGCGGCGCGTCGCGATCACCGGCTTCGGTGTGGTCGCGCCGTGCGGCCTCGGCAAGGACGCGTACTGGCAGGGTCTCCTCGGTCCGGGGATCACCGGCACCAAGAACAACCGCATCGCTGACTGGGATCCGCTGCCGTACTACGACAGCCCCAAGGACGCGCGGCGAGCCGACAAGGTCGAGCAGTTCGCGATCGCGTCGGCCGTCGAGGCCTTCGAGCACGCCGGGCGGCCCGATGTCGACCCACGTCGCTTCGGCATCATCTACGGCACCGGCATCGGCGGTCTGCAGACCCTCGAAGACCAGGTCGAGATCCGGCTGGAGAAGGGTGAACGGCGCGTCTCGCCGTTCCTCGTGCCGATGATGATGGGCAACGCATCCGGCGCTGCGATCTCGATGCGTTACGGGCTGCAGGGCCCGAACGAGACGATCTGCACCGCCTGCGCCGCGGCCACGCATGCAATCGGCAACGCAGCCCGGCTCATCGCCTGGGATCGCTGCGACGCGGTGGTCACGGGCGGCGCCGAGTCGGCCGGCACACCGTCGGCGATGGCCGGCTTCAACAACATGACCGCTCTGTCGACGGTGGGCGCCAGTCGACCGTTCGACACCGACCGCGACGGGTTCGTGATGGGTGAGGGTGCCGCCACGTTCATCCTCGAAGCCTGGGACGTCGCGATCGCTCGTGGCGCGACGATCTACGGCGAGGTGCTCGGCGCGGCCAGCACGGCCGATGCTCACCACATCACCGCCCCCTCACCCGGTGGCGTCGGGGCGATCCACTGCATGGAGCTGGCGCTGGCTGACGCCGGACTGCAGCCCGGCGACATCCGCCAGATCAACGCTCATGGCACGTCCACGCCGCTGAACGACGAGGCCGAGGCGCAGGCTGTGTCGGCCGTGTTCGGCGACATCCCGCCGCCGATGACGAGCGGCAAGGGCGTCACCGGTCACGCGCTCGGTGCGGCAGGCGCGCTGGAGGCAGCCGCCGTCTTGCTGTCGATCCAGAAGCGCCTCATCCCGCCGACCGCCGGCACCAAGGTGCTGTCGCCGGACATGCGCATCGATCTCGTCATCGGCGAGCCACGTCCGTGGGAGCCCGGTCCGACGATCTCGAACAACTTCGGTTTCGGCGGCCACAACGGCTCCGTGATCATCGGACCCGGCGCTCACTGACCCCAGTCCCGCGCAAAAAGCCGGCCCACCCGCCGCCACCCGTAGGTTCCGCGCCCCCAAGATCCGCGCAAACTTCGGGCCCCTGGAGCGCGCCGTTTTCTGCAAACTCTTCCAAGCGCGTCGCCCGGTGCGGCGCGCTTGCTGTTGTGAGCACTGCTTTCGGCTCTGTGCAGGGCCGCCGTTTGCGCGGAACTGGGGGTCGACGGCGGGCCCTCGTTTGCGCGGAACTGGGGGTCGAGGGTGGCGGGTCGGGGGTCAGGCGTCGACGAGGACGAACATGAGGTCGCACTCGCAGGCGACAGCACCGTTGAGCAGGGCCTTGCCGCTGCCCTTGCCGGCGCGGGCAGACATGCGGCCGAGTTCGA
>JAOBWO010000274.1 GCA_025463415.1 Acidimicrobiales bacterium | reverse complement strand
TGGCTGCCGTCGACATCGGCGTCGGCCAGGATGATGATCTTGTGGTAGCGGGCCTTCTCGGAGTTGAACTCGTCACCGACACCGCCACCGATCGCCGTGATCAGCGACTGGACCTCGAGGTTCTTCAGCATCTTGTCGAGACGCGCCCGCTCGACGTTGAGGATCTAGCCGCGGATCGGCAGGATCGCCTGGGTGCGCGGATCGCGGGCGTTCACCGCGGACCCGCCGGCGGAGTCACCTTCGACGATGAACAGCTCGCTCTCGTCCGGGTTGCCGCTGCTGCAGTCCTTGAGCTTGTCGGGCATGCCGGCGCCGGCCAACGCGGTCTTGCGCCGGATCGCGTTGCGCGCGTTCTTGGCCGCGAGCCGGGCCTGCGCCGCGGCGATGCCCTTCTTGACGATCCGGTTGGCTTCTGCAGGGTTCTCCTCGAGCCACTCGGCGAGCCGTTCGTTGGTGGCCTTCTGCACGAACGACCGCATCGGCACGTTGCCGAGCTTGGCCTTGGTCTGGCCCTCGAACTGCGGCTCGCGGAGCTTCACGGAGACGATCGCGGTGATGCCCTCGCGGATGTCCTCACCGAGGAGGTTGTCCTCTTTCTCCTTCAGCAGGTTCTTCGCTCGGGCGTACTTGTTCAGCACGCTGGTGAGCGCCGTCTTGAAGCCCTCGACGTGCATGCCGCCCTCCGTCGTGGAGATGCCGTTGGCGTAGCCGTGGATGCCTTCGTAGTACCCGGTGTTCCACTGCAGCGCGATGTCGAGCGTCATGCCCTCGGCCTCATCGCTGTCCTCGTAGTAGGCGACCTTGGTGAACAACGCCTCCTTCGAGGTGTTGAGGTGCTTGACGAAATCGACGATGCCGCCCTTGTACTGGTACGTGACCGTCTGCTGCCGGCCGTCGCGCTCGTCCACGAACACGATCTCGAGGCCCTTGTTCAAGAAGGCCATCGTCTGCAGGCGCTCCAGCACGGTGCGGGCGACGAACTCGGTGCCCTCGGCCTGGAAGATGCCGGCATCGGGCCAGAACGAGATGGAGGTGCCGCGCTGCCGACCACGTGCGGGCGTGTCGCCGACGATGGTCATCTTGTCCTGGGGCTTGCCGCCCTTGGCGTAGTGCTGCACGTAGTGGTGGCCGTTCAGGTCGACCTCGATGATCAGCTTCTCACTGAGGGCGTTGACCACGCTGACGCCGACGCCGTGCAGACCGCCGGAGACCTTGTAGCCCTCCCCGCCGAACTTGCCGCCGGCGTGCAGGACCGTGAGCACGACCTCTGCTGCGCTCTTGCCCTTGTGCGGGCCGGACGGGTACGGATCCACGGGGATGCCGCGACCGTCGTCATCGACCCGACATCCGCCGTCGGCGAGCATGGTGACCGTGATCTTGGTCGCGAAACCGGCCATCGCTTCGTCGACCGAGTTGTCGACGACCTCCCAGATGAGGTGGTGCAGACCCGCCAGTCCGGTGGACCCGATGTACATGCCGGGTCGTTTGCGGACCGGATCGAGCCCCTCGAGGACCTGGATGTCCTTGGCGCTGTAG
Source organism: Acidimicrobiales bacterium (assembly GCA_025463415.1). Taxonomy (GTDB): domain Bacteria; phylum Actinomycetota; class Acidimicrobiia; order Acidimicrobiales; family Ilumatobacteraceae; genus WLMZ01. The sequence continues at coordinate 3,055 of JAOBWO010000274.1, read as the reverse complement.
TCCGAGCTGCCCTTGTTCGAGACCCGCGTCGGCTCGGTGGCAGGCACGGAGGGCACGACCGGATCAGCGCCGGAGGGAGTGCCGGGAGGAGTGTCAGTCAGGGACACGTGAGGACCTCTGCATTCATGAAGGGGACAACGGAGGCGGCGATCGCCGCCGCGTTCGAGACGGACTGCTCAGCCATCCGAAGGTGCTGCGGACGGGGTGTTGTGAGGACCGAGAACCACCGAGATCGCGATACCGCCAAGTCTACCAAATGGGTATGACAGTGGTGTGATTCCCGACCGATTCGAAAGATGGTTCCGTCCTACTGATTTTTCGGGTCGCACAGGGCCGAAGAACGGCTTCTCAGCGGGGTTTCACACGAATATCGAAGCGCGACACTTCCAAACCGGCTACGGAGCGCAGGCGCTCGATCACGTCAGCTTCCAGGAAGCGCAGTTGCGTCGCCCATCCGGGCTCGTCGACCTCGACCAACAACCGCTCGCCGTCGAGCTTCACGGGTCGGGCATGATCGGCCACGACCTGACCCACGGCGTCGGTCCAACGGCTGAACAGCGAGCCCATGGAGCGCGCACTGGTTCGACTCGTGTTGCCCCCGCGCAGTGCTCGCACGACGTCGTCCATGGCCGCGCTCAGCGGCAACGGTTCGTCGTTCATCCCTGGACCGTACCGCTCGCGATGCGCAGGACCCGCTGCGGTCGGGCATCGGTCGGCAGCTCGCTGGCCGAGGTGATGATCACCTGGCCGGCGGGCAGGTGGGCCAACAACGCGGACGCGCGTGATGGATCGAGCTCGCTGAGCACGTCGTCCAGGACGAGGATCGGCGGAGACCCGACCTTGTCTGCGACGAGACGGTGGGTGGCCAGCCGAACGGCCAGCGCCAGAGTGCGCTGTTCGCCCTGTGAGGCATGGGTCCTGGCCGGCATCCCGTTGATCGCCATGTCCACGTCGTCGCGCTGGGGACCGACGGTGCTCGACTGGCGGCGAGCGTCGTCCTGGCGCGCCGCCGCGAGCGCCTGCAACAACCCGGTGCGCCGCCACGCCGGCTCATAGATCAACTCGATCGGAGTCGGATGCCCGGCCAGTTGCTCGTAGGCGTCGACGATCATCGGCGTCACGCGTGCCACGAGCGTCGCGCGAGCGTGCCCGAGCTGTTCGCCGCACTGGGCCAACTTGGTGTCCCACACGTCGAGCGTGACCGCGACCTCGTCGTTCAGCCGGCCACCCGCTTGCTTGAGCAGGCTGTTGCGTTGCTTGATGATCCGGTCGATCTCCAGCCGGAGCGCGTCGTGCTTGACCGCCAACGCGACCAGCGAGTCGTCCATCCACCGCCGACGCTCTCCCGGTCCACCCTTGACCAGCGACAGGTCGTCGGGCGCGAACACCGACACGCGGATCACGCCGAGCAGCTCGCGGCTGCGGGCCAGGCGCTGCCGGTTGACCAGCACCCGGTTGCGTCCGCTGCGCGTGATCTCGGCCTCGACGAGCAGCTCCCGGCCGTCGTCGTGGCGGATCTCGGCGCGCACGATGGCAGTGTCCGCACCGATCCGGATCAGCGCGTCGGTGGGTGCGCCGCGGAACGAGTCGAGCGTGGCCAGGTACGCCAACGCCTCGGCGAGGTTGGTCTTGCCCTGTCCGTTGTCACCGAGCACCGCTGTCGTGCCCGACTCGAACTCGAGACTGGCCTCGGAGTAGTTGCGGAAGTCGACGAGTTGCAACGACCGCACCAGCACTCGGTGCACGATACGCCAAGCGTCGAGGGCTCAGTGCGAGCTCCAGCAAACCGATCCAGCACCCGAGCGGGTTGAGAGCGTGGCGTCGGGAGCGCCAGCGAGCAGCCACAGGAGGGAGCGGCCAAAGTGGAGCGCTCTCGGAACGGAGGCCAGTCCCGACGAGTTACGGGACGCGTACCGGCATCAGCAGGTACAGGTAGTCGGTCTTGCCGACGCCGCGCAGCACGGCGGGCTTCAGCGCGTCGAGCGTCTCGAGGGTGACCTCGTCCGAGCCGATCGCTTCGACACCGTTGGCGAAGTAGTCCGGGTTGAAGGCAACGGTCAGCTCCGAACCTTCGAGGACAGCGTCGAGCTCTTCGACGGCGTTGCCGACGTCTTGGGTGATCGCGGTCAGGCGCAGGCTGTCGGCGGTCATCTGCAACCGGATTGGCGTCGCATCCCGCGCCAGGATCTTCACGCGCCGGATGGCTTCCATCAGCGCGTCGCGCGCCACGGTGAGCTTGTTCGGGTAGCTCGGCGGGATCAGCTGCCGGTAGTTCGGGAACTCGCCCTCGATGAGACGGGTCGTGAGGCGGGTGGTGCCGACCTCGAAGGTGGCCTCGCGCTCGCCGAGCCGCAGCGTCAGCTCCGATGCGTGGCCGACGAGGCGTTGCAGCTCGCTCAACGCACGACCGGGAACGAGCACCTTCTGATCGGCACCGAGCACGCTCGCGCCGGGAAGGTCGCGAACCGCGAGGCGATAGGAGTCGGTGGCCACCATGCGCAGGCCCTCGGCCTCTGCCGTGAGCATGACGCCGGTGAGGATGGGACGGGCTTCGTCAGTGCTGGCGGCGCGCACGACCTGGCGCAGGGCTTCGCCGACTTCGGCACTCGGGAGGGTGACAGCACTCGACGCCGGCGACGACAGGCGCGGGTAGTCGTCGAACGACAACGGCCGAACGGCGAACTGCGACCGGCCACCGGAGATCGACACCTCGTCGCCTTCGACGGACACCTCCACCTTGCCCGCACTCAACGACCGCACGATGTCGGCGGACAGCCGCGCCGGGAGGACCACACCGCCATCGCGCTCGCCACCGACCTCTGCGGTGAGCTGGATGGTCAACTCGAGATCCGTGCCCGTGACGGTGAGCTGATCGCCCACCAGCTCGAGCCGGAGCCCGGAGAGCACTGGAAGCGTGCCCGTGCGACCTGTGGCTGCGCGACCTGCGGTGGCCAGAGCCTCGGCCAGGACATCGCGCTCGCAGCGAAATTTCACGGTGCAACCTTCCCCACCAGACGGTGATGAATCAAGTAGTAGTGGTAATAAGTGCTGTGGA
>JAOBWO010000242.1 GCA_025463415.1 Acidimicrobiales bacterium | reverse complement strand
CGCTTGCGGACATCGCGGAGAAGGTGGTGGAGCACCTTTGCGGCACCGACGACGGGTGCTGCGCTGAGGACTGAACGCGTGCCAGGTATCAGCCGGCGCGGGTCGACTCGATCATCCGACGGGCGATGACCTTGAGGCACAGCGTCTCGTCGGCACCTTCGAAGATGCTGAGCACGCGAGCGTCGACGAACAGCCGGCTGACGCTGTACTCCTCGGCGTACCCGAACCCGCCGTGGATCTGCATCGCCTCGCGGCTGACCCACTCGGCGGCCTTGCACACGTAGGCCTTGACCATGCTGGCCTCGGTGGTGCCCTCGCCCTTCCCCATCAGCGTGGCGACGTGGTAGGCGAACTGGCGGCCCGCCTGGATCAGCACGGCCATCCGCCCGAGCTTCGCCTGGGTCAACTGGTACTCGACGATGTTGTTGCCGAACACCTTGCGGTTGTTGGCGTAGTCGAGAGCCGCTTCGTACGAAGCCTGCATCACGCCCACGGCGCGTGCTGCGGTCTGCAGCCGGCCGTTCTCGAAACCTTCCATCTGGTAGTAGAAGCCGCGGCCCTTGCCGGCCTCCTCGCCGATCAGGTTCTCGGCAGGCACCCACCAGTCCTCGAGGGCGATCTCGTAGCTGTGCATGCCGCGGTAGCCGATGGTGTCGATCGGCCGACCCTCCATCTTGCCTGCGGTGCCGTCCGGACGCCGGTCCTGCTCGAACTGGAAGCCATGCGCGTCGCCCAGCGGCTTGGGCACGATGAACACGCTCAGCCCGCGGTGGGTCTTGCTGTAGTCGGGGTCGGTGCGGGCGAGGAGCATCAGCACGTTGGCGCGGGCGGCGAACGTGCACCACGTCTTGACGCCGTTGATGACGTAGCCGGGCTCACCGTTCGGGCCGGCCGCCTGCGTGGCCGTGACCTTCACGCCTGCGACATCGCTGCCGAAGTCGGGCTCGGTGACGGCCACCGCGGCCATGACTTCTGCGGTGGCGAGCTTGGGCAGCCACTCCTGCTTCTGAGCCTCGGTGCCGCCCTTGACGAGTGCACGGGTGAGGATCTCGGGACGGGTGATCAGGGACCCGCCGATGCCCAGCGAGCCGCGGGACAGCTCTTCGGTGGCGACCACCATCGCGATGTACTCGCCGTCGCCGCCCTCGCTGAAGCCGCCGTACTCGGCCGGGACACTGAGCCCGAACGCACCCATCTCGGCGAGGCCGCTGATGATCTCCTCGGGCACGTCTTCGTTGTAGCGGTGCACGTGCTCGGCACGCGGAGCGATGACCTTGTCGGCGAACGCGCGGAACGTGTCCTGGACCATCTCGTAATCGTCGACCAGATGTCGTGGCCCGGCCGACGTGGCCAACGACGCGAGGAACTCCGGCGCGCGGTAGGTCTCCAGGAACGGATGAGCCGCCTTCATCGGTGCGGTCTCGATGCCCCATGCCCGCTCGCGACCGGCGATGCGTGAGATCAGGTCGTGGACCATGTCGGCTGCATAGGCGCAGGTGATGAGACCTTCGATCTCGCCCTTGGCGCCGTAGTCGAGCAACGACCGCGCAGTCGCCGCAGCAGAGGCCGCATGGGCGATGTCGTAGGCAACGACCTGGTGCACATCCGGGCCACCGTTCGCAGCCAGGAAGCGGATCGCTTTGCCCACGACGCCCTCGGCGAGCTCGATGACCTCTTGTGCCGCTTGCAGATCCACAGTCGTCATGACGCAGAGGTTACCGACGAGTAGCGAACGGCTGGAAGTCGTCGACGATCCGCGCCCCGTCGTCGGGACTCGGCTGCCAGACTCGGGACATGGCGGACGACGATCGAGGAGCCAGTGGCGGATCCCCCACGGTCCGGCTGTGCGTGTACTGCGGCACCAACGTCGGCACCTCGCCCGCATACGTCGAGGCCGCAACCTCGCTCGGCACGGAGATGGCGGCACGCGGCATCGGCCTGGTCTACGGCGGTGGCCGGTTGGGGCTGATGGGTGCGGTGGCCGATGCCGTCCTGGCCGGCGGTGGCGATGTGGCCGGCGTCATCCCGCAGAGCCTCGTGCGTGCCGAGCTGGCCCACCCGGGCCTGACGTCGCTCGAGGTGTCCGACACCATGCACACCCGCAAGGCGCGCATGGCGGAGCTGGCCGATGGCTTCATCGCGCTGGCCGGCGGGTTCGGTACGTTCGAGGAGCTGCTCGAGGTCTTGACGTGGAACCAGCTCGGGTTCATCCGCAAGCCCGTCGTGCTGTTCGACGTCGACGGCTTCTACGCACCGCTGATCGAGATGTTCGCCAAAGCGGTGGATGCCGGGTTCGTGCGGGCCGACCACGCGGCGCTCGCCCAGCGGGCCACGACGGTGGGGGACGTGCTGAGCCTGGCCACAGCACCCGCGCCGGTCACGGCGCACAAGTGGATCGATCTCGACGGCAACCTGAGCGCGACGATCTGAGGGGCCACCACCGCTGAGCACATGGCGCCGCCGTTGATGGCGCTCGCCGCTCAGCGCTCGTCGGCGAACACGGCGATCCGGCGCAGGACATCGCCCATGGCCTGTTCGGCGCGGGCCAGCAGATCACGGCCGACCGGTTCCTCGGCGCGCTGGCGCAGGGCCACCACCTCCTGGCACACGGCGCGGTTCGATTCGTCGAGCACACCGGCGGCCCAGCGTCCTGCGCCGGACTTCGAGGTGACCGTCCCGGTGGTGGCCGTGTAGAGCATCCGGCACGCGCCGAGCAAGCACCACTGCGGCACCGAGCTGGGCAGCGTGTCGGTGGCCGAGAGCTCGCTCAGCGCGCCGCGCAGATCGATGCGCACGCCTCGCCAGTACGACATCGCGTTGTCGACCACGAACCGGACGCGATCGACGCGGTCGTCCGGGATCGGGATGTCGCTCAGCTTCGGGCCACGGACGCGCACGCCGAACGTCGCGAGCGTGTGCCACGTGATCGGGTTGATCTCGAAGCACTCGGCGTCGTGGTGGAACGACCCGTCCAGCGTCCACGGGCGGGTGACCCCCTGCGGGGCCACGATCAGATCGCCCCACGCGAGGAACGGACCGTCGACGGTGGTCCCCGGATGACGTTCGGTGAAGACAGCGTGCGCGGTCAGCAGCGTGCCGGCGAGATCCTCGTCGGCCGGCTCCGCCGTGATCGCGACGATGTCGACGTCGCTGGTCGGTTGCCAGTCGGACAACGCTGCCGACCCGACGACGTACAGGCCTTCGAGCGCACCAGGCGCGATCTCGTCGAACGTGGCGACCCACGTCTCGACGGTGTCCAACCACGCCTCGCTCGATGCCATCGGACCAGCTTGCCAGCACCGATCAAGGTGACGGAGTCGGCTACGTTCCTCGCATGGTCCCCTTTCCTGCGCAACCGGCGGGCGTGCCCTGGCCGGCGGCCGAATGGCCCGAGGCGGAGCCGGCCGCGGACGTCGATCGCGAGGCGGTCGAGGCGACGCTCGACGACATCTTCGGCACGGCGCCAGAACTCGGCGTGTCGCTGGCGGCTGTGGTGGTGCACCGCGGCGCGATCGTTGCGGAACGGTACGCCGACGACATCGATCGGAGCTCCACGCTGATCTCGTGGAGCATGGCCAAGAGCATGACGCAGGCCGTGATCGGCGTGCTGGTCGGCGACGGGTTGCTCGACATCGACGCGCCACTCGCCCCGCTCGTTCCCGAGTTCGCCGGCACCGACAAGGCCTCGATCACGGTGCGCGACCTGCTGGCGATGAAGTCCGGACTCGAGTTCAACGAGGACTACGTGGGCGGGACAGGGCCGGATGTTCCTGTCTCGCACTGCCTCGAGATGCTCTTCGGGGCAGGCGTCGACGACCACGCGCACTATGCCGCGAGCCAACGGCTCCTGCACCCGCCCGGCACGGTGTGGAGCTACTCGTCCGGCACCACGAACATCCTCAGCCGGCTTGCCGCGGTGTGCGTCGCGAGCGGCTTCGACCTCGCCTCCAGCACCGAGCCGGCAATGCGCGACTTCCTGGACGACCGGCTGTTCGGCCCACTCGGGATGACCTCCGCCGAGCCACGGTTCGACGCTGCCGGCACGTTCGTCGGGTCGTCGTACGTGTACGCGACCGCGCGTGACTTCGCCCGGTTCGGCCTGCTGTACCTCCGCGACGGCGTGTGGGACGGTCATCGCCTGCTGCCAACCGGATGGGCGGACTACGCCCGCACCGTCGTGGCTGTCGACGAGGAGCCGCCTCACTTCGGGTACGGCGCGCACTGGTGGATCTGGCGCGATCAACCGGGCAGCCTCGCCGCGCACGGCTACGAGGGTCAGTACGTGATCGTCCTGCCCGAGCGCGACCTCGTCGTGGTGCACCTCGGCAAGATCCCCGCCGACGTCCGCGCTCCGTTGTTCCCCAAGCTCGATCGGTTGATCAACGCCTTCCCGACCTGACGCCGGGCTCCCAGACCGCTCTCGGTGTGCTGTGATAGCAAGTACGGGTGGCACAGGACATGGGCGACATCCGCGCGGTCGGTTCGCCCGAGCCGCCAGGCGAGCCACCCTCCGCCACCGGCAAACCGGCGCGCAAGCCGATCCGCTCGGTGGTCAAGCTGATCGCGTTCGCGATCGTCGTCTACCTCTTCGTCCTGCCCTTGATCCCCGGCTTCCGCAAGGCCGGTCACGAGCTGCGTCAGGTGAACCCGCTCCTGTTGCTGCTCGGACTCGCGCTGGAGATCGCCGCGCTGTACTCGTACTCGTTGCTGACCCGTGCTGCGTTGGGCGAGTCCGGATCACTCGTGTCGTCGTCGCGGCTGTTCCGGATCCAGATGAGCACCAAGGCGCTCGGCAGCGTGGTGCCGGGAGGGAGCGCGGCCAGCTCGGCGCTCGGGTACCGGCTGATGACGGTGTCCGGGGTTCCCGGGCCTGACGCCGGCTTCGCGCTGGGCACCGCCGGGCTCGGCTCGGCGGTCGTGCTCAACCTCATCTTCTGGTTCGGCCTGATCATCTCGATCCCGTTCAACGGCGTCAACAAGGCGTACGTGACGGCTGCCATCGCCGGGGTGCTGATCATGGGCCTCGCCGCGGCGATCGTGTTCGGGCTGATGGAGGGCCAGGTGCGCGCCGAGCGGATGCTGCGTTGGATCGCCCGCCACCTCCGCCAGGACGAAGAGCGCACCGGCGACGCGGTGCGTCACATCGGCGCGCGGATCGAGGACCTGATCTCCGATCGGGCGATGCTGACCCGGGTCGTCGGCTGGGCCGCGGCGAACTGGCTGCTCGACGCCGCTGCGCTCTGGGTGTTCCTGCGCGCCTACGGCGGCTCGCTGAGCGTCGACGGCCTGATCGTCTCGTTCGGACTCGCCAACATCGCGGCCGTGGTGCCGATCACCCCGGGCGGGCTCGGCATCGTCGAAGGCGTCTACGTGCCGACGCTCGTCGGCTTCGGGCTCACCCGCGTCACGGCCTCGCTCGGTGTCGCTTCCTACCGGTTCGCGCAGCTGTTCTTCCCGATCCTGCTCGGCGGGTTCCTCTACCTCTCCCTGCGGATCGGTCCGTGGCGGATCGAACGGCGCAACGAGTTGAAACGCTTGCGCGACGTGGCGAGCGATCCCACCAACCAGATCGAGGGGCCGCTCGAGTTCCACGAGCGGTTCGCGCCGAGGCGACCGAAGAGCGACGAATCGATCGAGATGGCCCGCGACCACCCGGAGATGTTCGACATCCCGAGCGACCTGATCGACGACTACGGCGACGACGACACCTGATCGAGCCCGACGCCTCCATCCGTGCGGTGGTGGCCCGGTAACGTCGGCGCGATGAGCACCTACGAGCGCCCCTTCGGTCGTCACCTCGAGGACTTCACCGTCGGCGACATCTACAAGCACTGGCCCGGCAAGACCATCACCGAGTACGACGACCACCTGTTCTGCATGATCACGATGAACCACCATCCGTTGCACACCAACGA
>JAOBWO010000236.1 GCA_025463415.1 Acidimicrobiales bacterium | reverse complement strand
GGCGTACACGTTCGCGTTCCCGGCGCGGGTGATGTCCGGTGTGCTCGGTTTGCCGGAGGAGGACTACGCCCGGTTCCGGGAATGGGCGGTGGGGATCATCACCGTGTTCCGTGATTGGGACAACGCGATCCGTTGCTCGAAGGAGCTGACCGACTACCTCGCCGGGATCGTCGATGCCCGTCGTTTTGATCCCCGTGAGGACCTGATCACGGATCTGGTGACAGCGGAGCTCGACGGGGCCAAGTTGGACGACGAGGAGATCTACTCGTTCCTGCGGATGTTGTTGCCGGCCGGCATCGAGACGACGTACCGGTCGAGTGGAAACCTGTTGTACCTCCTGCTGACCCACCCGGATCAGTTCGATCGTGTCCGTGCGGACCGGACGCTGCTCCCGCAGGCGGTCGAGGAGGGCCTGCGCTTCGAGTCGCCGATCCTGTTGACACCTCGCGTCGCGACGGTGGACACCGAGTTGTCGGGCGTGCGGATTCCTGCGGGGGCGACCGTGACGGCGATGGTCGCGTCGGCGAACCGTGATCCTGCGGTGTATGTGGACCCGGAGACGTTCGACATCTTCCGCGACCCGAAGCAGCACATGTCCTTCGGCACCGGACCGCATCTGTGCCTGGGCATGCACCTCGCCCGGATGGAGACCCGCATCGCCGTGAACGCCTTGCTGGACCGGTTGCCCGATCTCCGTTTCGCGAGCGATCCGACACGGCCACGCCCGCACATCCAGGGAGACAGCATGTTCCGCAACCCGACGTCCCTTCCCGTCACATGGACGGCGTGATGTCGGTGTTGCTCGACGATCGACCCCGAGCGAGGATGCCCGAATGACGACCGGGCGTGCTGTGGTGGTCGTCGTCGGCGTTGGCGGCATGGGTGTCGCGTGCGCGCGTCGGCTCGGCATCGGGAGGAACCTGTTCGTGACCGACTCGAACGCCTCCAACCTCGAGCGCGTGGCACACGATCTGGCGCGGGACGGCTTCGCGGTGGAACGCGCAGTCTCGGACGTGACGGACATCGATGCGATGCGCGAGGGCGCCGACCGGGTGAAGACGATGGGCCCGATCGCAGCGATCGTGCACACGGCCGGGTTGTCGCCGACGATGGCGTCGGCCGACAAGATCTTCGCCGTCGATCTCCTCGGGACCGCCAACGTCATCGACGCGTTCGAGGCCGTGATCACGGCCGGCAGCGTCGGCGTCTGCATCGCGAGCATGGCCGGATCACTGACCGACCTCGAACCCGATCTCGAGCGACAGCTCGCGACCCTGCCGTCGAGCGAGTTGATGGCCGTGGCTGCAGCGCTCGGGATCACCGACCCGACGGTTGCATATGGTTACGCCAAGCGAGCGAACCAGCTCCGGGTGGAGGCGGCAGCGTCGCGATGGGGCCGCGTCGGCGCCAGGATCGTCTCGGTGAGTCCCGGCATCATCTCGACCGGGATGGGCCACCAGGAGATGGCCAGCCAGACGTTCGGCGGGGTGATGCGCTCGATGGTCGAGACCACTCCCGTCGGCCGCATCGGCACGGCGGAGGACGTCGCAGCCGTGGTCGAGTGGCTGTGCAGCCCAGCCGCTTCGTTCATCAGCGGAACGGACATCCTCGTCGATGGCGGGATCACCGCAGCCATGCACTGGGGCGACGGCGAATGACGATCAAGGTCGCCGTGTGGGGCAGCGGCGGTGTCGGCGCGATCGCCATCGGCGCCATCATCGCTCGGTCGGATCTCGAGCTCGTCGGTGTCTGGGTGCACTCGGCGCATCGGGTCGGTGTCGACGCCGGTGTGCTCGCTGGCGGACCGCCGATCGGACTGCTGGCCACGTCGGACGTCGACGAGATCCTCGCCACACGACCGGACTGCATCTGCTACGCAGCCAGCGGACCAGAAGGTCGACGCGATCGCCGTGCCCCACTACATCCGCTTCCTGGAGGCCGGCATCAACGTGGTCACCGTGTCCACCGCTGCGCTCGTGTACCCGCCGGCACATCACCCGGCCAATCGGGAAACGCTGCTCGCGGCGGCAACACGGGGCGGCGCGTCGCTGTACGCATCCGGGATCGAGCCGGGTTTCGCAGCAGACCAGTTCGTGCTGACGATGCTCACGATGTCGCGAGCCGTGCGTTCGGTCCGGATCCAGGAGCTCTTCTGCTACGACGCCTACCCCGTCTCGTTCGTCATGCGCGAGGTGTTCGGCTTCGGCCAGCCGATGGAGCACACGCCGATCATGGCGCGCAATGGCGCGCAGTCGGCGACGTGGGCTGCTCCGGTGCGCATGATCGCCGATGCGATGGGCGCCCGGCTCGACCACATCCATGAGACGTACGAGCGGGTTCTCACGCCGCGACGGCTCGAGGTGGCGTGCGGGGTCATCGAAGCCGGAACAGTCGGCGCGGTCCGCTTCGAGACCATCGGGGTCATCGACGGACGCGATGCGATCATCGTCGAGCACGTCAACCGGATGGCGATGGATCTGGCCCCCGAATGGCCGAACGCCGCGCGCTCGACGGCACGTACCACGTCGACATCGACGGCGATCCCGAGATGCACTGCGACCTGAAGGTCGGCGGTCCTGACACCGGGAGCATCGACGGGATGCTGGCAACCACGATGCGGATCGTCAACGCCATCCCGGCGGTCTCTGCTGCCGCCCCAGGTCTGCTGAGCTCGCTCGACCTCCCACTCACACTGCCCCCGAACGCGTTCGCCTGAGTGCGGGGTGCAGCCCGCCGCAGACAGCGCTGCGCTCGCTGCCGAGAGGGCGAGCGAGCGCAGCTGGGAGCGGTGGTCGACGGCCGGATCAGCCGACGCTGAACTCGCCGTACATCCCCTCCATGAAGTGAGGTGGCGCATCCGCGGCGGGCGTTGCGCCGGGCGTGGAGCCGACCGGCACGAAGCACGCGTACACGTAGTTGCCGGCAGCGAGGTTCGCGACGAGGTGGTCGACGTGAGCCGGAGCAGCGTCGGCGCTGCCGATCACCGTGACCATCGACTGCGCCTGGTCCTGTGGCAGCGCCAGGAGTGTCTTGGCATCGAGCGTGACGTCGTCGTTCTTGCGGAACAGCACCATCTCGTGCTCCTGCTCGCCAGCGTTCGACAGGTCGAAGCTGGCGATGCCGGTGGTCAACGAGGTGGGAATGCCCATGAACTTGTACTCGGTCGTGGTGAACGCGACGGGCTTCCAGCCGCACGTGGACTCGGAGTAGTCATGGATGCGGTTGGTGGCATCGTCGACGGCCTGCGTGTCCGCGAGGCTGGGATCCCCGGCCGTCGCGGCTGCGCTGATGGCGTCGAGCGCGGTCTTGATGTCGGCCTGCTGCGAGGGCGGGGCCACGGATTGCAGTGTCGTGCCCAGCGGCAGCAACGTGTTCTTGAAGAACTCGGCCAGGGCCGCACCCTGCGCTTCGGGTGACGCACTGTCGTCGATGTTCGGTTGGCCCGGGTTCTCGATGGCGAACGAGGCCGCGCAGAACGAGTCGGCGGTTGCCGAAATTGCGGTCGACGTGTCAGGGGTCGAGATGGCAATCGTCGACTCGGTGCCGGACGTGGTGTCCTGCGTCGAGTTCATGGTCGAGTCCATCGATGAGGCCATCGTTGAGTCCATCGATGAGCTCGCCGATGAGTTCGCCGTCGAGGTCGCCGACGAGGTCGCCGAGGAGGACGGGCTCGCAGTGCTCGACGCAACGACGGTCGAGGATGTCGTCGACGTCGACTTGTTGTCGCTGCCGCAGGCTGCGGCAGTGGTGGCCAGGATCGCGACGAGTGCCCCGGTCAGGAGTGGTCGCAGGGATTTCGGCAGAGATGTCTGCTGCATGATGGTTCTCGTTTCATCTTCCGGTTCACGGTCCGGTCGCGGGCGTTCGTGCTCGCTCCGTGATGATGAATGGGGGACAGCCATCTGTCGTCCGCACCTCTTACGTATTCGTCTCGATCGAGTCCTCAGCCCAGAGGCCCCAGCGGCGGCTGGTCAGTAGGAGGCCGGCAGCGACAGCGCCCAGACGCTCCATCAGAGTGCTCCGGTGTCTGTCGAGTGGGTTGCGGTGGCGGGCGCGAGGCGTGCGAGGATGCGGCGTTCGGCGGGCCAGGCTTCGATGAGCGCCTCGGGTGGGATCCGCCGAGCGGCGTACCGCAACGCGAGAGCGACCACGACGATGTCGTCGAGCGGGCCGATGATCGGCAGGAACTCGGGAATCAGGTCGATCGGTGAGAGCACGTAGAGGCCGGCGAACCCGACGACCAGCCTGACCCGTGTCTGGCGTGAGTTGCGTCGGGTCGGAGCCGTGCAGCTCGGTCAGGGCATTTGGGCGCTGCCGGCGGTCCCTGCGTACGCGGACACTGTTGCGAACGTCGTCGAGCTCGTCGGCCGACACGACGGTGAGGTCTTCACGTTCAACGCGTTCCCGGGTGATGACGTCACCGCGTCCCGGATCCGTTCGTTATACGACGATGCTCGCCGGGCGGAATGGGCCGAGTTCGAGTCCGAGTGCGGGAAGTGTCTGGCCGAATTGCAGCAGGAGATCGCCAACGAGAAGTTCACGCTCGCCGAGCTCGATGAGGAAGAACAGAATGTCGATCGGCTGAGGCGTTGGAGTCGCGAACTGCGGTTGCGTGACGTGTTCGACTCGGTCCCAGCTCGGATCACCCAGGGCCATTTCGACTTGTGCGCTGCCGAGTTGGACAGGTTCACCGCGCTCGTCTACGCCGCCGTCGGGCTCAGCTACGACGGCCGGAACCGATGGCAGACCGGTTCATGGGCCGCGACCGCGGGAAAGTTCTCTGTCAGGTTCGCGCTCGAGGAGCTCGGACATGGACGACACGACGGAGACGAGCGGGCGATGCGGCAACCCGCATTGGGTAGGCAACTCCTACTTCGACGTGGGGCGGTCGCCTTCGTCGCCGTGCCCTACCTTCGGCACGTGCTTGCTGTGCTGGCGCTGGTCGGCGGCAGACGACTTGCCGACGTCCACCTGTTCGGTGAACCGGCCGTTTACGTCTCGGCGCGCGTAGCGCTTGTCGCCTGGGTTCGGTTCGATCAGCTCTCTCTTGGTACTCATAGCCCCCGAGTACCGGCACGCTCCATCAACATCACGCCCGACGACGCTCCATGCGCGTGAGGCAGCCGCCGGCAGCCGAAGGTCATCTCGGCACGCGACGCTCTCGGCGGCATGTCCGCAGAGGCCGCGGGCACTACTGGCCAGAACTAGGTTTGGCGGGCATGAATCTCCGCTCCGCTCTGGTTCTCGGTGTCGCATTCTCGATCGTCGCGGCGTCGTGTTCGTCTGGCAGTTCCTCGCCGGCAGCGTCACCGTCGACATCGGCCGCGTCCGTCGGCGCGGTCAGCGGCGCGTCTCAGCCGCCGACCGTAGGTTCTGTGGTCGGTAGCGGCCCTGTGACTGCATCTGGCGACACGGTTGCCACGTCGGAGTCCTCTGCGTCGTCGGCGGCGCCGACAGCCGCGACCACGCCGGCCACGGAGGCGCCGGCGACGACGACGGTCGACAGGGCGGCGTTCATCGCTGGAACGACTCCCGACCGCAACCTGCTCCCGGCACCGGTCGATCCGGCCACGTTGCCGACTGATCCGATCGATCCCTCTGTCACCGCGGATGCGCTCGCGGTGCAGGTTCTGGCGGGAGGCGATGGGGCAGTGTCGGCGTTCGAGACGGGTCTGCAGCTGTCGGGCATCGGCATCGTCGACCTCGATGGATCCGTTGTCGCGACTGGAGCCGCGCCAGCGCAGAACATCAATGCCGAGGCCGGCGAAGTGTTGATGATCCCCGACATGATCGAGAACGGTCAAGCGGAACCACTCGACAGCCTGCTCGGGATGGTCGCCGCGCTTCGTGCCGACACCGTCTCGGTCGACGACCTACGGACAGCGCTCGAGAGCGACATGTTCGCAGCCACAAACTCCGACGCGGGGCCCACGTTCAACTTCTTCGCCTCGTTCCTCAACTCACTCGGCACCCACGATTCGGGCACGGTCGGTCTCCTCCAACCGTTGGAGCCCGGCGATCTGATCAACGGGCCACAGGAGTACCTCGTGCTCCTCCGCCTCGCCGGCGACGTCGCCCTCTCCAACCCTGCAGCAGCGCCGGCACCCGGCCCATCGCGCGTCGTGCATGCAGCGGCGAACAACGACTGCAACTTCGACACGACCGGCACCCAACTCGGCGACCTCAGCGCCGCAGGCCTCGGTCAGTTCTTCGGCAAGGTCATCCCTGAGGTGCAACTCCCCACCGCGGTCAAGAACGCAGTCGCTGCAGCGATCCTCGCCTTGGTCAAACTCGCGTTCAGCATCGCCACGTTCCACGTGAGCATGCACCTCGAAAACGATCCATTGATTCGCACCATGACCACGACACCGGGTCAAGAGAGGACCTTGTACACCGAGATCGAGTTCCGAACAGGCGCCGGCCGCTACGCGAACTGCTTCCGTTTCCTGCTCGCGTTCTTCGGCCAAGACTTCAGCCTGCCCAACAACAGCGCGGTCAGCGGCGCAGAGGTGCACTGGTCACCCGGACTGCAGTTCGGTGACCGTGTCCGCTTCGCGCCATACGGGACGAACAAGAGTGCAGTCGACGCCGTCACCGACAACAACGGCGAGGCCCGAACAACGTTGCGGGGAGTCGAGCAGAAGATGAACCTCGACAATCGCTACAAGCCGTACGACTCGCGCCTCGTGGTCCTGGCCGACTTCAACACCAAAGGCAGCTCGCTCACCCAAGACCTCACCGACACGTTCGGTCCTCTGATCTCGGGGGTCAACGGCGTCGCCGGGGCGCCGGCCGTGATCATCGGCATCCTGCAAAGCCTGCTCGACCGGTTCGGTCTGTGGTCAGCGCGTGCCAGCGTGGGCGTCCGGGACTACTACAAGGACATCAAGATCACGGGACGGGCGGGCTACTACGATCCAGGGGTGGACGCCTTTCCCCCAGTGAGCGGGATCAAGTGCGGTGGGCTCGGCGGCGACTGGTCGGTGGATTCGGAAGGGAAAACGCTGACCTTCACCCTTGCCGACGACGGAACCGGGGTCTACGACTCGCCCGATATTCTCGAGCCGGCCGACATCAAAGCGGATCTCGCAGCGGGAATCATCACGTTCACGAACTCCGTATCCATCCAGACGATCCCAATCCAGCTCGGCGACTTCTGCGACGACGGATGACACACGCTTCGCGCGAGAACGAGTTGGCATCGCTGCACACCCCGCCGCACGGCAGGGCACTCACACCTGACCGTCGCCGCCGGACGCACTGTGGACTCAGCTCAGAGAGTTGCAGTCCGCCGCCTCCTGCTGCCGTTCGAGACGGTCGCCGTGTACCACCAACGGGGAGCTCGGTGTGGTCGATCGCGAGTGGTCGGCGCCGGCGCTCAAAAACAGATCGCCGTGCACAGTGTCTTCTGTCGAGTTGTCGACCGTCGCCGACAACCTCGTCAGCCATCCCGAGGAGAGGTGTGAGGAGAACGTGAGCCAGCACGGGCGGCATGGTCCAGAACACGATCAGGACCTGACGCGGGGTTCCTCCTGGACCGCAGGAACTCCGTTGCCACCGCCTCGTCCATCGACGAACCGTAGCCGAAAACCCAGAACATGCCGCCCTGCCGAGCGTCAGAAGGTCGGAGGCGCGCCGCCGGTAACAAAGCTGGCGAATTCTGGCACGCGGGAATGCCTTCGGCGGACTGCGGCGGAGTTGGTAACACGACCGCGTGCAGGCGCCTTTCGCCTCTATGACTCCGCCACTTCATGGCAACCGAGGTGATCGTATCCGTGTACCCAATCGTCGTCGTCTCCGGTCGCCTCGATCACCGACGAGCGTCCACCACTGATCCGCTCAGCGCACGCCGTCCGAGCCCCGACGCCGACCCCAGTGCGACGCTCGCAGCACTCATCCAGCGGTAACGCAGCATCGACGAACTGCGTCGCACACGGACGCCGGCTGTGCCGGGATCGATACCGCAGCCTTCCGCTCGCGTCGTGCGATCTCACATGCCGTGCGCGCTGCGAGGCATCGGCTCGCGATGCAGGGGCTGGGTGGGACGCGGCCGAACGATCATCGTCGGTATCGGCAACGTGAGTGGTCGGCCACCCAGCTGATGGGTCTCGCCGTGGTGAGAGATCATGAGCGGGTCGCCCTGCACGAGCTCGTAGGTGGCCTCGGTCCGGCGGGCAACGACACGCAAGCTGCGACCGCGGTGACGCACGCGGAACGCGAGCCGGGCGAGACCGTTGGGCAGCCGGGGCGCGAAGCGGATGAGGTCACTGGTGCCCACGCGCATCCCGCCGAAGCCGGCGACAAGGGCGGACCACGCGCCCGCCAGCGATGCGAGGTGCACGCCATCGCCGGTGTTCCGATTGATGTCGCGCAGGTCCATCAGCGCCGTCTCGGCCAGGTAGTCGTGGGCGAGATCGAGCTGGCCGACCTCAGCCGCGATCACCGCCTGGGTGGCCGCAGACAGCGACGAGTCGCGAACGGTCAGCCGTTCGTAGTAGTCGAAGTTGCGCGCCTTCTGCTCATCGGTGAAGCAGTCGTCGCACACGTGCATCGCGAGCACGAGGTCCGCCTGTTTGACCACCTGACTTCGATAGAGGTCGAAGTAGGGCGCGTGGAGCAGCAGCGGGTACTGATCGGGCGACGTGTGCTCGAAGTCCCACACCGCGTGCTCGGTGAACCCCTCGCTCTGGGCATGGACGCCGAGGCGTTCGTCGAACGGCACGACCATGTTCTCCGCTGCGTCGCGCCATGACGCGGCTTCCTCGCCGTCGGCACCCAGCTTGGCCGCCTCGGCGGGAAGGCGGGTCACCAGGTCGGCGGCGCCACGAAGGTTCCTCTGCGCGAGCAGGTTCGTGTACACGTTGTTGTCCGAGAGCGCGCTGTACTCGTCAGGTCCGGTCACCCCGTCGATGCGGAACCGCCCGCCGCTGTCGTGATGGCCGAGGCCACGCCACAGCCGGGCCGTCTCGACGAGCACCGGCAGCGCGACCTCGCCTTCGAACTCGGCGTCCCCGGTGGTGTCGACGTGGCGCAGCATCGCGTCGGCGATGTCGGCGTTGACGTGGAACGCGGCCGTGCCGGCCGGCCAGTAGCCGGAGCACTCCTGACCGTCGATGGTCCGCCAGGGGAAGGCCGCTCCCTGGAGACCGAGGCGTGCCGCGTGCGCACGCGCCGTGTCGAGCGTCGACGCCCGCCCGCGCAGCGCGTCGGCGGACGCCGACGGGAAGGTGTGCCGCAACGCAGCCAGCACGAACATCTCCATGTCCCAGAAGACGTGGCCGTCATAGCCGGTGCCGGTGAGGCCCTTGGCGGGGATCGGGCGGCGCTCGGAGCGCGCGCCCGCCTGCAGGAGGTGGAAGAGCGCGAAGCGCACGGCCTGCTGGATGGCGGGATCGCCGTCGACCTCCACGTCGGCGCCGTCCCAGAACGAGTCGAGGAACGATCGTTGGTCCTCGAGCAGGCCGGCCCAACCTCCGAGCCTCGCGGCGGCGATCGCTGCCACCACCTGGTCGTGCACCGCTGACCGGCTCCGCTGCGACGACCAGCCGTACGCGATGTACTTGACGATGCGGAGCGTGCCGCCCTCGGGCACGTCCGCTGCGATCGTCACCCGCGAGATGTCACCCAGCCCGGAGTGATCCACGCGCGTGCCCTCCGGTCCGCTGATCTCGTGGGCCATCCCCGCGCCGACGCGCAGCCCGCTGCGCTTGGTGCGGTGCACCATCACACTCACGTCGTCGACGACGTTCTCCTCCAGGACCAACGGCGACTCCAGCGCGGCGGACGCGCGGGGGTCGTTCTGCCGGACCTCGTGCGCCTCGTTGGCCACGAGCTCCGACTGGACGACCATCCGGATCGGGCCATCCTCCGCAGTCACCTCGTACTCGACCGCGGCGATCGCGCGCTGGGTGAGCGACACCAGCCGTCTCGAGCTCACTCTCACCACGCGACCCGCCGGTGAGCGCCAGCGCAGCGTGCGCGTCAGCGTGCCGGCGCGGAGGTCCAGCACACGCCGGTGCTCGAACAGGGTGCCGTAGCGGACGTCGAGCGGTTCGTCGTCGACGAGCAGCCGGATCAACTTGCCGTTGGTGACGTTGATGATCGTCTGACCGGATTCGGGGTACCCGAAGCCGGCCTCGGCGTAGGGGAGTGGTCGCAGCTCGTACACGCTGTTGAGGTAGGTGCCGGGCAGACCCACCGGCTCGCCCTCGTCGAGGTTGCCGCGGAGGCCGAGGTGCCCGTTGGAGAGCGCGAACACGGACTCGGCTTGCTCGAGACGATCGAGGGACAGCTCGTTTTCCGTGATCGCCCACGGCTCGATGGAGAAGACCGGTTGCGTCATGGGGGCAGCGCTTCGGACAGCCGGCAGAGGTCGCTCACCACCACGTCGGCTCCGGCGCGTCGGAGCTCGTCCCCGTGACCGCCACCGACGCGGTCGACGCCGACCACCAACCCGAACCCGCCGGCGTGGCCCGCGGCCACTCCGGAGACGGCATCCTCGAACACGGCGGCGTTCGACGGTTCGATCCCGAGCGCAGCGGCTCCGGCGCAGAACGTGTCCGGCGCCGGCTTACCTCGCAGAGCCTGTTGCTGCGCGACGACTCCGTCGATGCGCGCATCGATCACGTCGGCAAGCCCGGTCACCTCGAGCACCTGGGCCGTGTTCGCGCTGGCCGAGACGACGGCGCAGCGCAGGCCGTCGGCGTGGGCCTCGCGGAGCAACCAGACCGCATCGGTGTACGTGCCGACCCCGTGCGCAGCGATGTACTCGAGCACCATCGCGTTCTTGCGGTTGCCCAGCCCGTGGACGGTCTCGGCGCTGGGCGGGTCGTCCGGCTCGCCTTCGGGGATGGTGATGCCTCTGGACGCCAGGAAAGCACGGGTGCCGTCGGCGCGGATCCTGCCGTCGACGTACTGCTGGTAGTCCGCATCCTCGAAGGGTTGGAACGGCGTGCCCGAGCGTTGCGCGCGGGAGCTGAGGAAGTCGTCGAACATCCGCTTCCATGCGTGGGCATGCACGACCGCTGTTCGGGTGAGGACGCCGTCCATGTCGAACAGGCATCCGCGGATCGTCGGGGGCAGCCCGGTCGGCACGATCGGTCGATACCCGAGAACTGCCGACGTCAGCCGCGCAGCGCGCGGGCTCGTTGAGTCCTCCGCGGGCGCCTCGCCCACGTACCGATGCGGCAGATGGACCGGAGTGGGGTCTCGACTTCGCAAAGAACGGTTTGGGCGCGGGAGATATCTGGGCGGATGTGTTGACAGAATAAATAAGTCTGCTGTACTAATTAACTCGTGACACGCCAGGGGACGTTCGACCAGCCGATCAGCCGTACCTCCGGTGCGGCCAAGGCGGCACCCTCGGACGCCCGCCCTCGCAACCGCACCCTGTTGCTGCAGGCGTTGCACAGCAGTGGTCCGCAGAGTCGAGCCGACCTGGCGAGACTGAGCGGGCTCACGCCGACAACCGTCTCTGCGGTCACCGCTGAGCTCATCGCCGACGGTCTGATCAGTGAGCACGGACGCAAGGCGAGCACCACCGCCGGCAAGCCGGCGACGTTGTTGGGTGTGGAGCCCGATGCGCGCCATGTCATCGCACTCGATCTCAGTGACGACGACGTCATCGAGGCCGCCGTGGTCAACCTCGCAGGCAAGATCGTGGCGCGACGTTCGCAGCAGCGCAAGGGTGAGACCGGCAAGAAGGCAACGGCATCCATCGTCCGCCTCGCGAAGGACATCGCCCGATCGATGGAGCGCCCCCTGCTCGGCATCGGCTGCGCGACGCCCGGCATCGTCGACGACGCAGGCGTGGTCCTGACGGCGGCGCACGTGAAGTGGCGCGACGAGCCACTGGCGGCGAAGTTGGCAGATGCGCTTGGTGCACCGAGCTACGTGGCCAACGACGCCAACGCAGCAGTGTTGGCCGAGTACAGCGCCGCCGGCAACGATGCCGAGAACCTGCTGCTCGTACGCGTCGGCGGGGGTGTCGGCGCGGGCATCGTCATCGGCGGCGAGCTGTTCGTCGGGGATCACTTCGCTGCGGGCGAGATCGGACACGTCACCGTCGACGACGAGGGCGCGCTCTGCAAGTGCGGCCGGCGCGGCTGCCTCGAGTCCGTGGTCTCGGCACCGCTGTTGGCGACGCGGTTGCAGGGACTCGACGACGCCGACCGAACGACGTCGTTGCAGCTGGCGGGCCGCCACCTCGGGATCGCGCTGGCCACGCTCGTGGGTGCGCTGGACCTCTCCGACATCGTCATCTCAGGTCCGCTCGACCTCCTCGACGACCGGTTCCGGCTCGCCGCGCTGGACACGATCCGACATCGCACGTTCCCGACGCTCGGCGAGCGGGTCACCGCCCGCTTCAGCTCGCTCGGCGACGACGGCGTGCTGCTCGGCGCATTGGCGCTCGTCGTCCGCAACGAGCTCGGCATCGCCTGAGCACCACGTCTCACACCACCAGAACACACATCAGCATCACAAAGGGGAACACACATGAGAATCCGAAAGTTCGCTGCCGGTCTGGCAGCCCTGAGCATCGCACTGACTGCGTGCGGGTCGGACAACAAGGGCAGTGCGGGCACGACTGCCGCTGCCGTGACCACCGCCGCAGCCGTCACGACTTCCGCGGCTGCCGAGACCACCGCGGGGTCGACCGCCGACACGACTTCGGACACCACCGCGGACACGGCAGCCGACACGACTGCAGCTAAGACGGCCGACACGACGGCACCAACCGAGGCGGGCGACACCACGGTCCCACCGCCGATCACCGGCGGCACCGGCACGGGCGGCGAGATCCGCCTGTGGCTGAACGGTGGGGACACGCCTGACGGCTTCGTCGAGTACGCGATCGGCGAGTTCAACAAGGAGCACCCCGACGTGCGGGTCACGTTCGAGCGTCAGCAGTGGACGGGCATCGTCGAGAAGCTGACGACCGCGCTGTCCAGCAGCGACAGCCCTGATGTCATCGAACTCGGCAACACCCAGGCCCAGGCGTTCGAAGCCGCAGGCGCGCTCGAGGACCTCACGTCGAAGCAGGCCGAGCTCGGCGGCGACGATCTCCTCCAGAGCCTGGTCGAGGCCGGCACGTACGACGGGCAGTTCGACGCCGTGCCGTACTACGCCGGCGCCCGCGTCATCCTCTACCGCAAGGATCTGTTCAAGGCCGCAGGCATCGAGGTGCCCGGCACCATCGACGAGATGCTGGCGGCAGCGAAGAAGCTCAAGGAAGCCAACGCCGCGACCGCGAACTTCTCGGGCATGTACCTGCCCGGCAAGAACTGGTTCGCCGCATTGCCCTTCATCTGGGTCAACGGTGGTGAGATCGCCACGCAGTCCGGTGACAGCTGGACGGGTGGGCTCGAGTCCGATGCGTCGATCAAGGGCCTGACCGCGTACCAGCAGTTCGTCGAGGAGACCAGTGGGGCACCGAAAGACGGCGACGACTCCAAGGACTACATCGCCTTCTGCAACGGCGAGGTCGGCATGATGCCGGCACCCGGTTGGAAGCCCGGCCAGATCATCAACCCCGACGATGGCTGCCCGGACATGGAGGCCAACATCGGAGCGTTCGCGATGCCCGGCCTCACCACCGGCACGACGGCGCCTGCGTTCCTCGGCGGATCCGTCCTCGGCATCTCAAAGAACAGCGCCCATGCCGATCTCGCCTACGACCTGCTCAAGATCCTGGTCTCGAAGGGGTATCAGCAGCAGTTCGCCGATCAGGGCACGATCCCGGCGCTGAAGTCGCTGCTCGACACGATCAGCGGTAGCGAAGGTGCCGTCGCCCAGGCGAAGGCATCGGAGAACAGCCGGTTCACCCCCGCCAGCGAGAACTGGGCCAGCGTCGAAGCCAGCAACACGCTGTCCGACATGACGGTGGCGATCGCCAGCGGCGGTGACGTCAAGGAGGAAGCCGCGAAGGCCGACGCGGCCATCGAGGACGCGCTCAACGGCTGAGCTCGAATAACTTCGAGCCCCACCGGACACCAGGAGAACGCAGCATGGAACACGCCGACGGAATCACTCCCCGCCGTCGGCGTGTTCGGCCGCTGCCCTATGCGTTGCTGGTGCCGGCGACAGCGATCCACGGGCTGATGCTCGCCTATCCGATCGTCCGCCTGGTGACGCTGTCGCTGCAGTAGTTCGGACTCAAGCAGCAGTTCGGCGCTGCCGCCGACTGGGTCGGGCTGAAGAACTTCCGCAGCATCTTCGGTGACTCAGAGTTCTGGACGGTGCTGCGCAGGACGGTCGCGTTCTGTGCGGTGAACGTGATCCTCACGATGGTCCTCGGCCTCGCGATCGCGGTGTTGCTGAAACGACTCGCGTCGAAGATGCGTCTGCTCGTCACGCTCGGTCTGATGCTGGCGTGGTCGATGCCGGCGCTGGCGAGCACCGTCATCTGGCAGTGGATCTTCGACACGCAGTACGGCATCGCCAACTGGGCACTGGGCCGCCAGGGCGAGTCGTGGCTGTCGAACCCGCTCACGTTCTACTTCGTCGCCACGATCATCGTGGTCTGGATGGGCATCCCGTTCATCGCCTTCACCCTGTACGCCGGACTGACCCAGATACCCGAGGAGATGATGGAGGCTGCGGCCATCGACGGCGCCCGCCCGTGGCAGCGCTTCCGCGACATCGTCATCCCGTCACTCAAGCCGATCCTGCTGATCCTCACGTCGCTGTCGGTGCTGTGGGACTTCCGGGTCTTCACCCAGGTGTATGTCCTGCAGCGAGCGGGCGGCATCACCCGCGACACGAACCTGCTGGGCGTGTACGCCTACCGCACGTCGTTCGGTGGCAACCACTTCGACAAGGGCGCTGCCATCGCGATCGTGATGGTGGCGATCACCGTGCTGCTGACGGTCTTCTACCTCCGCTCGATGACGAAGCAGGAGGAGCTGTGACCGCGACGCTGCCTCCGATCACGCCGCGCCCTCGGCGACGTGGCCGCAACGCCTGGGTGAACCTGCTCGGCCTCTTCGTCTTCGCCATCGCGGCGTTCCCCGTGTACTGGATGGTGCTGACCTCGTTCCGGCGCGGCGTCGACGTGCAGAAGGCGACACCGCAGTTCCTGCCGTCGCCGGGCACGCTCAACAACTACCGCAAGGTGTTCAAGCGCGACTTCTTCTGGACCGCGGTGAAGAACAGCCTCACCGTCACGCTGATCGTGTTGGTGGCGGCCCTGTTCGTCGCGTTCCTCGCCGCGGTGGCCGTCTCGCGGTTCCGGTTCCGCGGTCGACGCGCGTTCGTCATCGCGATCCTGATCGTGCAGATGGTGCCCGCCGAGGCACTGATCATCGCCCTGTTCCGCATCCTCGATGGTTGGGACCTGATCAACTCCATCATCGGTCTCTCGCTGACCTACCTGGCCTTCGTCTTGCCGTTCACGATCTGGACGTTGCGTGGCTTCATTGCGAACGTGCCCAAGGAGTTGGAGGAGGCTTCGATGACCGACGGCTCGTCACGGATGCGTGCGTTCATGACGATCACCCTGCCGCTCGTGGCACCGGGCCTCGTCGCGACCGGCGTCTTCGCGTTCATCCAGGCGTGGAACGAGTTCATCTTCGCGCTCGTCGTCATGAACAAGCCCGACAAGCAGACTCTGCCCGTCTGGCTGCAGGCGTTCAACGAGGGGGCCAAGGGCACCGATTGGGGCGGCGTGATGGCCGGCTCCACGTTGATGGCGATCCCGGTGGTCATCTTCTTCCTCTTGGTCCAACGTCGCGTCGTGGGCGGGCTCACCGCGGGAGCGGTGAAGGGATGATGCCCACTGATGCCGATCGCCGACTCGTCGCCGGTTGCCTGCTCGGATCGTTCGTCGGAACCGACGCGCCGGCGTGGCTCCTCGCTGCAGTGGCGAACGGTCTCGGCGGGGTGCTGCTGTTCGCCCAGAACGTCGTCGATGACCGGCAGGTGGCCCGGCTCTGCGCGCGACTTCGCGGCGCGCATCCTGATGTGATCATCGCCATCGACGAAGAGGGCGGTGACGTGACCCGTCTCGATGCTGCCGCGGGCAGTGACACGCCGTGCCCGGCTGCGTTCGGGTTCGTCGA